>WGMQ01000005.1 GCA_016125005.1 bacterium | reverse complement strand
CTTGGGGCTCCGCCCCATTCTCCCCTCGACCCCTCTTAAACCCCGATAAGGGAGTTTTGGGGAATATACAAGACACGGAGAAAAGCGGGGAACTGCTTGATGACCTGAGCCCGCCAAGTCAGTCGGCACTGGTCTTTGAGAAGTTGAAGAGCTAGGGCGAACCATGCGACAAAGGGAGCCCCAAAGGAAGTTCGGAAGAAGCCGCGAATCTTTGCTTTTTTCTGCTTTTCTCCGTGCCTCCGTGGTGACGCATTGATCTTGAAGGGCTGTTTCGCCATGGGCGATTTCCCTCGACAGGGACCGGCCCCGGAACGCAGATACTTGGCCCCCAAGGTTGGCCTCGCAGGGGCCACCACCAATCTCGCATGGATGTCCATCGCCCCATGAGCAAGAAGTCCGACCTTTACGAGCGCGAACTCAACCGCTACCGCGAGACCCTCCGGCTCGACACGGAAGTGGCCCTCGACCGCTACGGCATGACGCTCATCCACTCACTCAGCCCAGCTGAGCGGGTTCTTGCCCTGAAGGAAATGGGCAACGACATCACCAGCGCCGCCGACTACTACAACCTCGGCCACAAGTACGCCACCGAGGAAAGCTGGGATGAGGCCATCAGCTATTTCCGCCGCGCCATCGAGGTGGAGCCCACCCTCACCGACGCCATCTTCAATCTGGCCGTTTGCTACGAGAAGGCCAACCTCCTCCCCCAGGCTAAGTCCACCTGGCAAGCTTTCCACGATGCCATCAACGACGAGGACGAGCAGGCCGACGTGAAGGATCATATTGCCAACCTCGGCATCTAATCCTCGTCAACCCCTCCGTTTTGCTCCGGGCCACCTTCGGGTGGCCCTTTTCATTTCCATCGACGAAGAAGAAAAGGCGAAGGAATGGAGCTTGCAAGGTAAGTGCGTGAGAAGATGAAGAATTCCTCGCAGTAACTCCAAGCCACGACGGTGGATGATGGACTTCCGCAGTTTCTTCAACAAGATCAAGGATCAGGTTGGCCAGGTCACGGGCGCCGAGGCGGGTGAACCTGAAGCCTCACCACAGTTGCCCAGCGATACCGGTTCGGGTGCCTCCGCGCGCCCCGCGACCCCCTATCCCCGCACGCGCCCGGACGGCACTGGCACCAACCCCGCCGGCCTTCACCAGCGCGACCCGGCATCGACGGGCGGACGGAGTCGCTCCGAAGGGGTTGTGCAGAACGAAAAAGACGACAGCGTCTACAACATGCGCTCGGAGCATGTCTCGCGCATCGAAGCGATGTTTGGCGAGTTTGGACCCGCGATCAGCTCCTACATGCTTACCCAGTCCCTAACCGACGGGGGAGTTCGTAGAGTGCTTGTAAAGCTTGATTTGCAGAGTAGAGGGCGCGATGGCGCCGATCTGGCCCAGATCGAAAACTGGATCCTGCGCCATGGCATCGAAACTTTCTGCGACAAAGTCAAAATCCGCCTCGGCGGGGCGGCACCTCCTCCTCCGCCAATGGCTCCACCGCCGCAGAAGGACGAACCCCGCGTGACTGTCCGGCCGCTCCAGCCGAATCGCCCCGGCGCCCAGGCGCCTGTCATGGGAACCCCCCGTCCCGGCCCCCAACAGCCTCGCCCGCGACCGGTCGGCCAGGAAAATTCGTCCCCGGCCAACCCGCAAAACTCTCCCACCCAGAAGGTGGCGTTTGCTCCCATTGGCCTAGTCGGCAAGGACGTCCAGCGGGTCCATTCCAGACCCGAATCGCCCGCTCCGCCACCCGTCTCCACGGAAGGCCTTCTTCGATCGATCATCGACGAGACGGGTAAGGAACTTCCCGAAAAGTCGTAACGAATTACCCGACTTTCGCCTTCGACACCAATTCGGCGATGGCGCTGGCCACCGCCTGAAGCTGTCTTGGTTCGTTCGAAGAACCCGGCGTGATGCGAATCGCCCGCCGGGTTCTTGCCTCGTCATTGGGAAACATGGCTCTGAGCGCGGGCGACGGTTCCATCACTCCCGTGGCGCAGGCCGCGCCGCTGGAAACGGAAAATCCCCGCGCGTCCAAGCCGATTACCAGGTCGGCCCCCTCCAGTGGCGGAAAGCCCACATTGATGTATCCGGGGACGACCAGCGCCGCCTCGCCATTTCGCTCCCAGTCGATCCGGGCACCTGCCAGTTGGCCGAAGAAGCTCTCCTCAAGCAGCGCAAGGTGGGCGCGGCGTTGTTCGCGCTCGGCCACGGCCAGCCGAAGCGCCTCGACAAAGGCGACGATCAGCGCGACCGGCTGTGTCCCCGCGCGGCGCTCCGATTCCTGGGGACCGCCCGTGATGAGTGGCTCCAGTCGGCTGAGTCCCGGCCCCGCCAGCAGGCCGACACCGGGCGGCCCGCCAATCTTGTGCGACGAGCAGGAGAGCAAATCCCACCCGATCTGGTCACGCCGCATGTCCATGAGGCCCACCGCCTGGGTGGCATCGCAGAGCCAGAGCAATCCGTGGCGCTCCGCATAGTCACGCGCCGCGGCTAGCGGCTGCACGACCCCGGTTTCGTTCTGGACCGCCATCAGGCACAGCAACTGGGAGGGCCCGGACGGCACCCCCGAGAGATCGATCTGTCCGCTTGGAAGGACTGGCAATAGGTTCAGTTCCGCCGCCCCCGTTGCCGCCAACCACGACGAGGTTTCGCGAACGCAGGCGTGCTCCAGGTCCGACCGGAGCACCCGGAACGGAGCCCTGTGCCGTTGGGCCTCTGCGGCCAGTCCCCGCAACGCCATGTTGTTGGATTCGGAAGCGCCCGAGGTGAAGACGACCTCGCTGATGGAGACGCCAAGGATCTCGGCGGCTGCCTCGCGCGCCCCCTCGAGGGCGGCCCGGGCCTTCTGGCCGTGGCGATGGACAGACGAGGCGTTTCTCGGCATCGCCAGCCCAGACGTCAGCATGGGCAGAAGACGCGAATCGAGCGGGGAAGTCGCGGCATGGTCGAGGAAGATCATGGCGGCAAATGAAGAACGAACGGAGGCGCAGGGAAAGGGATAAAATTTAACCCGGGACAGTTGATCGGTCCAACAAGTGAGTCAGATATTTTCTTTGACTCAATCCGACGCTGGCTCGCTTGATGAAACCGGTTTCGCCATCGGAACCCCTTGATGCTTGGGGTCCACAATCGGTGACGAAACGAGGAGTCCCCCCAAGATGAGCGTTGCTGTCTCTCCTGCCATGAAAACACCCGCCGAAGAAGTCGACTTGAGCCGCAGCCTTCAGTGCGCCGTCCTGGACGGCGGCGAGATTGCAGTGGTTCGGGTGCTCTCGCGGGGGAACTTCAACAACTCCATGCCGCTCAAGCGCTTCGCCCAGTTGGTGCAGAGTGAAGGCAAGGTCCAGCGGTTCGTCGTGGACCTCCAGTTTTGCGAGTCGATGGACTCCACCTTCATGGGCGTTCTGGCGGGCATCGCCATCGCCATGTACCAGAAGCAGAAGGCCAAGCTCGTCGTCTTTGGCGCCAGCGATCACTGCAAGCGCCTCCTGAAGAACTTGGGCCTGCTTCCGCTTGTGGAGCTGAAGGACGGACAGATGACCGAGTTGGAGCGCTCCGAGGGTTCCCTCAAGAGCGCCGACAGCGCCGCCTGTACCCGCATCGAGCAGATCTACCTGACGCTCAACGCGCACAAGGAACTGTGTCGCATCGACAGCCAGAACGAGATGCGTTTCCAGGCCATGATCGAGTATCTCGAGAAGAGCCTCAACGAAGAGGGTACCCCGGGCGCCTAAGCGTTTCTCGTCAGCAACGAAGGAACGGAACCGTCCCGAGTGCAGCCCACGATCAGCCGCGTCATTATCCTGAAGGGCCATGAAACCGGCGAGACGTCAGAGGTTCTGCACGTGCTCAGCGAGGAGCACGGGCGCATCTCGCTCTATGCGCGCGGCCTTCGCCAGGCGAAGGGTCGGCTCAGGGGAGTCCTGCAACCGCTCGCTTTGGTTGAGGCGACCTACCTGCTGCGCGACGGCGAGGAAATCGCCACGCTCCGCGACGCCACCGAGCTTCCCCCACCCGCGACCCTTTCCGGCGACCTTGAGCGGCTTTCGCTGGGCCTGCTGCTGGCCGAGCTGGGAGCGGGCCTTGCGGAGCCTGGCGCTCCCGCGCACACCTTGTTCGGCACGTTGCTTCAGGCGCTTGGGGCGCTTGATCCGGCGAGCGCAACGCGCCCCATCCAGGCGGCGGTGTGTGCCATCATGCTCCTGCTGGAGGCCGGTGGAACCGAGCCGTCGATCAGCGACGAACTGTTGGCAGCCTGGCCCAAGGACCGACCGCGACCCCTCATGTTCTGGCTCGACGTGGCACACGGGCGATTCCACGCGGACCTGCAGCAACCGAGCGCGGAACCGGCGTGGCCGATCTCGGTCCCGAAGGACGCGGCACACATTCCCGTGCCGCCGTCTGCGTTGCGACTTGTCTATACGATGCAGACCGGCGCGCCGCTGCCAATGCTTGACCGCGAATGCGCGCGCCAGTTGTTCGAGGCGCTGCTTCGCTTCTCCGAATGGCACCTTGGGCACGGGCTCCGCAGCGCGGAGTTCTGGCGCCAGATGGCCTGGTAGCTCAGACCAATAGCTCGCCGCGCGTGACCGTGACAGCAGAGCCGATCAGGTTCACGCGCTCGCCATGCAGTTCGACGCGTAGTTCGCCCCCGCGCGCGGAGACCTGTCGCGCGAGGAAGGTGGTGCGATCGAGGCGCTTGGCCCAGTGCGTCGCCAGGGTGCAGTGCGCCGAGCCGGTGACCGGATCCTCCGCGATGCCCGCCGCGGGAGCGAAGAATCGCGAATAGAAATGCGGCTCGTCGCCGCCCGGTCCCTCGCACGTCACCACGACACCGAGGAAGGGGAGCCCCGCCAGCACACCCATGCGGGGCCGCATCTTGCGCAGTCGCTCCAGCGAGCCGATCTCCACCAGCAGGTATTCCTTTCCGCGTGCTGTATAGACAGGAGGGACGCCAAGCGCCACCTCCAGCTCGTTGGGGCGCGGAATCGCCTTCACCGGATCGGCGGGAAAGTTCATCGTATAGACACCGTCGCCACGTCCCACGGTCAGCTCGCCGCTGCGTGTCTGGAAACGGACCGGGGACGTGCCTTCCCAAAGCCCCTCCGCGGCGAGCACGTGGGCCGCGGCCAGCGTCGCGTGACCGCAAAGATTCACTTCAACCGCCGGGGTGAGCCAGCGCAGCGACCACGTTCCCTCGCCGAGACGGCGCAGGAACGCCGTCTCGGAAAGGTTCATCTCGCGGGCAAGCGACTGCATCCATTCGTCGGGGCGATCCTCGGGGAGCACACAGACTGCCGCGGGATTCCCGGCGAAGGCGGTAGTGGTGAAGGCATCAACGTGACACAGTAGCGGTTTCACGGCTTCTCCTCAGGAGGGCGATGCGCTGGAGCGCGGCGACAAGGCGACCGCGTGCGTGGCGGAGTGCCTCGCGCAGCCGGTCAACGGTGCTGCGCTGGTCGCCGATGGGATTGATCTCGATGAGGGCGCTCGGGACAAGCGATTCGACGATCACCGTGCGTCCTGCCGGGAAGAAGACACAGTCTCCTGCCCGAAGGATGTAGTCGCGGGCGCCTCCCTCGCAAGTGGCCCAGATCACACCTTCGAGCGCCATGACCTCGTAGGATGTGCGATGGGGTGCGAAGACCTCGATGCTGCGCGCTTTCAACCTCAGGCGACTCGGCTCGCCGGAAAGATGCTGATTCGACATTGGGGGATACCTCCGAAAGGACCCTTGGGAGAAAACGGCCATGCACCCTTCCCACGGCGGGGGGAGCGACGGCGGATTTCAATCAGGCTGGATCGTTCGGGCGACACCCGCTTTCGGACTTGGAGTCCGTCGGCTGGGTGTTACCGGGCACCGGGGGTGCAGATCTCGCCGCTCGAATGAGTTCGCGAAGTTCGCCATACCCATTCACGAAGTCGGGCCACCAGTCCCGCGACGCCGACTGCCAGCGCCGCAGGGGGCGGAGGCAGCGCGTCGGAGCTGGTAAATCGCTCGGACGGATCGGGAACCGGTGCGCAACCTCGGCACTCGAGGGACACATACTCGGAGGGGAGATCCCGTTCGGAGGAATGCCAGGTCTCACCGTGCATCCCGGTCCAGCGATTGCCACCCATGACAACGAGAGTGGTCATCTCGATGCTGGGAATGGGGCTGTTGCTGACGGTCATGCGACGGATATCCATGGTGGTCACCTCCTTGGGAACCTGCGATGAAGGTTGCATGGACCGTGGCGGCGGAAAAGACCCAACAGCACAAGTAATGAACCAGTACAGTTAGTGACAACTTGCAACTGACATCGTTACAATCGCTTCAAACTGTACTGTCAGATTGGCCCAAAACCGGGGTCTGCCCAACGACTGTTCCGATTCCAGGGAGCTTTCAAGTCATGCAGAATCAATATTTGGAGCGGTTGCCGTGGAACTGTTCCTGGAATTGTCACAAAGTAAGCTGCCCAGCCACAGCGCAGCGAAGGTCAGCCAGAAGGGCTCGGCGAGCGCCAGGCGGTAACGCACATCGGGCTGGCTGATGGCGTAAGGAATGGTCGTGGGAAGGGCGATCGCGAGGGTCATGAGGGCCGCGCGGCGACGGTTTCCACCCGCCCGCAGCGACCCCATAATGGCAATCCAGCCGAAAAGTAGGACCGGTCCCATGGTCGCCACGGCGACGGCCTGTACCGCTGGGCTGTTACGCACGAACGGGCCCCAGTAGTGAAGCGCCTTCCGCATTGTCAGCATCCCATAGACACCGGGGTTTTCATCGACCCACGCACGCGCCTTGTCCGACCACTGGGCGCCCACCGCCAGTTCCTCCTCGATGCCCGAGTAGTTGCGCAACTGCGTCAGAGCGAGGAAGTCGTCCGGTGCCGTCAGCAACTCGACATCCGTTCCGTACCACTCGTTCGTGTAGAGGGAGAATCGGGTCACGCCCTGCGACCAGGTGATGGGAAAGTTCGTGGAGACGGGGATGAATCGTCCGCTGAGGGCGTAGTTGCGGGCGGTCCAGCAGCCGATGAGCAGGAGCGCCGGAATCGCGAACGTGGCGCCGCGGCGCACCCACGCGCGGCCTTCAAGCGGATTGCCCGCGGCAAGGAACGAGAGGAACGGCATGGCCGCGGCCAGCACCGATTTGTTGAGCACGGCCAGCGCCAGTACGGCTCCCGACGCGGCGAGCCACACCGTGCGATTGCGCGCTTCGAGCAGCAGCATCGCGCCGCCGAGCAAGAGCACGCGACCCAGTTCCTCCGTGAGGATCTGCCCGGCCTGCGTCAGGAAGGCAGGATAGACAGCGTAGCCCAGTGCGGCCAGCACGGCGCCCCATTCACTACCGCCCGCACCGCGGGCGATACGGGCGCAGAACCATGTCGCCGCGGCGGAGAGCAACACCTGAATCGCGGCGACGGCCCAAAGGCTCCCCTTGCCGAACACTGTATAGACAGCAGCCAGGAATAGTGGATAGACAGGCGGACGGAACGCGCTCGGCGCGCCGGTTTCACCGACCCATCCCTTCCCATCAACGAGCCCGCACGCGAGCACATGATAGTCGGTCGAGTCATTGAGGGGAGTCAGCACCTCGTCTGCCGTCGGCGGGTGCCAACCGACAATTGCGGCGCGAAGCAACACCGCGAGGGCGATGCAAACAGGCAGCGACCATCGCGGCGGCGCAGGGAGCGGGAATCTCACGGAGCCGGGGTGCGAAGCGGCGTCGTCTGGCGGGGCGGTTCCACGCGGGCGAAGTACACATACTCGCGGACCAGCGGCGGCTTGTACATGGTGGAGCCCTCGCGCTCCATCTCGGCGCGGGTCTCCGGCAGGTCGAAGTACTCGCACCGCTCGCCGATGCCGTTGGTGCTTTCCTGCGAGGACCAGTAGTTCATGCCGATGATCTCGCCATCGGGATTGCGAATCCAGCCGAGGAAGACAGCGGAGTGGCCGCTCTCGTTGGTGCGCCAATGCTGCACAAAGTCGCCGGCCCTCACTTCGCCATCGGTCACGCGACGCCCGATCTTGAGCGTCTCAAGGGCCTCCAGCGGTCCCGAGCCGTTGACGGCCGTGACGAACCACTCGCGACGAAAGCGATCGAAGTTGGCTGGGGTCAGGACCTTGGCCGCATCGGGGTTCGATTCCACCCACTTGGTCCACGCGTCCAGGAACACCTCCAGGGTCAGACCGCAGCAGAAGGTGCGCGCCTGTGGCTCGCCGCGCAGCACCGTCTTCCCCCAGAGCTTCACGTCCCGCGACACACCGTCGTAGCTACCTTCCTTCGGCCACCAGTAGCCATTGGTGCCGTCCTTCGGGTAGCGCGCGATCAGATCGAGAACGATGCGGTTGAACTCGGGCAGCTCGTTGGCGGGAGGGATGGGATCGATGGTGTGCGTGGGCAGGGCGGGGCCTCCGGGGGCAATGACGCCGAACGAAATGGCAAGGACCAGCAGGAGGAAATAGCGAAGACGTGTCACGAATGATCGTTCCCGGAAAGTAGTCGAAGAAACTCGCGTCCGCCCCAGTTCTTCCGCATGAGGCGGTTCACCCAGGGGCCTGCCTCATCCTTGCGACCGAGCAGCAGCAGGGCAACGGCGAGTGTCTCTTCCTGCGCGGCGGGGTATTCGCCTTCGCGGAAGAAGGGAAGCATGGCCTCGGCGGCCTCGGACCAATGACGCTCGGCCGCGGCCATGTCGTCGCACGCGGCCTCCACGCGGCCAATCTGGACGAGGACGCGGGCGCGGGCTTCGACGAAGGAAGGGTTCTCGCGCGTGCGGCGCATCAGTTCATTGCCCCATTTGAGGCCGCGCTCCGCGGTCTCGCGCGCGGCGACGATCTTGCCGGCGTCCAGTTGGCAGGCGCTCAGCCCGGTGAGGTTGTATAGATGGTCGCGCAGGTCGCGTCCGTTCGAGAACTCCTGCTCGACGGCAGGACCGTGCAGCGCCACCGCCGCAACATAGGCAGCCTCCGCCTCCGCCAGGTTCCCGAGCAGGTGCTCCATGCGCGCGATGCCGCCGTGACAGAAGGCCAGTTCCATGCGGCGCGAGAGGCTCGACGGATCGCTGTCGCTAAGGCGCTGGCACATGACAAGGGCTTCGCGGAACATCCCGAGCGCGCGCTCGATTTCCATGCGATCTTCCAGCAGAAGCGCCATGCTCTTGAGGCTCCACGCCACGTCGCCCACGCAGGCCAAACTGTCGGGACGACGCGCAGCAAAACCGCGGCGGAGCACCAGCGATTCCTCCGCGTCCGCCATGGCAGAGTCGATGTCGCCGAGCGCCCGATGCACCCAGATGCGCCCATTGAGCGTGTAGGCCAACGCCATGCCCTCGCCGAAGTCCTGCGGTTGTTCCTCCAGGATGAGGCGACGCAGGCGTGAGCTTTCCTCCAGGTCCGCCAGCGCTTCCTGCTGGTGACCCTTCCGCCAGTAGATCATGCCCTCCTGATGGTAGCTCCACGCGAGGCGGCTGCGCCAGTCGATGCGGCTCGCGTCCGCGTGGCTCAGCAGTTCGCGCAGGTGGAGACCGCGGTTGTTATACTTGAGCGCCGAGTCCAGGTCGCCGAGTTCGTAGTACACCGCCGCCATCTTGTCCCAGCTGTCCGACAGATCCTCGATCCACTCGTACTTGTTGGGATCGAGCCTGTTCTGGATTTCTGCGAGGCGAACGGCTTCGCGGAGGGCCTGGAGGGCCGATTCGAGGCGGGCCTTCTCCTTGAACACGTCCGCGATGTTGCGCAGCGCGTGGCAACGGCTCCGGTACGAAGCCTCGTCGGGGGCGGTCTCGGGGAACGCTTCGAAGTGGGCGAACACCTTCAGGGCCGCCTTTTCGAGCAAGTCCAGGCGTCCGAACTGACGCAGCGAACCATGAAGGTCGAGGAGGATGAAATCGAGAAGGTCGCGCGCGTTGGATGTGGCGAGGCGTAGACGCTCGGCGTTTTCCTGCTGGATGCGCTCCGCCGCGTCTATACGATTGATCAAGTCGGCGCGCTCGGGTCCGTCGGGAAGACGGGTGGCATTCATGCGCGCCAGCGTCAGGTCGCCGTGCTCAATGGCGCTGGCCGCGTAGAGGGCTCGCGTCCGGTCCCGCAGGTCATGAATGCGGCCGCTTTCGGGCCACAGCACCAGCGCCTGATCGAGCTGATTCTGGCAGACTGTCAGGTCCCCGTATCCGGTGGGACGTGTCTCGAGCACCTTCTCGACCTTGCGCACCAGCACGGCCGCTTCGCGGCGCTTCGATTCGCCGGTGATATAGTCCTGAAGGCGGGTGAGAAACTCTTCGGCCGTCTGGATGCGCTTGTCGATGTCGCGCGCCATCGCGTCCATCGCCAGGTCAGCCAACTCGGCGGGAATCTCGCGGTGCGGATTGCGGAGTTGCGGCGAGACGATCTCGCAGCGACTTGCTTCATAGAAGGCGCCGTTGGCCGTCGTGGACCCGTGGGGAACGCGCCCCGTCAGCAGATAATAGAGCGTTCCGCCAAGGAGGAAGACGTCGGTGTGGGGGCCAAGCCGTGCGACGGTACGCTCGGTCTGCTCGGGGGCCATGAATGCGGCGGTTCCGCTCGGGTTGATGGCTGCCTGCGCCGCTGCATCGCCCGATTCGACCAAGCGCTTGAGGTCGCTCATGCGCACGGCGATGCCCCAGTCCATGAGCTGCACTTCGCCGAATTCCGCCACGATGATCTGGGACGGCTTGAGGTCGCGGTGCAGCACGCCCTTCGAGTGGGCGAAGGCCACCGCCTGGCAAACCGAGGCAAAGATCGGCAGGTGTCGCTGGAGGAACGTCGGCACCGAGAGACCGAACTCATCGGCGATGAGCTTGTCCCACGGCTTGCCGCGCACCAGCTTCATGGCCAGCAGCGGTAACCCGTCCTCGTCCAGGCCCATGTCGTGGATCGGGACGATGTTGGGGTGTTCCAGGCTGGCGGTGATGAGGGCCTCCTGGCGGAAGCCGACCTCGTATCGCCGCAGCAGGGCTGGGTCCGTGAGGGCGCGCTCCATCAGGTCGCGGCGGATGCGCTTGATGGCGACGATGCGCGAGAGCGAGCACTGGTTCGACTCCCAGATCTCGCCAAAGCCACCGATCGCCAACAGCTTCTCGAAGGTGAATGCCGCGGGACGGTCGTTGCCGAAAGGATCGACGGAGCTGTCCCCGTCGCCAAACTCCTCCGTCGGGGCGATGACCCCGAACGAGGACCGCAGCAGGGGGATGTCTCCGGTGGGTCCATCAGGGACCACCGGAGCCGAGCGCGGGATCGGGTCCGTCAGCGGGGGAGGGGTAACGGGCTGTTCTGCTTGGATGGCCACGGGATCACGGTTTGCCAGAAAATCGTTTCGTTACAGCATCACCAGTTATTCTGGAACGACTCGGGGCGCTGTCAATGAAGAGCGGACCGTCGAAGGCTCTTGTTCGTTGGGTATCGTTGCCATGCGGAAGGCCCGGAGCATCTCGTGGAATCCCCATCGCTGAAAGAGAAACAACGTCACCGCGAAGGCCAGGGCCGCCCAGCCAAAGTTCTGCCCGAAGCGAAGCGCGACAAAGTGTGCGGTACTGCCAATGATGTCGAGTTGCATCCGCTCGAACAGTTCCCAGTCGCTCGCGAGCACCTGTCGCGTCAGTTCCACAACGGCAAAACCCGACGCCGTCACCAGCAGGAGAAAGATCGCCAACCCGGGGACAAGAAAGCACCGGATTTCCCTTATCAACGCGAACAGCTGGAGTCGCCGCGCATCCACTGGGACGCTGACCAGATGGCGTTCGTCCAAACGATCACGCAGCAATCGCCCCCGGACGGCCCCAAATCCGACAGCGGCCGTGACGGCCAGCCATAGGCTGACCCAGCGCGAGGCGGTGCGGGCGGAATACTGCGCCGGCAGAAGTCGCCGCGCCGTGACGGGAAAGGCCCCACCCCCCATCAGGCGACAGACGGCGCTTGAGTCGACAAAGACTCCACCGCCCGTCGGCGGCGCCACTGGCGACCCCAGAATCCAAACGAAAACAGCCAGCATGGGGAGCAAGGCGAGTCCCCCAACGACGAACGGTGCTCGGCTTGGCACCGGAAACAGACGAGCGGCCAAATCCTGATGCATCTCAACATCCCCCACCCAGTAGCGGAGCACCACGGCGTCACGGAGTCAACGAAATCGGGGTCACGCAGCCATCCGGATCGTCGGGCACCCCGGTGACGAATCGGCTTGGCTTTCTGCGGGGGACATCCGCTCGCTTGCGGCCATGACGAACCCGGGTGCGGCTGACAATCGAGAGCTTCCGTTGGTGGCGTTGCTGCTGCCGAGTTTCCGTGTGGGCGGGGCGGAGCGCCAGGCGCTGGAGTTGGCGACGCGGTTGCCGCGGCATGGCTGGCGGGCCCGTCTGCTGGTGTGTGAGGCGGAAGGTCCGCTGCGCGCCGAGGTCGAGGCGCGGGGCCTCCCGTGGATCGGCTTGGGCCGCGAGTTCTGGCGCTCGAAGGCATCCCCTGCGTTCTGGCTGAACGCGGCACGGACGCTCTGGCGCATCCGCAGCGATGTGCGGCGCCATCGCCCGCACGTGCTTCAGTCTTTTCTCTTCTGGGAAAACCAGCTCGCTGTCGCGGGAGTCGGCGCAGTGCCGCATCTGATCCAGGGGCGCCGCGACATCCCGGTCTACAAGGATGCCCGCCCCTGGTACCAGTCGATGGAGAACCTCTCGAATCGGTTCGTCTCCCGCGTGGTGTGTAATTCGGAGGGAGTGCGCCGGGACGCGGAGCGTCGCGAGCGGCTCGCCCCGGGGCGATTGATGGTGATTCCCAATGGTGTCGACACGGAACGATTCGCGCCCGCAGGGGGACCATCGCCATTGCGGCGACCCGGCGGACAACTGGCGTCGGCGGGATTTGTGGTGGGAACGGTGGGGAACCTGAAGGCACAGAAGCGCCACGAGCTGTTCCTTGAGACGATTGCGCGGCTTGCCGGTGGATCCATTGGGGTGCACGGGGTGATTGTCGGGGATGATAGGGGATCGCGTCGCGGGGAGCTGGAGGCGCTGGCAGCAAAGCTTGGAGTGGCGGATCGGGTGCATTTCGCCGGGCGCGCGGAGGACGTGCGGGCGTGGCTACACGCGTTCGACTGTTTCCTCCTGACGAGCGATCACGAGGGAATGCCGAACGTGGTGCTGGAGGCGATGAGCTGTGGTGTGCCGGTGGTGACCCGCCCCGTCGAAGGAATCGCCGAGTTGGTGGTGGACGGTACCACCGGGTTCGTGTCGCGTGGCGCTGAGTCGGAAGAGCTGGCTACACTGGTGGGCCGCGTGATGGACGCGGGGCCGGAAGGCCACCGCACAATGGCCGCCGCCGCGCGCGAGCGCATGGTCTCGGGCTTCTCGCTCGATGTGATGGCGGGGCGCTATGCGGCACTCTATAATCAGCTATGCGGAGCCCGACGGTGAGGATTGCACTGCTAATCGGCTCGATGCGCGAAGGTGGCGCGGAGGGGCAGCTCGTGCTGCTCGCGAAGGAACTGCGCGAACGGGGGCACGACGTGGTGGTGATGCTGCTGCACCCCGAAGGCGTCCGTCTGGCAGGACTGAAGGCGGACGGTATCGAGATCTTCCCGGTGGCGCTTCCGCGCTTCCGGCCCCGCTGGAGCCCGCTCCCCTGGCTGCTGCTGCCGGTGGCTTGGTGGCGCACCGGGGCTTTCCTGCGCCGGTGGCGACCGGGTGTGCTTCATGCGTGGCTCTTCTGGGCGCATCTGTGGGCGTGGCTGACGCTCCCGCTGGCGGGACGCCGCATTCCGCTCGTGACCAGCCGCCTCGGCACCCCCACGGCCAACGCTGCGGGACGTCGCCAGTCCGCCATCGAATCGCGCATCAACCGCCGCGCGTCGGCCGTGTGGGCGAACTCGGATGGTGTGGCGCGCGATGTGGTTGAGGCGGAGCAGAATCTGCCCGGACCGCCACGGGTGATCCGAAACGGCCTGCCGGTGGATCGCCTTCTGGCCGCGCCGACGGCGGACCTACGCAGCATCTTCCCCGAACTGGCCGATGCGCGACTGATCGCCATCCATGTGGCCAGCCTGATTCCCGTGAAGGCCCATGACCTGCTGTTGGAGGCCTGGGTCGCCGTGGCCGCCGCGGCGCCCGACATGAAGGTGCTCTGCGTCGGCGCGGACGGCGGCTGTCGTGCCGCGCTGGAGGTACGCCGCACGGCGCTGGGGCTGGATCGGCATGTGATCTTCGCCGGGCCGCGCGACGACGTTCCGGCGCTCATCAAGGGAGCCGATATCGGCATCCTCTGTTCCCACCGCGAGGGCCTCAGCAACGCCATGCTCGAGTACATGATCCTTGGCAAGCCGCCCCTCTGCACAGACGTGAACGGGGCGCGCGAGGCCATCACACCAGAGGTCGACGGCCTGATCGTTCCTGTTGGTGACGCAGCCGCCCTCTCCGCAGCGGTGCTGAGGCTTGCCGGCGACGCCGAGTTGCGCACGCGGCTGGGGGACGCAGCCAAGCTCACCGGAAGTCGCTTCGGTCTTCCCGCCATGGTCGACCAATTGGCGGCGCTCTATCAGGAAGTGATCGATCTGGAGAAGACGCCGTCCGGGAAGCCGAACTGATTGATTGCTGCCCTGTCGAATCAGCTTGCTGTTGTGCGTGTCAGGTCGGCAAGGACTGGAAGTCAATGAGTCCTTCACCGTTGGAGCCCCCGCGATGCGTACCGTTCCCGTTCCTCCGCCCGTCCGCCGATCGTTCGAAGACCTCCGCTCGCGGAGTCGGGAGGCTTGGGCGTCCATCGGGGATCGTGTGCGCCCACGGCGCAAATCCGTCCCGACCGAGTCCCCCGTCTCCAATCGTCCCATCGTCATGATCCATGGGCTCAATGTTCCGCGACAGGTGCTGATACCCATCGGGATTCGGCTAGAGCGCCAGTACAATCGACCCTGCCATAACCTTTCCTACCCGATACATGGGCGCAGCATTCCTGTGATCGCCCAATACATCGCAGACCAAATTCGTGAGCTTGGCCTCACCGAGTACGATGCCGTGACGCACTCGATGGGCGGTGTGGTGCTGCGTTGGGCTGTCGCCAACCACGAACTACCTCCGCTCAAGCGGGCGGTCATGATCGCGCCGCCGAACGCCGGTGCCTGGATGGCCGATCATCTCTCCCGTCGCATGAAATGGCTCTTCCCTTTCGTGTTTGGCGAGGCAGGCATGCAGCTTCGGCGCGGGCCCCGCGGCGTGGCGGCGCGTGCCGGTACGCTGCACGGAACCGAGGTCGGGATCATCGCGGGTGGCAGCGGTAAACCGACCGGCGTCCGCAACTGGTTCGGCATTCCCGGCGACTGCGATGGCACTGTGGCGGTCGAGGAGACCATCCTTCCCGGCATGAAGGACTTCACCCTGCTCAACGCCAACCACTCTGCGATCATCCTCAAGGCCGAGACCGCCCGCCTCGTGGATCACTTCCTCACACACGGGGTTTTCCGGCACCGCAAGCAGGGCCATCACGACTGAGTGGAGGGCGTTACTCAGCAGAGTGCGCCACTGTGTCAGGAGAGTTACCACGGAGATGGTGTGTTTCTCAGGCAAGGGTTTTCGGACCTTTCGGTTGGTGGTTTTTCACAGGTTGTTGGTAGTCCTCGTTCTTCACGAGGAGGGTTCTCATGAGGAGCAGTTGGCGGCGCATGAGGGCGCCTAGGGCGGCCTTGGCGTGCTTGTCGTTGGCGATGAGGCGGTCGTAGGTGTCCTTCATGCCGGTTTCCAGGCGGGCGGTCGTGACGGCGGACATGTACAGGACGGCGCGGGCGGTTGGGTTTCCCTGCTTGCACATTCGCGTGCGCCCGCGCACCGAGCTGCCCGATTCGCAGCGACGGGGCGAGAGGCCGGCGAAGGCGGCAAGCTGGCGTCCCGAGGTGAACCGGCGCAGGTCGCCCAGTTCGGCCAGCACGGTCACGGCCGTCACGAACCCGACGCCGGGGATCGTCAGGACGCGCTGCACGTCGGCCCAAAGCGCCATGTCGCCGCGGGCCACGCGCCCGATCTCCGCGTCAAGGCGCTTGACCATGCCCTCGATCGCCTTGCGCATCTTCTCGCGCTCGCGCCCGACGAAGCGGCTCTCGGTGCCTTCAGTGGTGCGGTTCTTGAGGCGGGTGAGTTCGGCGATGACCTCGCGGCGTTCGCGGACGAGGGCGCGGAGTTCGGCGTGGGTGGGGGTGGGAGGCTGGTGGGCGGCGGGGCGCCGCTCGGCACCGAAGCGGGCCAGCATGCGGGCGTCGTCGTGGTCGGTCTTGTTGCGGCGACCGAGGCTCTGGGCAAAGCGCTTGGCGTGGAGCGGATTGATGCAGGCGGGGGCGATGGTGGGGTCGGCTTCGAGGAGCCAGGCGATGGCCTCGGTGGAGTAGCGGCCCGTGGCCTCGAGGACGGCGCGAAGGCGGGCGCCTTCGGGTGCCTGGGCGCGGGCCCATTCGCAGAGCCGTGCCATGCCTTCGGCGGTGCGCGCGAAGGGGCAGACGGGGCCGATGGGGCCTTCGCCATGGAGGCTCGCCTCGACAGTGGCCTTGGCCACGTCGATGCCGATCCAGACCTCGGCGATGGGTTCCTCGACCTCGCAGTGCTGGGTGGGTTGCGGTTGCGTCACAGGGAGTCTCCCGGGCTAGGACTGAAGGTGGTGTGCACGCGCGGGGACCCTTCTTGCACGATTCGAGCTCTCGTGGCTCCGGATGGCAGTCCGGCCTCTTGGCGTAGCACGGTAGGAAGGGGGGGCTGCATCTCCGTGACAGGCTGCAGGGCGCCTCGGACACAGATCAGCCTCACCCCTTCCGGATTCCCCCCGATTGGCCGACCGGGAGGAAAGCACGGAAAGTTTTCCACAGGAAAGGGAGGGTGTGAAGTCCCCCCAGACCCCCCCTGTGACGACGACAGGAAATAGTCCGCTCTTTACTCTTCGCGGGACATACAAGGCACGGAGAAAGGCGGGCGGGCGATTGATTTTAGAAAGCTTGGGAAACGGAGTTGGGCCGGGCAGTATCGGAAGCGCGGTCACGGAACTTGAGCCCCGTCAGTTTTCTGTGCGCTTTTCTCCGCACCTCAGGAGGTTGAGTCCAGAGTGTCCTTATCTTCCCGGGCAATGATCGAGATGCGGTTCTGCTCGGCGAGTTCGATGGCCTCGGGGCGGTCGAAGAAAAGGGACTGGTTGGCGGTGACGCAGAGCGCAGCGGCGCGGGCCTGCGCCAGGTTTCGGATCGTCGTGAGACCCACCACCGGCACGTCGAAGCGCATGTCCTGACGGGGCTTCGAAACCTTGACGAAGGTGATCCCCTCGCCGGCAAGTGCGTGGCAGCGACGGATCAGCTCGTCGGTGCCTTCCAGAGCCTCGACGGCGACCACGATGCCGTTCTTGACGGCAATGGTCTGGCCGATGTCGAGGCGGCCAAGTTCCTTGGCGAGTGGGTAGCCGAACTCGATGTCCTTGAGGATCGACTCCGACGGAGGCACCCGGTTGGTCATGAGCCCGGGGGAGGGCATGACGCTCTTCAGGAACATGGTCGAGTCGAGAACCTCGATCCCTTCCTTGGCCAATTCATCGACGGCGGCCTTGAGCATCGAATCGGCCTTCCAATTGGGGAGGCCGTTCATGATGCGGAGGAGGCGCGGGTCAAAACTGAGTTGCTTGAAGATGGCCCAACCATGGGGGATGCGCCCGGCCATGATGACGTGATGGACGCCGTGCTCGCGCGAGAGCTCGATCATTCGGGAAAATTCGGCGAGCTTGAGGGTGAAATGGGCGGTGCTGTAGCCGCGCAACTGCTCGCTGGCGAGCGAATGCACGCCGAAGGTGACGATCTCGACCCCTTCGCTTCGCGCGGCCTGAGCGAGGAGCACAGGGAAGTTCCCCTCCCCGGCAATGAGGCCGATGCGGCGTGGCACCGTCTTCAGTCGACCGGTGCCGGCGGGGACGTACACGCCCTTACTTTCCGGAGGACTCACCCGATTCTCCCCGTTGGAATGCGAAGAGGATGGTGGCCGAGGAAATCGGCTTACCTTCACAGGTGATCTCGGCCACGAAACGTCCGGTTCGTGACTTGAGGTTGGAGATGGATCCGCGCACGTCGAGACGCATTCCCGGGAGGGCGGGGCGGCGGAACTTCGCCTCCTCGACCGTCATCAGGTACGCGATCTTGCCGACGTTCTCCTTGCGGGCAAGGATCCAGCAGGCACCGACCTGGGCGATGGTCTCGATCTGGAGCACGCCTGGGTAAACGGGGTGTCCGGGGAAGTGTCCCTGAAAGAAGCCTTCGTTGAAGGTCAGGTTCTTGTAGCCGTCCACGCCGTCGGAGCGAAATTCGGTGATGCCGTCGACCAGCAGGAACGGATAGCGGTGCGGCAGAATCTTGACGATTGTGGAGCAATCGAACGGGGGAACGTAGGCGAAAACTTCGCTCAGGTCGCTCATTTCAGCTTGAAAATCTCCCTGGCCAGATACTGTGCAAATCGAACATGGCTACGATGACCTGCCCGCCACGCCCAAAAATGGCCGCGCAACGGACGAGCAAGTAGCGCCAAATCTCCCCAGAGGTCGATGACTTTGTGTCGAACCACCTCGTCGGGGTAGTGAAGCGATTCATTGTGGTACCGCTCGGCGTCGAACACAACAGCATTTCCGAGATTGCCGCCGCGGATGAGTCCCACGGCTCTCAGTTGCTCGATGTCACGGGCCAGGACGAAGGTCCTGGCGCGGCTAACTTCCTCGAAGAACGAGTCCTCGGTCAGCTCGATGGAATAGCCGGCGCTCCCCACGATGGTGCCGGGGAATTCCACAAAGACCGACATGCGCAGGCCATCATGCGGCGTGGCGGAGAAGTGGGCGTTGCCGTCGCTGAAGCTGATGGGCTCGGTGATGACGAGGGGCTCGACATAGGCCTCCTCGAGGGGCTGCGTGCCGACGCTGCGGATTGCCTCCATGTACTCGCGGGAGCCGCCGCCGAGGAAGGGAACCTCGGGGCCTTCCTGAATGACTTCCACATCGGTGACACCGCAGGCGACGAGGGCGGCAACTAGATGCTCGATCTGCTCGAAGCGCTCGCCCGTCTCGCCGATGATGACCGTGCGACGGTCTGAGGCCTCGGCGTTGGCTGTCATCCAGGTGGCGGGAACGGCGGGGCGCCCGGCACGCTGGAAGTGAATCCCGCCGCCCTCGGGCGACGGATTGAGGAGCACGCGACAGGGCACGCCACTGTGCAGACCCGTGCCGTTCAATTCACAGGCGCGCGCCAGCGTCTTACGCGGGATGGCTGGTGGTGAGATCGTCATGTCTCGCAATCAGAATGGGATGCTCATGGTAGCAGTGGCACCACGGCGGGCGTCGCTTTTGGCCCGGCTTCCGATGGCTCGGGGGCGGGCTGTTTGACAGCGGCGCGAAGTCGATCAACTTGCAAATCAAGTTCGCGGACGATTACCGGGGTCAAGTCCACGCTTTTCGAGCCCCAGAGCACCATCTCGCCTCTGACAACCAAATCGTACCCCTCCCGCTGTCCGACCTCGCCGACGATTCGAACCACTTGCTCAAGCAAGGGCTCGATGATGGCGGCCTGCTTGCGCTTCACCTCGCGATCGAAGCGGTACTCGAGTTCATCGATTTCCGACAGGAGGGTGACGGCCTGTTGCTGGCGCCGCTCGCGCTCCGCCTGGGAGAGAACACTCCCTTGCGCATCGAGCGACAACTTGAGCTTTTGGAGTTCCCGGCGCTTATCGCGAATCTCTTCGTCGCGCTTCCCCAGCTCCGCGTCAATTTCCGAAACGATGGTCTTGATGGCCTTGCTTTCGGCGAGCACCAGCTCCACGTCCACGAAGCCAAAGCGGGGATGGAGCGTGGTACTGGTGGCGGTGTCGGGCTGGGCGCGAGACACCGTGGGCAGGATGAGGAGCAGGAACAGGAGGAGGGCAGCGCGAATCATGGCGCGGAGTCTCGCACGAGCGCTTCGCACCGTGGCAAGGGGGGAACGAAGGAGGTCCAGCGGCGTGTGAACCGGCAATTGTATCGGCCCGGTGGATAAAACACTGGAATTCGACTTCGTCCGTCGGGCTATAGTGATCGGTTGAGTCAGGGAACAGGGGGTCACAAAGCTGAGGCAGATCATTCCACTCATCGCATTTCTCGCTCTCTCGGGGAGCGCCGTCGCCTACAATCCCACATCCGGGGACTTTACCCCGCGCGATCCACGGGATGTTCGGGTGCTATCCTACAACATGCGTCGGGACTGGAACACCTCCTCGACGCAGGCGCCGGGCGATCGCGTGTTCGCGGCCATCAAGCCGGACGTCATCCTGTTGCAGGAAATCGACGTTGCGGATACGGCCAGCGACCTGACCACACGACTCAATCGGGTGGTTCCTCCGGGAGCGGGCCTGACCTGGACAGTGCAGTTTGGCGAGTCGGACGGATTCATCCGCTGCGCCGTCGCCAGCCGCTATCCGCTGACCCTGGGACGCGACAACATCCTCCCCCTCGCCGAGCCGCGCGGCGTGACGGTGGCGCTGGTCGACCTGCCGGATGATCGTTACGCCACGGATCTGTATGTGATGGGGGTTCATCTCAAGGCGAGCGGCACCGAGAGCGACGAGCTGAGGCGCCAGGCCTCCGCCGATGCGATTGCCGCATGGATTCGCGACATCCAACAGCCCGGCGGGGTCATTACCCTCTCCACGGGGACGCCGATGCTGATCGGCGGCGACACGAACCTGCGGAGCGACACCGCTCTTTCCATCCGCGCGAACGCGACGCTCGTGACCGGGGATATCTTTGACGAGGCGACCTACGGGGCGGATATCCGTCCCGATTGGGATGCCACCGACCTGATCGACGTGCAGCCGCGCGACCCGTTCAACAGCAGCGTGCTGACCTGGAGCTCCAGCTCGCCGTCGATTCGATTTGACCGCTTCTACTACACAGACTCCGTGGGCTCGATTCCGACGTCGTTTATCTTTAACACGTCAACGATGACGAGCACGGCCCGTTCCGGTGCCGGAGTCCTGTCGACCGACACGCGGAACACGACGGATCACCTGCCGGTGGCGGTGGATCTACGGCTTCCCGAGCCGGTGATCACTGATCCGGGGAGCAACTGGTCGATTTACTGAGGTGGGAAGGGGCGAGCGGGCGGCGACGAAATCACTCGTCGTCGTCATCTCCCTCGTCTGCTGTCGGGGTGTGGAGTTCGCGCAGTTGCTTGCCCGCCTTGAACGTGACAACACGGTGGGGAGGGATCGGATAGGAAACCTTATTCTTCGGGTTCCGCCCGATGCGGGGCTTGCGCTCCTTGATCTGAAAGACGCCAAAGTCCCGGATTTCAAGCCTTCCGTCACGGACGATGACATCCTTGATGGCCTCGACGATCGAGTCCACCACGAACAAGGCATCCTTGTCCTTCATTTCCAGGCTCGAGGCGAGCTGCTTGACGATGTCCGCTTTGACCATATTTGTCACACGGTTTCTGGGCGTTTTCTTGCTCCACTTAAGTTTCGCATGTTACGGGTTGGCAAGCCGAAACTGCCCTGCATGCGGTGTCGAAGGTGAACTTCCTTTGACATGGAGGCCCGCTGCCAAATGATGTCGAGCATATTTTCCCGGAGCCTCGCCATGAATCGCCTCGCCCATTCCTCGGCTGCTGCCATCCTTCTGGTGGTCACTGCGACTCCTGCTGTCCTTCGCGCGGAAGGTGAGCGCCGCGCCGTCTCCTGCGCCCACACCTCCGCACACATGGCCGAGTACCTTCACAAGGCGCCGGAGAAGGTGTCTCCCAAGGCCCTGAAGCTATCCCGGTCGAACCCGAAGAGTGGCGTGACCTTCACGTTGACCTACAACGACATGGGCACCGGCGCCGGGTTCGACGACCCGACCTTTGGCGCTCAGCGGCGCGAGACCGTGGACGCCGTCATCGCCTACCTGGGAACGGTGCTTCACCATCCCGGCGGGAAGTGCGACATTCTGATTCGTCAGTCCGAGTTGGATGGTACGGGATTCCTGGCTTTCGCAACACCGCTTTACGTCAACCAGCCGGGCTTTGCCGCGGGCACGGCCCACTCCCACATCGTGGATCGCGTGGACCAGCTCAATGACCGCGCGGATATCGAAATCACCTTCGACTTCGGCTATCCGTGGAACAGCGGCATGGGCGACGTGGAACTGACAGAGTTCGATCTTTTCTCCGTTGCGCTCCACGAGGTGGGGCACGGGCTGGGATTGATCTCGCTGACGAATGCCTCGGGGGGGAGCGTCTTCTCGCCGGGAGTCCTGACCACTTGGGATCGCCGACTCTACAGCTCGAATCCCTTCGGTCGCCTGTGGAACGATAGCGGCGCGATCCAGAACGCGGGCGCACTGGCAGGTGGCCCCGGCGCGGTGCAGTTCTTCGGCGAGCAGGCCAGCCAGGTTCTCGGCTTCAACCCGCTTGTCTATGCGCAGAATCAGGACGGAGCGAACGTCTTTGAGCAGGGTGTGACGATGACCCACTGGCAGGACACGGCGCCGAATCCCGACTCGCTAACGGTGGTCCTGGGGCCGATCTACTACTCGGGGGACCAGATTCGCCAATTTCATCCCTTCGAATTGGGCGCACTGCGTGACCTGGGGTATTTCACCAGCGCCCGCGATCCGGAGCTGACTCCCGGGCTGGCGGGTCCGCTCCTCCAAGGCACCGCCCCGAACCTTTCCGAGGACTACAACAGCGACCAGATCCTGGACGCGGCAGACGTGGTGGCCACCGGCCTGTGACACGAACCTGATGAGTGCACCGCGCGTCCGAATTGTCAGCACCGGCAGTGAAATCCTTCAGGGCCTTTACCCCGACACGAACGCCCAGGGGCTTTCGCGTCGCCTGTTCGATGCGGGATTCCGCGTCGTGGGCCATGCGGCGGCTCCTGATGACGCGAAGCTGATCCGCTCCGCCGTGGAGGCCGCCGCGCTCAACGCCGACCTGGTCGTCATGACGGGGGGCCTCGGTCCGACGGAGGACGACGTGAACCGGGACGTGATCGCCGCGCTATACGGCTGCGGTCTGCGGTTCGATGAGGAGGCAGATCGCCTCATGCGGGTCCGTTTTGCGGCCCGTGGTATCCCAATGCCCGAACGAAATCGTGTTCAGGCGATGATCCCCGAGCCCGCGGTGACCCTCCAGAATCTTTGGGGGACGGCACCGGGTTTCGTGCTGCCAAAGACAGGGCGGCTGGCGGCGCTGTGTGCGCTCCCCGGTCCTCCGAACGAGTGGCGCCCCATGTTCGAGGCGGCGCTGGCCCCCGATGCGCCAGTCGATGGGCTCTTCCCGCAGCGGCCAAAGCTCGAGGTCCATACGATCCATGTGGCGCTGACACCGGAATCGACGCTGAATGAAGTGCTGAGCGACCTGTTCGCCCCCGTGGATGGGATCGACGTCACGATCCTGGCGTCGCGCGGGGTGATTCGGCTACGCATCATCGGACAGGACAACCCAGATGGGGTGCGTGCCCGCCGCGACGAGGTGCTGCGGCGCATCGGCCCGGAGATTGTCTTTGGCGAGGGACCGGCGGACCTGTCGCCCGCCCAGGCGCTGCTGGACCTGTTTCGGGAGCGGGGCCTGACGCTGGCCACAGCGGAGAGTTGCACCGGTGGCTGGGTGGCGAAGTCGATCACCGATCTGCCCGGTTCCTCGGCGATGCTGCACGCGGGCTGGGTGACCTATGCGAACGAGGCCAAGATTCGCGACCTGCGCGTCCCGGCGGAGCTGATCGCCGCTCACGGGGCGGTCAGCGAGCCCGTTGCCCGCGCGATGGCGGAGGGCGCGCGCACCGTGGCGGGGACCAACTACGCCGTGGCCGTGACGGGCATTGCGGGGCCGGACGGCGGGACCGCGGAGAAGCCCGTGGGCACCGTGTGGTTCGCGTGCGCAGGCCCGGAGGGTACCAGCACTCTTTGTCGGTTGTTTCGTGGAGATCGCGATTCGATACGCCAATGGGCAACGAACCAAGCGATCGAGCTGACGCGCCGCGCGGTGCTGGGAATCCCGCAAACCCAGTATCTCGGCGGCGCCAATCCGCGTTTCCTGGGAGCCTGAGGATTACTCTTCCTCGGCGAACTCCAGCACCATCTCGCCCGCCTCGTTGAACCAGGCGTCCGAGTCGACCAGGTAGAGCCCGTCGCAACGTTGGGCCAGATACTGGGCCAGAACCGAGCACATCACGAGCGCGTTCTCGTCGTCGGCCATTTCGTCGGGAAGGTCGATCCCGAAGCCATAGGGACATCCCTTGAGGAAGGCGAGGACCGATTCGGCATCCTCGGATTCTTGTCCTTCGAGGGGCTCGGTGGCGGACTCAAGGGCCTCGGCAAAGTCGTCCGGGTCCTCGTAGCGGAAGAGGGAGATGGGGCCGTCGAGGGAGCTTTCGTAGACGAGGAGTTCCGACCAGATCTCGTCCTCGTCATCCTCGCCGGATTCCGATTCAAGGGTGACTTCGAACTCCGCCTCGTCGAACATCTCGATGATTTCGTCCATCGTGGGGAGCGAATCGACGGAGCCAAATATGCGAAAAACCATGGGCATCGTGGGGACAAGTCCTTAGCTCGGCGCGTTCCTGCGAAGAACGAGTGGAGCGGTTATCTGATGGGGTCTTCAATTCCCTCCCGCGCTTCACCGCACAAGCGAAAAATGCGGTTTTTTCGCATCCCGGGGCAGCGCTTCGATTAAGCGGGATTTCGCGGTGATTTGCCTTGCGTGGGTTGTGAGGAAGCGTGGCCAATGATCGTTGGTGGTGCTTGCGTGCTCGCGCGCAATATCGGCGAAGGGGTGCCCTAAAAAGCACCGTCCCCGCCGAAGGGGCAGCCATCGGCGGGGACATATCAGGAAGCGGATAATCGGGACTGACGTCAGGCCGTCGGAGCGGCCGGGGCGTCTTCCTTCTGCTTGCCGACCACGGCGAACAGAATGGCGTCGGGACGGGCGATGATCTTGACGCCCTTGATGGCGGGGAGGTCCTTGACGTGGATCGACTGACCCTGCTGGAGGGGAGCCACGTTGACTTCGATGTGCGGGGGGACATCGCCCGGGAGGGCGCGGATGTGGAGCTGGCGGAGGCCGTGCTCGAGGAGGCCGCCGAGCTTGACGCCTTCAGCGACGCCAACTTCCGTCACGGAAACGATGGTGTCGATCTCGCGGTCCATGTCGACGCGGTAAAAGTCGATGTGCAGGAGCTTGTCGGACAGCGGGTCACGCTGGATGTTACGGACGAAGACCTTCTCGACGGCGCCGTCAACGACGAGGTCGACCAGGATCTTCTCGCCGTGCATGCGCTGGATGACCAGCTCTGCTTCGCGGGTGTTGATGGTCAGCGAAACGGCATCCTTGTTGGTGCCGTAGACGACAGCGGGAGAGTTCCCGGCCTGGCGAATTTTCGCGACCTTTTCCTTCCCGAGGCCCGTGCGGGTCTCGGCCTTGATGGTAAACTGCGACATAGGGGTGAATCCTTCCTTGTGTAAGCGCGTGCCGCTTGGTTCCGTCGCGTCAGTGGGACATCATCTTGAAGAGGTCGCTGACGGACTGGTGATTGTGGATTCTCTCGATTGCCTGGGCCATGAGGGGGGCGACGCTGAGGAGCTTGACCTTGGCGGGCAGCTCGCGGCCGTGTTGAGAGATCGTGTTCGTAATCACCACTTCCTTGATTGGTGCTTGTTCCAGCCGTTCAAAGGCCGGCCCAGACAGAACGCCGTGGACCGCAAAGGCATAGATATCCTTCGCGCCACGGTCCCGCAGGGCGTGGGATGCGTTGCAGATCGTCCCTGCCGTGTCAATCATATCGTCGAAGATCAACACGTTCTTGCCTTCAACTTCCCGTTCGCCAATGATCGCCATGACTTCGCTGACGTTCGGGCGGGGGCGGCGCTTGTCGACAATCGCCAGCGGAGCCTTGAGAATATTGGCATAGTTGCGGGCCAGCTTCACGTTGCCGACGTCGGGCGAAACCACGCAGAAATCCTCGATGCCGCTCTTGCGGACGTACTCGACCAGGATCGATCCGGCCAGCAGATGATCCACCGGGATGTCGAAGAAGCCCTGAATCTGGCCGCTGTGCAGGTCGATGGTCAGGACGCGGTCGGCGCCGGCCACGGTGATCAGGTTGGCGATCAGCTTGGCGCTGAGGGCCACGCGCCCCTGGTCCTTGCGGTCCTGGCGGGCATAGCCAAAGTAGGGGAGCACGGCGGTGACGCGCTCCGCCGAGGCGCGGCGGGCGGCGTCGATGAGGAGCAGCAATTCCATCAGGTATTCGTTGGCGGGCTGATGAGTCGATTGGACAACGTAAACGTCGCGTCCACGGATGTTATCGAGAATCTTGACGAAGGTCTCCGAGTCGGAGAAGTTCTTGGACTCGACGCCGCCGTAGGGGATCTCGAGCTGATGGCAGACTTCGCGCGCCAGGTCGGTTGATGCCCGTCCCGGCAGGACGACCGGCGGCTTGTCATTGTTCGAGAAACTCATGTGGGTGCGCTCCAAAGGTCCGATGGAGCGGCGAGTGAACGCAGGCGGTTTGGGCGGCGCAAGGACAGCCTGCCTCCGCGATGCCACCGTTCCGCCTTGCTCCCACCCCCCCGCTTGCCGTGGGGTGTCGGCGACCCGCCGCCCGGCGGCGGACTTCCTTCGTTTGCGAGCAACCTTTCATGGCCGAGTACGTCTACGACCCCGCAGTAGTGGAGAAAAAGTGGCAGCAGTGGTGGTCCTCCCACCGTACCAACGAGATCGACCTGCAAAAAGCCACCAATCCCTACTATGTGCTGATGATGTTCCCCTACCCGAGTGCGGAGGGGCTCCACGTCGGCAATGTGTACGCCTTCACGGGCGCGGACGTGCATGGGCGCCACCGTCGGCTGCGCGGCTACGACGTGTTCGAGCCGATCGGCTTCGACGCGTTCGGCATCCACTCGGAAAACTTCGCCATGAAGGTGAACCGCCATCCGGCGGAGCTGATCCCGAGCAACGTGAAGAACTTCACGCGCCAGCTCAACATGATGGGCTTCATGTTCGATTGGCGCCGCACCGTCGACACGACCTCGCCGGAATACTACAAGTGGACCCAGTGGATCTTCCTCCAGCTCTACAAGGCGGGCTTCGCCTATCGCGCCGAGAAGGAAGTGAACTACTGCCCCGATTGCGGCACGGTGATCGCCGACGAGCAGGTGAACCCGGACGGGACGTGCGAGCGTCACTCCGGCACGATCGTCAAGCGCGTGGTCATGCCGTGCTGGTTCTTCAAGACGACCGAGTTCGCCGATGAGCTTTCCAAGAACCACGAGTGGCTCGATTGGTCGGAACGCACGCGACTGACCCAGCTCGATTGGATCCGCCGGAGCGAAGGCGCCGAGGTGGACTTCCAGGTGGCCGGGCACGCGGACAAGATCCGCGTCTTCACGACCCGCCCCGACACGCTCTTTGGCGCCACGTTCATGGTGCTGGCAATGGATCACCCGCTGGTGGACAAGATCGCCGCGGCAGACAAACGCGGAGAGATCGAGGCGTATAGACAAGGTAGCGCGGGCGTCTCGCCCGCGAGTTCGATCGACGTTCGACAAGGTCGCAACCTCCCGCACTGGTCCGAGAACGGTGGGGTGTATCATGTGGTCTTCCGACTGGCAGACAGCGTTCCCGCGAACGTTCGGGACGCCTGGGCGCTTGAGCGGGCAGGTGTGATGCGCCTCGCGAAGGAAGCCAATCGCGACCTCAGCGACGAGGAGCACGAGAGGCTGCGGTTCCTCTTCTCCGACCGGATCGAGAAGTATCTGGACGCCGGATCGGGGGCCTCCACGCTTCGGACGCCCGAGGCCGCAAAGATCGTCGCGAATGCACTGAAGCACTTCGACGGAGAGCGTTATACGCTTCACGCCTGGTGCGTGATGCCGAACCATGTGCATGTGGTGGTTGAGCCCAAGGACGGCGTGTCCCTCTCGGAAATCCTGCACTCATGGAAATCGTTCACCTCGAAGGAGATCGCCAAGGCGCTCAACCTGACCGAGTCAACGCTCTGGGCGGCAGAGTACTATGACCATCTGATTCGCACGGAGAACTCCTACACGCACCTGCTGGACTATGTGTGGCGCAACCCCGAGGTCGCCAAAATGCAGGCTTGGGAGTGGCGTTGGAGGACAGAGGAGCCTCGCGGGCGAGACGCCCGCGCTACCTTGGACAAAACCGGTGTCTTCAGCGGCGCCCACGCCATCAACCCCGTGAACGGCCAGCAGATCCCCATCTATATCTCCGACTATGTGCTGATGGGCTATGGCACGGGCGCGATCATGGCCGTGCCGGCCCATGACGAGCGCGACTTTGCCTTTGCACAGAAGTTCGGCCTGCCGATCCGTGCCGTGATCGATCCCGATCCGAAGGCTTTGGCGGAGTGGAAGCCCGAGGGCCTCATCGTCTCGACTTCCCCCGATCCCGAGTCGCTGCTCGACGATATTCGTCGCGGCGAGCTGTGTTGGTCCGGCGCGGGCGTCGCCATGAACTCGTCCAACGCCGAGGTCTCCATCGATGGCCTCGGTGTCGATGAGGCGAAGGCGAAGATCACCGCCTGGCTGGCCGCGAAGGGCCTCGGCGAGAAGAAGAGCACCTTCCGTCTCCGCGACTGGGGCATCAGCCGCCAGCGTTACTGGGGACCGCCCATCCCGATCATCTATGACGAGCAGGGGAATGCGCATCCGGTGCCGGAGGACCAGCTCCCGGTGCTCCTCCCGGAAACCAAGGACTTCCGTCCGAAGGGCGATGGGCGCGGACCGCTCGCCAATATCCCGGACTGGTACAACACGACGCTCCCCGACGGCCGCCCCGGTCGTCGCGAGACCGACGTGATGGACAACTTCCTCGACAGCGCGTGGTACTTCCTCCGCTACGTTTCGACGGATCGGGACGACGTGCCCTACGATCCGGAAACGATCAAGAAGTGGCTTCCCGTCGACATCTACATCGGCGGCAACGAGCACGCGGTGCTGCACCTGCTCTACACGCGCTTCATCTGCATGGCGCTGACCCGCGCGGGAGCGCTGGAGATGGGCCCACGCCCGGAAACGCGCGACCCCGCCGAGCCCTTCCGTAAGTTCCGCGCCCACGGCCTCATCATCAAGGACGGGGCCAAGATGTCCAAGAGCAAGGGCAACGTCGTGAACCCGGACCAGTACGTGGAAATGTACGGTGCCGACACGCTCCGTCTATACCTGATGTTCCTTGGGCCGTACCTGCAAGGGGGCGACTTCCGCGACAACGACATCCAGGGAATGCGCCGCTTCCTCAACCGCCTGACGGCGTGGTACTTCGAGAACTCGCAGCCCATCGTGGCCGACGAGGAACTGGCGAAGGAACTGCGCGTCAAGACCCACCAGACCATCAAGAAGGTGAAGGAGGACCTGGACGCGCTCAGCTACAACACGGCCATCGCGGCGTGCATGGAGCTGTTCAACGCGGCCAAGGCGTCTCCCAACATCAGCACCTTCGTTCGCGAGACCCTGATCCTCTGCTTGGCACCGTTCGTGCCTCATTTTGCGGAAGAGATCTGGCAGGGCGCACTCGGCCACGGTGAGTCGATCTGGGTTTCCGGACGCTTCCCGGAATACATCGAGTCGCTCACCAAGTTGGATGAAGTCGAGATTGTGCTCCAGCACAACGGCAAGATCAAGGATCGCGTCGTGGTGGCGCGCGAGGCTCCGCAGGCGGAGCTGGAGGCGCTGGCACTGGCCAACGAGCAGATTCAAAAGGCACTCGGCGGGCGTGAGGTGAAGAAGCTGGTCGTGGTTCCCGGTCGATTGGTCAATGTGATCGGGTAACCGATTCACCCCATTCGAACCGGCGCGGCGAGGACTTTGGTTGCCCTCGAACACTGACAATGCAACTGTTGTGTCGAACTCGAAACCCCTGACCCCTGTGGAGGCTTTCACTCACGATGTCTAACCCGACTCCAATCACCGTGGCCTATGGCGACGGCATCGGCCCGGAAATCATGGAGGCCACCCTGGCCATCCTGGACGCGGCAGGCGCCAGTCTGGAGAAAGAGGTCATCCGGATCGGCAAGGAAGTCTACATGGCGGGGCACACCTCGGGCATCGAGGAGAGTTCCTGGGATTCGCTGCGGCGCACCAAGGTGTTCCTGAAGGCGCCGATCACGACCCCCCAGGGTGGTGGCTACAAGAGCCTCAACGTGACGATCCGCAAGACCCTGGGACTCTACGCCAACGTCCGTACCTGCCAGTCATACCACCCGTTCGTCCAGACGAAGCATCCGAAGATGGATCTCGCGATCATCCGCGAGAACGAGGAAGACACCTACGCGGGCATCGAGCACCGGCAGACCAACGATGTCTATCAGTGCCTCAAGCTCATCACCCGACCCGGCAGCGAGAAGATTTGCCGCTATGCCTTCGAGTACGCCCGCACGCACGGGCGCCGCAAGGTGTCGGTCATGGTGAAGGACAACATCATGAAGATGACCGACGGCATCTTCCACCAGGTCTTCAAGGAGATCGGTGAGGAGTATGCGGACATCGAGAAGGAGTCCTGGATCATCGACATCGGCACAGCCCGCCTGGCCGATACGCCGGAGATCTTCGACGTGATCGTGCTCCCGAACCTCTATGGCGACATCCTTTCGGACGTGGCCGCCCAGATTTCCGGCTCGGTGGGTCTCGGTGGCTCCGCCAACATCGGCGAGCACATCGCCATGTTCGAGGCGATCCACGGCTCGGCGCCGGACATCGCCGGAAAGGGCATCGCCAACCCCTCGGGTCTGCTCCTGTCCGCGATCCTGATGCTCAACCACATCGGCCAGCAGGACGTTGCCACGCTGGTCCACAATGCCTGGCTGAAGACGATCGAGGAAGGGATCCACACCGGCGACATCTTCCGCGAGGCGACCAGCCGCAAGCGCGTGGGCACGGCAGAGTTCAGCGAAGCGTTGATTTCACGTCTTGGGCAGCGCCCGGAAATCCTCCACCCGGTGGACTACAAGCCGGAGCGCCCCCAGGTGGAGCACGACGAGCGCCCCCGCACTTCGCCCCCCCGTTCCAAGAAGGATCTGGTGGGCGTGGACGTCTTCGTGGAATGGACCGGCAATGCCGACGATCTGGCGGCGCGCGTCCAAAAGGCAACCGGCGGAATCCTCAAGCTGATCCTCATCACAAACCGCGGCGTGAAGGTCTGGCCCGCGGGTAACCCGGAAACCTTCACTGTCGACCACTGGCGTCTGCGCTTCCGCACGGGAGACAAGGACAAGCCCCTGGTCAGCCACCGCACCATCATCGACCTGCTGACGTCCTTTGAGCGGGCAGGCATCGATTTCATCAAGACAGAGCATCTCTGCAACTTCGACGGCAAGCCGGGGTACTCCCTGGGTCAGGGAGAGTAAACCAAACTACCGCGCCCCTCTTTTGGTCTTTTCGAATGCACACGCGGAACCGGTTTTGCTGACGGACCAGGGGCGGGGAAGCCCGAACGAACCGCGGGCGGCACACTCGACACAAGGATTCACGCGATGAAAACGACTTTTCGGCTGGCGATTCCGACCTTGGCCCTGTGTGCCATGATGACCGCTTTCCCGGGATCCGGGCGGGCGGAAGAGGCGACGAAGGCCGCAGCGCCCACGCCCGCAAGCGTCGAGGGTGCGGCGGTTCAGCCCTCCGAATCAGTCCCCACCTCTCCTGCTCTCGTTTTCGAGACCACCTCGCGCAATCTGGGCGAAATCAACGATGGCGACAAGGTGCTGGCGGAGTTTCCCTTCAAGAATACCACTGATCGTGTCATCAACATCACCAAGGTCCAGCCTTCCTGCGGCTGCACGACGGCGTCGAACAACCCGACGTCCGTGGCGGCAGGGCAGACGGAAACAATCCGCGTGGAGTTTGACTCGCACGGTCGCCTCGGCAAGAATACCAAGTCGATCACGGTCTTCACCGATGACCCGGTGACACCGGAGTACCGCCTCACCTTCGAGGTGAACGTGATCGCTGAGATCTTCATGCCGAAGAGGGTCCTCGACTTCGGCGTTGTGAGCGTCGGCGATCCCGTCTCCCAGCGCTTCTCGGTGGTTTCCAACCTGGAGAAGCCGCTGGCCTTCAAGAAGATCGAGCCCTCGGACCCGGCCCTGACGGTGACGCAGGTTGGCGAGCGCACCCGCACCAAGCAGGAGGGTGGCGGCACCGAGTACGAGTTCGAAGTATCCGCACCCAAGGGTCTCCCCCAGGGGGACTTTAACGGGCGCGTGTCCATCGAAACGGACAACGAGAAGAACCCGAACCAGTACCTTTCGCTGCGCGCCAATGTGGTGGGAGACTTTGCGTTCTCTCCCGCTCGCCTCGCACTCATCACCGAGAAGGGGCAGATGATCTCCCGCAACATCACGGTCACTTCCCGCAAGGGCTCTGCCTTCACCGTGGTGGGCGTTACCCACGACGTGGCCCTGCCGATCAAGTTCGAAACAACCATGAACGAGGCCAAGACAGAGGCCACGGTCACCGCGGAGATTGATGCGACCAATGTTGAGCCGCGCTCCTACACGGGTCGCGCCACCATCACCATTGCGGATACCAACGGAACGCAGAGCTCCATGCTGGTACCGATTATCGCGAGCATCCGCGGGCAGCGCCCGACCGCCGTGCCGAGCACCGCCTCGCGGTTGCCGGTGCAGGGGCCGGCGGCTCCCCCGACCGCCCACCAGTAAGGCGAAGTGATGGCGAAAATTTGGATCTTGAGGCTTGTCGTGCTGATTGGATTGGCCAGCATGGTGGCCGGTGCGGATGCTTTTGTTTTCCGCCCAGTGAAGACTCCCCCGCCGCGTCCCGCCGTGGCGGCTGGAACGCCGACGGATGGGCACGCACCGTCCACGAATGGCATCACCCTTGAGGACACGCGGGCGGCCTTCGAGAGCGGGGAATCATTCTTCGTCGACGCCCGGCCCATCGCCCAGTACGCGGAGGGCCACATCCCCGGGGCTCTCCACATCGATGTGGAGATGTTCCGCCAGGGGCGTCCCGAGGCGCTCGACTTCCTCCCCACGGACGCGCACATCGTGATCTACTGCGGTGGCGGTGAGTGCGATGCCTCGCACATGGTGGAGCGCATGATGCAAAGCCACGGTTATCAGAACCTGAAGATTTTCGAGGCCGGTTTCCCTGCCTGGGAGAAGGCGGAGTATCCCGTGGAAACTGGGGAACCAACGCTATGAGTGAAGCGGTCGCCCCCGCCGAACCCCTATCCTCCCAGCAGAGGGGCGTACCGGTTTCCGTGGCCCTTCTGCTTTGCCGGATCGTTGCCGGTGGCGCCTTTATCCTGGCCGGTGCCCTGAAGGTGAAGGGAGGTCCGCTGATTTTCCAGATGTCGATCGAGGGCTTCAAGCTGGTCCCCGCCTGGGCTACCATGCCGCTCGCCTATTTCCTTCCGTGGCTCGAGATCCTCACTGGGCTCGCGCTGGTGCTCGGGATTTGGACGCGCCAGTCGGCGCTGGTGGTGACGGGGCTTTATGTGGTCTTCACCGTCGGTCTCGCCAGCGTGCTGGTGCGAGGACTGGACATTGACTGTGGCTGCTTCGGCGGCCTTTTTGGCGAGTCCTCGGTTGGTCCCATGTCGCTGGTGCGTAACGGAGTCTTCATTGTGCTCTCGCTGGCATGCCTCATTCTGGGTGGAGGGCGTTTTGCACTCACGGCCGACGACACCAAGCCATCAGGGGAAGTGACCTCGTGAGCGCCGCTCCCCGGCCCGTCTCGCCTCCAGACCTATATTGCATCACCGATCCTCAGCTGAGCCCGCTCCCGATGACAGAGCAGGTGGAACAGTTCGTGGCGGGCGGCGCGCGGCTGGTTCAACTACGTCACAAGCTGGCCAGCGACGTGGAAATCCGCCTCATGGCCCGTAAGTGCCAGGCCATTTGCCGCGCCGGCGGAGCGACGTTTATCCTGAACGACCGGGTGGAAGTTGCGCTGGAGGTCGACGCCGATGGCATTCACCTCGGTCAGGACGACATGGCCCCGGAACGAGCACGGGAACTGTTGGGCGACGAAAAGGTGATCGGAATCTCGACCCACGACATGACGCAATTCCGCCGGGCGATGGAGCAGCCGGTCGACTATATCGCCCTTGGACCGGTCTTCCCGACCAGCACGAAGGCCGACGCTGAGGCGGCGGTGGGTCTGGAAATGGTGGAGCAGGCGGTGCTGGAGTTGGAAGGGGATCACCGCCCGCTCGTGCTGATCGGGGGGATCACGCTGGAGAACCTCGGGATGGTGCGCGTTGTCGCCCCCAAGGCCTTCGTGGCGTCGATCGGGGGAGTGCTCAGGCATCCGTCGGTTCCCGAGCGGGTCCGAGAATGGCGACGGGCGCTGCAGATCGGCTAGGGCAGCAGGCGGGATCGCCATTCCGGGGGAATCATCGGACACTGACTCTTTGGCTTGCCGAGAATCAGACGGCGGACCCGGGCGACGGCCCGATAGATCAAGTCACGCAGACCGCTCGGGATCCGACCCAGCAGGGCCGCCCTTTTTTTCCAGGGGGGACCCATCAAGGCCATGGCCGTCAGGATCGCGGTTGAGCGGATGAGTGGCTTGGAGCCGCGGGCAACGATAAGGACCACCGAGTCGGGAAGGGTGGCGCGGACCTGCTCGGGGACCAGTTCCTGCCACGTTTCGCCGCCAAGCGGGGCGAAGCGGAGAACGGCGCGCTGGTCTCTGGCCAGAAGCCATTTCACGCTCCCCTGGCAGAGAGCGCAGTCGCCGTCATAAAAGAGGATGGGGCCGTTTGGGTGGCTGATCTGATGCAACTCCCGGGTGGGATAGCGAGGGAGGTTGATAGAATGCGTGAAACGAGCCAGCTTTTTGCCCTTGAGTTTGTGAAAAAAATCACAAGCCTGACGACGTCCGGTCGAAGTGCGGGGTACTGTTGTGTCCAACGGTGCCCGGCGAAGCGTCACTTCTCACCTGACAAGGCAGTGAAAGGGCTTGTCCCGGTAAGCCGTGGGTCCTTAGCAACCTGCACCGGGCTGCGTCCTGTTGTCTGAACGTACCGCAGAATCCTCGTGGCGATGGCTGTCGCTCCGTGGGTTCGGCTTCATTTGAAGGATTACGACTATGCTCCAGTACTGGAGAGTTTTCCTCTTCACCCTCGCCCTACTCGCCGTAGGGGGCTACCAGCTGTATGGTGTCTTCTCGAACGAGGGTTATGCGCCGCAGCAGCCAATCCCCTTCAGCCACGCGCTTCACGCGGGTGTGATGAAGATGGAGTGTTTGTACTGTCACTCCACGGCGGAAACGGGGCCGCACGCGGGCGTTCCTCAGATGGACCTGTGCATGGGTTGCCACTCGATCGTCCGGACTGACAGTCCGTACATTCAGAAGCTGACCGAGTATTACGAGAAGGGCCAGCCCGTGCCGTGGGTGCGCATTCACAAGCTCCCCGACCATGCTTTCTTCAACCACCAGTGGCACATCGCTGCCGGTGTTGCCTGCCAGACCTGCCACGGCCCAATTCAGGAAATGAACGTCGTTGGCCAGTGGCAGAAGCTCGAAATGGGCGCGTGCATGCAGTGCCACCGCCAGGACACCTACGTCGATTCGATCAATCACCCACCGACCTATCACGAGGCACCTTATGCCCACGGTGACCACGACCACGCCCATGATGCCCACGGCGATCACGAGCATGAGGACCATGCCAAGGAGGCGCCCGCCACGGGCGAGTTCGCCTCGGTGACCCGCCACCTCGAGAAGTATGGCACGGCGGGGCTCTCCGCCGAGGAGGCCGAGCAGCTCAAGGCCCGCCTGGTCGAGTACAAGAAGGACATCTACTACCACGGGCGTGGCGCCCAGCTCCGCGGCAAGAATGCCTCGGTCGAATGCAGCACCTGTCACTATTGATCCGACGACCTGACCCAGAGCGCGAGAGACACGATCCATGAGTCATAATGAGCAAACCCTTCAGGGGCCTGAGTACTGGACCACCCTGTCGGAGTATCACCGGGACGAAGAGTATCTTGCCCAGATGGGCGAGGAATTCTACCCGGGTGCGAAGCCGGAACGGTACTTCGAGGGGGAGTCGTCCTCCCTTTCTCCGATGCAGCGCCGCACGTTCCTCAAGCTGAGCGCCTTTGCGACGGTGGCAGCGGCCCTTCAGGGCTGCGAGCGGCCCGTTGACCATATTCTCCCCTACGTCAACAAGCCCGCCGATTCGGACATCAACCACGCACTTTACTACGCCAGCACCTGCACCAGTTGTGCGGCGGCCTGCGGCCTTCTGGTGAAGACCCGCACCGGTCGTCCCATCAAGCTGGAGGGCAACCCCGATCACCCCATGAACCAGGGGAAGCTCTGCACGCGCGGCCAGGCGAGCATCACCGATCTCTATGACCCCGATCGTCAGAAGTTCCCGATGGGTCGCGATCGCAACGGCGCCCTGACCCGTACCGACACCCTGCGGATGGCTGACTACGACCAGAAGCTGGGCCTCAAGATTGCCAACGCGAAGGGAAAGGTCGTCCTCCTGACGCCGACCCTCTCGGGCCCAAGCAACCAGCGCCTGATCGAGCTTTTCAAGAGCCAGGGTTCGAACTTCGAGCATGTGATTTACGACGCGATGGCAAGCGCCCAGCAGTATGACGCCCATCGCGCGGCGTTCGGCCGTCCCGTGACGCCTGCCTATCATTTCGACAAGGCGGACGTGGTGGTCTGCATCGGCGGCGATCCGCTGGCGCAGTCCGTCTCGAAGGTCTCGACCCAGATGGGTTTTGCGGCCAAGCGCCGCCCGACCCCCGAGGGCATGTCGCGCGTTTACGCGTTTGAGCCCGCACCCACGCTGACGGGCATGGCCTCGGATTACCGTCACATGGTGCGCCCCGAGTTCCTGCTGGCCGTCGGGCTGGCGATCGCCAACGAGCTGGTGCTGAAGCTGCGCGCCGTCCCCGGTGCCGAGGACTCGACCATTGCGTCGATGCTCTCCGCCTACGAGGCCAGCGCAGTGGCTTCCCAGGCCGGCATCAAAGCGGACGACATCACGCGCGCCGCCAAGTCCCTGGCCGATGCCAAGGGACGTTCGATTGTCTATACGGATAGCACGGCCAGCCGCACCGAGCAGGGAACGGCGCTCGCGATGGTGGGCGTGCTGTTGAACAGCCTGCTTGGGAACTACGGCCCGGTGATCGACGTCACCACGAGCCCTTCGCTGCAGGCACAGGGCGATCCCTCGGCGATCCTTCGCCTTATTGAGGACCTCAAGAACGGCGCGGTTTCCGTGCTGATCATGAGCGGTGTCAACCCGGCATACAGCCTGCCCAAGGCGGTTGGATTCAGCGATGCGGTCAAGTCGATGCGCGACGCGGGTGGCTTCGTGGCCTCCTTCAACCTGCGGCTCGATGAGACTTCGGACCTGAGCGATGTGCTGATCCCGCAGGTGCACGGTCTTGAAAGCTGGGGCGATGCGGAGCCGATGTCGGGCCTGCTGAGCATTCAACAGCCCACGATCAATCCGATCTTCGGCAAAGACTCGGCGACGCCGTACTTTGAGACGCGCGCCTGGCAGGAGTCGCTCATGGCGGCGCTTTCCGCCGCGGGCAAGACGGTATTCGCCCAGTCGACGACCGATGCGGCAGGGGTTGTCACCGCGCGGTTGCAGACCTGGCAGGAGTTTGTGAAGGAAACGTGGATGACCATGTTCCTCACCTCCGAGGAAGCATGGACCTCTGTGCTCCAGCTTGGCGTGCTGGACCAGCGCCCGAAGGACGAAGCCGCGAAGGCTACGATGAGCGCGACGGCGATCGGCACGCTGGCAGCCAGCGTCACGGCGTTGAGCGCCAGTGCGACCGGTGCGGCTGCCCATTCGCTGGTCCTGGCGGCGACCAATGTGCATGGCGACGGCCAGAGCATGAGCAACCCGATGCTGATCGAGCTGCCCGATCCGATCTCGAAGATCTCCTGGGACAACCACGCGAGCGTCTCGCCCGAACTGGCCAAGGAGAAGGGCCTGAAGGATGGCGATGTGATCTCGCTGAACCTCGGCGACCTCGGCCATCTCAAGGTGCCGGTGTTCGTTCAGCCGGGTACCCACAAGGACGTGGTTGCGGTCCAGCTCGGCTGGGGTCGCAACACCTTCGACGGGATCGGCGATGGAATCGGCGTCAACGCCTGGGCGGCATCGACGGTTGCGGCCAACAAGGTGCAGCTTTCCGGCATCGCGATCAAGGAAATCTCCAAGACGAAGGAGCACATCCGCCTGGCGAACACACAGGGCCACAATTACCTGTATTCGCCGAAGCTGGGCCTGATGGTGAACAAGCGCAAGGGCGAGGTTCCCGCCGGCGCCACGGTCACCGAGACGGGCGAGGCGGTCTACGAACGTCCGATCATCGGCGAAACCACGTGGAATGAGTGGGCGCTGAACAAGTACGCGGGCTATCCGAACCACGAGGATCCGGGCAAGAATCCCGAGTCCATGTGGGAGCGCTCTCACAAGTACGTGGGGCACCACTGGGGCATGGCGATCGACCTGAACGCCTGCAACGGCTGCGGCGCCTGCATCATGGCCTGCCAGATCGAGAACAACGTCCCCATCGTCGGCAAGGACGAGGTCATCAAGGGACGCGAGATGTTCTGGATCCGCATCGACCGCTACTATCGCGGTACGCCGGAGAATCCGGATTTCGTGTTGCAGGCGCTGCTCTGCCAGCACTGCGACAATGCACCGTGCGAGACGGTCTGCCCGGTCATCGCGACCATGCACAACGATGAGGGTCTGAACGTCATGACCTACAATCGCTGCGTGGGAACGCGTTACTGCGCGAACAACTGCCCCTACAAGGTGCGCCGCTTCAACTTCTGGCAGTACACCGATTACCGCACCGGTCCCTACGACAACGTGAAGCGCGTGTCGCCGATGGAGCTGGTGCTGAACCCCGAGGTGTCGGTCCGCAGCAAGGGCGTCATGGAGAAGTGCTCCTTCTGCAGCCATCGCATCAAGGTGGCGAAGGAAAAGGCTCGCGAGAGCGGCCAGCCGCTGCAGGACGGCGCGATGGTGACGGCTTGCCAGCAGACCTGTCCCGCGAAGGCCATCGTGTTCGGCGACCGCAACGACCCGAACTCCGAGATCTCCAAGCTGTGGCGCGATCCGCGTGCCTACGGCCTGCTTGTGGACCTTAACACGGACCCGTCGATCCGCTACATGACGCTGGTCCGCAACCGCGACGAGAAGTCGCCGTATCGCACGAAGTACCAGGCGCACCGCGAGGATCACCACGGCGCCGATCATGGCGATCACGGCCACGACGAAAAAGAACATTCCGCCTCGGGTAGTCACGAGGCCACCCATTCTGCCGGTTCCGGCTCGAACCACTAAGGAAAGGACGGCACTAGCGAATGAGTCTCGCACTCGAACCGGATGAGGGCAAGTACCTCAGTTCGAAGATCAAGATGGAGCAGGTGACCGACGAGGTGTTGGCCCCGATGGGTCGTTTCCCGTCGCTACCCTGGCACATCGCGTTCGGCATGGCACAGGCCACGGCGCTGCTGCTGCTCGGGCCGGTCGCCTATCAGATGTTCAATGGTCTCGGCATCTTCGGCATCACCAACCCGGTGGGCTGGGGTGTCTATATCGTAACCTTCGTGTTCTGGGTCGGTATCGGCCACGCAGGAACGCTCATCTCCGCGATTCTGTTCCTGTTCCGCCAGAACTGGCGAACCTCGATCAACAGGTCGGCGGAGGCCATGACGATCTTCGCGGTCATGACAGCGGGGTTATTCCCGCTGATCCACGTCGGCCGCACCTGGGTTGCCTACTGGCTGGTTCCCTATCCTGCCGAGCGTGCTCTTTGGGTTAACTTCCGCTCGCCGCTGCTCTGGGACGTGTTCGCCGTGACGACCTACTTCACGGTTTCGCTTCTGTTCTGGTATCAGGGTCTGATCCCCGACTGGGCGACGGCCCGCGACCGCGCGAAGAACAAGTTCTTCCGCATGCTCTACAGCGTGCTGAGCTTTGGCTGGACCGGCTCGACGCGGGACTGGAACCACTACGAGCGCGCCTATCGTCAGTTCGCCTTCCTCGCGACGCCGCTGGTGCTCTCCGTGCACTCGATCGTGTCGTTCGACTTTGCCGTGGCGAACCTGCCCGGCTGGCACACGACCATCTTCCCGCCCTACTTCGTCGCCGGCGCCATTTTCTCCGGCTTCGCAATGGTGGTGACGCTGCTGGTCATCATGCGCGTGCTCTTCAAGCTCGAACACTACATCACGATGAAGCACCTTGAGCTGATGAACAAGGTCATCCTCGCGACGTCGCTGCTGGTCGGCTACGCCTACGCTTCGGAGTTCTACATCGCCTGGTACTCGGGCCACGAATACGAACAGTACCAGTTCGTCTCCCGCGCCCTTGGGTTCCTGCTGGGCACGAGCGGATCGATCTTCTACGCCTGCACGTTCTGGGGCATGGTGATCTGCAACGTGGTGATCCCGCACCTGTTCTGGTCGAAGAAGATTCGCACGTCGATCCCGGCGATGTTCATCATCTCTATCTTCGTGAACATCGGCATGTGGCTCGAGCGCTTCAACATCTTCATCCTGTCGCTGCACAACGACTTCCTGCCGTCGAGCTGGGGTTACTACATCCCCACGATCTTCGACTGGATGGTGGTTGTCGGTTCCTTCGGGTTCTTCTTCACGCTGTTCCTGGTGTTCTGCCGCGTGTTCCCGACGCTGGCGATCGCGGAAGTGAAGGCGACGCTGCCGGCGCCGTCCCACGGCTCGCGTCTGCACGGGCACCACGATGATCACCACGGTCATGCCGCTCCGGCGGCCCACTCCCACGCGGCGGAGGCTCACTGACCATGGCTCGCATTCAGGTTCCTGCGATTCTTGGATTCTACGATGACGGTCACGACCTTCTCGAGGTGACCACCAAGGCCCGCGAGGCCGAGGGCTTTAAGAACCTCGACGCCTACACGCCCTATCCCGTTCACGGGATGGAGGAGGCGCTCGGGTTGAAGGCCTCCCCCGTCGGCACGATCGCCCGCATCGGACTCGTGTCGGGCGCGTTCCTCGGCTTCATGCTCCAGTCGTGGACCTCGGCGGTGGACTGGCCGATCAACATCGGCGGCAAGCCCTTCGTTTCCTGGCCCGCATGGATTCCGATCACCTTCGAGTCGGCGGTGCTGCTGGCCGCCTTCTGCAACCTGCTTTCCATGTTTGCGTTCTGCGGCCTCTATCCGCGTCCGAAGACCATGATCCTCTCGAAGCGCATCACCAACGACCGCTTCGTGCTGGTGATTCCGGTCTCCGGCGAGGAAGAGGAAAAGCGGGCCATCGCGTTCCTGCAGAGCAACGGCGCGCTGAAGGTAAAGATCGTGGATGGCATCGATCACGAGAAACAGCAGGTAATCTTCCGGGCGGCTCCGCTCGAGGCGGCCGGGTGAGGTCTTTCACGATGACGATTCGATCCCTCTTCAAAGTCACCGTCGTTGCGCTATCGCTGGTCGGCCTGTCCTCCTGCGATCGCAACCCGGAGCGTCGCGAGATTCAGTACATGCCCGACATGTACTTCAGCCAGGCGGTGAAACCGCAGGAGCCCAGTGCCTTCTTCGCGGACGGCAGCGGAATGCGGACTCCTCCCGCGGGCACCATCAGCCGCGATTTCGTCCCCTATCCCTACAGCATCATCGAGGGGGAAAAGGCTGGGCGTGAGCTGGTGAACCCCGTGCCCGTCAGCGCTGAAACGCTGGCAACCGGCCGCAAGTACTACAACATCCACTGCAAGGTCTGCCACGGCGTGGTCGGTTCCGGCGACGGCATGGTTACGCTGGCCCATCGCGAAAAGGGCATGCCGATCCCGCCGCAGCTCTACTCCGACAAGATTCGCAGCGAGTGGGCTGACGGTCAGATCTTCCACACGATCAAGATGGGTCAGGGGCAGATGCCGGCCTATGACAAGCGCATGACCGACGAGCAGAAGTGGGCGGTGGTTCATTACGTCCGCGCGCTCGGCCGTGCGGCGCACCCGACCGAGGCCGACCTGGCCGAGGTCGAAAAGCTCGGCTGGAAGGACGCGAAGGCGCTCGACAACCCCTATCGCGAAGACATCAAGCCGGCCCAGCTCTATCTCGGCGGAACGGAGAAGTAAGGATCCCATGCACGGACACGCAATCAAACATGTGGAAGACCCCGGTCCCGCCCGGATCAGCCCCGCCATCCAGTACGGGCTGCTAGGCATCGGCATCGTTGGGCTTCTGGTCTTCCTGTACGGCGCCTTCACGGGCACCGAGGCATCGCGCTACAACGCTTGGAACGGCATGATGGTGGCCGCCTCCTACTTTTGGTTCCTGTCGATGGGTGCCGCTGCGTTCCTCGCGATTCAGTATGTGGTGGGAGCCAAGTGGTTCATCACCGTGAAGCGTCTGCCTGAGGCACTGGCGGCGTTCTCCTACAAGGGCGGGTTTGTCTTCCCGATCATCATTGCCGTGCTGGCCGTGACCACGCTGTACAGCGGCGCGCGCCCCGGAACCGATTATCCCTACGAGGGCACTGTGAAGGCCTTCTGGCTTTCGGCTCCCGTGCAGACCGCCAAGATGATCGTCTATACAGGCATCCTCGCGGCCGCGACCTTCGTGCTCGTCGGTGCCTCGCGCAAGAGCGCGGGTCGTGATGCCGCGGGACTTCGCACCTACCGCGAGAAGGTCTCGATCGCGTTCCTGATCGTCTTCACGTTTGTCTTCTCCTTCTGGGGTTGGGAAATCCTCATGTCGCTGGAGCCCAAGTGGTTCTCCACCATGTGGGGCGTCTACTGCTTCTCCGGCGGATTCGTGAGCGCCCTCTCGACGATGATGCTTCTCAGCTTCTGGCTGCGCTCGAAGTACCCGGGCTACCTGGCCGAGAAGCGCCAGCTCTATGACATGGGCACCTACGTCATGGGCTTCTCGACGTTCTTTGTCTATATCGGCTTCTCCCAGTTCATGCTGATCTGGTACGCGAACATCCCCGACGAGACGTTCTTCTACCTGAAGCGCTATGAGCACGGCTGGTTGCTTTTCACGCTGGCCATCCCCGTGCTGAAGTGGCTGATTCCGTTCTTCGTGCTGATGCCGCCGAAGTGCCGCACCAGCATCCTTGCCCACGTGATCGTGGCGGCGTGCATCCTGGGCGGGCAGTATGTGGACCTGTGGTGGACCGTCGGCCCGGTGGACGCGGAGCAGGCCCAGACCTACCTGTGGCCGAGCTTTGTGAACATCATGACCTTCATCGGCGTGGGCGGCGTCTTCGGATGGAGCGTAACCCACTCGCTCGCGTCCGAGGCTTCGATCGTCCCGGTCGAGGACCCGGACCTGATCTCCAGCATCAATGGGGAGTACCTCCATGCATAACGAAAACGCTCCGAAGGAAAAGAGCTCGATCTTCATCTTCCTGCCGTTGGCCGTCGTGGGCGTGTACCTCGTGTACCTGACCGCGACAATCCCCTTCAAGATCGGCATGAAGGAAGGTGGAGTGGAGAAGCTCCTGTCACCGCCACCGGCCCCCGAGGCAGTCGCGGAGGAGAAGGTTTACGACCATCGCAAGCTGATGAAGCCGTCGGAGGATCTGGTGGCCCTCGGCACCAAGGTGTTCGCCAATAACTGCGCCTCGTGCCACGGGGCGGAAGGTCTTGGAAACGGCACCGCAGGAAGCAAGCTCGCGGTCAAGCCGCGCAACTTCCATAGCCTCGACAACTGGAAGCAGGGCGCATCCACCCTCGGGATGTACCACACCCTGGAGAAGGGGCTGGGCTCCATGCCTGCTTTCCCGGCTCTCGATCCGGAGCAGCGCTACGCGGTGATCCACTACATCCACGCCGAGTTCATGAAGGATCTGGCCATCCCGGCGGACAGCGAGAAGGACATCGCAGCCCTTCCCCAGCCGGGCGGCGCCGTTTCGATCAAGATCGATTCGTACAAGGAAACACGAGTCCCCGTGGACTTTGCCATTCGCCAGATGCTCCGCGAGGCCGAAAACGGCACACCGGGGAAAATGTAACCTTGCAAGGTTTTCGCTGTCAGGTCTAAGTGACCGATGTCGACCGGCAAGGCGGGTCAATTCGCCCACGAAATCGAAGAGGATTTAACGCATGTTCAAGGACAAAGACATCCGCAATCTCGTGGCCATCTGGGTCGTCGGGACGTTGCTGGCCTTCGCATCGGCTGCGTTGGTCTATTCGTTCTACTCTCCCGCGGCGCCCGGTGGCAGTCCGACGGAGACGAGCCCGATCACGAACTGGATCTTCCAGCCATCAACCACTGTGGCCGAGATGGTTCGCGTGAATACAGCTTGGACAGTGGCGGTGATCTTCCCGTTCCTCTTCGCGCCCATCATCACGCTGCTGTATATCATCGGACGCTTCAACGAGAAGAACAACCCGGTCCCCGCCACCTTTCACGAGCACCTGCCGCTTGAGGTGTTCTGGACCATCGTCCCTGCCGTGGTGCTTGTGGCGATGGCGGTTCCCGCCTACGGGGTGCTGCGCTACATGGAAAAGCCCCCGACGAAGCCTGACTTGGTCGTGGACGTGGTTGGGGCCCAGTTCTACTGGCAGTATACGCTTCCCAAGTATGACGTGACCGTGACGGACGAGGGCGACGGCAAGGACCCGCTGGTCCTGCCGGTCGACAAGGCGATCCTCCTCAACGGCCAGTCCTTCCAGGTGAATCACGCCTGGTGGGTGCCCGCATTCGGCGTGAAGTTCGACGTAATCCCCGGCCGCATTAACACCTCTTGGATCCGGACGAAACGCGAGGGCTCCTACAAGGGCCAGTGCGCCGAGCTTTGCGGTACGCTGCACGCCTACATGCTTATCCACGTGAACGTCGTGCCCGAGAAGGAATTCTACCAGTGGCTCAAGAAGAAGGGCGCCAAGTTCCCGCCTGAGGAGCAGGAATACGTGGCTGCTCTCCTGGGTGAGGACGTCACCGCCACCGCACTCGCCACCAGCACCACCACGAACCACTAACCGATTTCAACGCAGGAAGGACGGAAGGAAATGAGCATCATCCTACCCGAACCCGGTTCCGACGCCAAGGGCGCCGCACGCCCGGCAGAGGCCCCCATTTACATCCCCGCTGAGGAGACCCCCCACCTTCACAAGGAATACAAGGGGATCCTCCGCTGGCTCACGACCGTGGATCACAAGCTGATCGGCGTCATGTACCTCTGGTTCGCATTCTTCTCCGCCTTCGCGGGTGGTGCGCTCGCGGGTGGTATCCGCGCCCAGTTGGCGCTCCCCATCCTGACGGATGGAACGAACGCCACGATGGGACTGAACGCGGGCAAAGCCCTTCTGAGCCCGGAGTTGTTCAATCAGTTCATCGGCATGCACGCGTCCTTCATGATCTTCTTTGCGATCATCCCGGGCTTTGCGGGCTTCTCGAACTACTTCGTCCCGCTGCTGATCGGCGCGCGTGACATGGCCTTCCCGAAGATGAACGCCTTCGCGTTCTGGCTGCTGATCCCGTCGGCGCTGCTGATGATTTGCAGCTTTGCCTTCGGATCGACCGGCGCGGGCTGGACGGGCTACGCTCCTCTCTCGACCCGCACGTACTCGCCCAACATCGGCGTGGACATGTGGATCTTCGGCATTCACCTGGCGGGCGTCAGCTCGATCATGGGTGCCATCAACTTCATCGTCACGATGTCGACGATGCGCGCCCCCGGCATGAAGTGGTTCAAGATGCCGCTCTTCTGCTGGACGGTGCTGATCCAGAGCTGGATGGCCCTGATCGGCACGCCGGTGCTTGCCGGCGTGGTGACGATGCTGCTGACCGATCGGCTCATTGGCACCGGCTTCTTCGATCCGGCGCGCGGCGGCGACCCGCTCCTCTACCAGCACCTTTTCTGGTTCTATAGCCACCCGGCCGTGTACATCATGATCCTTCCGGGCTTCGGAATCGTGTCGCACATCATGGCCTCCTTCTCCGGAAAGCACGTCTTCGGCTACAAGGGCATGGTCTACGCGACGGCCTTCATCGCGATCATCGGCTTCCTCGTTTGGGGCCACCACATGTTCTCCGCCGGCATGGAGCCCTGGCTCCGCGCCTACTTCGGCTTCATGACGATGCTGATCGCAGTGCCCACCGGCGTGAAGATCTTCAGCTGGCTTGCGACGCTGTGGGGCGGATCGATTCGCTTCACCGTGCCGATGATGTATGCGCTCGGCTTCATCGGACTCTTCACGATCGGCGGCGTCTCGGGCGTGTTCCTCGCCAACGTGCCGTTCGACGTCCAGGTCCACGACTCCTACTTCGTGGTCGCCCACCTGCACTATGTGCTATTCGGCGGCTCGGTGATGACGATTCTCGGCGGCACCTACTACTGGTTCCCCAAGATGTCGGGACGCTTCCTGGACGAGAAGCTCGGCAAGATCATCTTCTGGTGCATCTTCCTTGGGATGAACCTGACGTTCATGCCGATGCACTGGATCGGTCTGGCAGGCATGGCTCGCCGCATCTACACCTACCGCCCCGAGTTCCTCGACATGAACCGCCTCATTTCCTGCGGCTACCTGCTCATGCTGGCCGGCGGCATCATGCTGCTGGGCAACATCCTCTACACCCTGGTCGCCAAGAAGCGGACGGCCGGAAACGATCCCTGGGGCGTGAACGCAACACAGCACACGCTCGATTGGGAAACCAAGTCGCCTCCCGCCCCGCATAACTTCGACCGTTTGCCGAAGATTGTCTGACCAGGAAAGGTTCACCGGTAAGTCTTTTGATGTCCACGCAGTCCTCGCTTCAAGCACACGGTCGTGAGCCGGGTACACGCCCCACGGTGTGGCTCCTGTGGTCCCTGATCGTGCTGTGCTTTGTCATAGTGACGCTGGGCGGCTATGTGCGCCTCAGCGGGTCCGGCCTTGCCATTCCCGAATGGCCGTTCTTCACCGTCAGCCAAACCCTCGACGAGACCGGCAAGGTCATCGCCTCGAAGAAGTCCATCTTTCCTCCGACCACGGAGGAGGGATGGGTGATCCTGAAGGACATCTTTGTCCGCGACATCCCCGGCTTTGAAGCGGGCATCGCCATGAGCGAGTTCAAGCGGATGTTCTTCGTCGAATGGAGCCACCGCGCGGTGGCGAAGTTCATCGGCCTTGTCTATCTCGCGTTCCTTGGGTGCGCCCTGGCCTACAAGGGGGTGCGCGCACGGATCGGCAAGCTGGCAGTGATCAACCTGTTCGTCCTGGTTGCCCAAGCGGTGCTCGGCGGCCTTGCCGTGAAGTTCCATCTGGATTCGGTGAAGGTTTCCATCCATTTGGTCAACGCCTTCATCTTCACCAGTATCCTTTCATGGATGCTTCTCAAGCTCCTCCACCCCGCGACTGTCGAGAAGCCTTCGCCCGGCAACACGATCCTCCGCGTTTCGTCTGCGGTCTATGTGGTGATCATGATCCAGCTGTTTTCCGGCGGGCTCATGGCTGCCAGCCACGCCGGCTACACCATGAACACCTGGCCGAAGATGGGCGATCAGTGGATTGCTCCGGGAGTCTGGGAGGCGGGAACGGGCCTGTACCACAACCTGACCGAAAACGTGGTGATGATCCAGTTGACGCACCGCTGGTTCGCCTTCGCAGTCGCGCTGGCCGTGCTTTACATGGCGCTGAGCGCCGCCTATATCGAGGTCTCGAAGGTTGCGCGCTGGGCGCTTCGATTGGCTCCGGCCATCGTGGTGCTGCAGATCATCCTCGGAATCTTCACTCTGCTCAAGGGCGTGCATCCGCACTTGGCGCTGACACACCAGTCGGTGGGTCTCGTGCTGCTGCTCTCCGTGCTGGTCGTCATCTACGAGACGAAGTGTCACCCGGTGGTTTCCGAAGCGGCTCTTGCCGAGCGGGAAGAAAAGGCCGCGAAAGCGAGCCAGGAGCCTGCTCATGCCTGATGTAGCGGTTGTCATGGAGCCCATCGCCGAGGCACCACGCGTGTCCGTCGGTTCTATGGTGAGGGACTATCTGGCCCTGACCAAGCCGACGATCTGCCTGCTGGTGCTGATCACCGGGGCCGCGGGCCTCGTGTGGCAGGGCGAGTTCTCCCACCGCCCCGTGGACTTCCTGCTGGTGATGTTGGGGCTTTTCCTCACGGCAGGGTCGGCGAATGCGCTCAACCAGTATCTGGAGCGCGATCGCGACAAGCTGATGAAGCGCACGGCCAAGCGCCGCCCGCTTCCCATGGGTCGCATCAAGCCGTTCCATGCGCTGGTTTTCGCCACAGCCATTGGCGTGGCGGGGACGGCGATCTTCGCCGTTGTCTATACATGGTTCAGCGCCTTCCTGGCGCTCGGCACCATCCTGTTCTATGCGTTCTTCTACACGATGTACCTGAAGCCCCGCACGGCTCAGAACATCGTGATCGGCGGCGCGGCGGGCGCGATGGGACCGGTGATCGCCTGGGCTGCAGTAACGGGCATCGACGGTATGACATGGGTCCCGTGGGCCATGTTCGCGATCATCTTCCTCTGGACTCCGCCCCACTTCTGGGCGCTGGCGCTTTGCCTGCAGGAGGACTACAAGGCAAACCCGCTCCCCATGATGCCCAACGTGGCCGGTGAGTTGAGCACGCTTCGCCAGATGGTCGTCTATACAATCGCGCTGATCGGCGTGAGCCTTTCGCTCGTCTGGGCGGAGGCCGGGCTCGTCTATCTCGTCGGCGCAGTGATCTTCGGCGGCCTGTTCCTGTGGAAGTCGATTCTCTCCCTCCAGCGTCAGGAACGCAGCCAGTATTGGGGAATGTTCGGGTTCTCCATCGTCTATCTGTTCGGACTTTTCATCGCCATGATGGTCGACGTGGCCTATCGCATCCCGATTTTGTGAGCCGGTCCGGCACCGGAAAGGAGAACGCGCAGGATGGAAAATCAGGAAAAGCAGCCCCCCGTTGTGGTGGATGAACGCGTTCCCGGCCAGAGCCGGTCGCGCCAAAACACCCGCTATCTCGCGATTCTCCTGGTGCTCGCGGTCGGGATGTTCGGTTTCGCCTTCGCCAATGCAGAGTTCTTCGTCACGATCTGTCGTCGGGTCGGGCTTTTGGCCGAATCCCCGACAGCGCTGCGCGGCGATGCCAGCGGTCAGAAGATCGGACGTCCTGTCGACGTGTACTTCAGCGCCACCACGGCCGACAATCTCCCCATCGTCTTCACCGTGAAGAACCGCATGCAGAAGACCCACATCGGCGAGCGCATGATCAACGACTACCGCTTCGTGAACACCAGCGGCGAGACGATTTACTTCAAGCCGGTGCACGACGTTTACCCGATGGCGGCAGGTGCGGAGGACAGCCTCATCCTCGAGGCCTGCTTCTGTTTCACCCAGCAGAAAATCGGACCATTCGAAACCCTCAACATGCCGGTGATCTATACATTCACCGACAAGGTCGAGTCGGACGTGGAAGTGCTCAAGATGGCCTATACGCTGCACCTGAGCGACAAGGCCAGTTACGAAGCGGCCCAGGCAGCCTACAAGGCTGGCACCCAGGACGCCCTCAATGTTCGGAATGGAGGGGCGAAATGAGGAAGGGAATCGTGATCTCCTCCGTGACGGAGGAAGAAGAAGTAGCAGTGCTGGCCCGGCAGAAGCGCGCGTCGCTGGTGTTCGGGATTGTGCTCCTTGTCGTCGTGCTGTTGCTGATGGCGGGAACGATGTACGGGCTGATCCGCCTTGGCGTGATGCCTTTCGATAACTCTGATCTTTTCAGGAGCGTCTAAGCGATGTCTGCCGCTGCGCACGAAGAAGAACACATTCACCTGCCAGAACCGACCATCTGGCCCTTCATTCTGGTGCTGGGCATCTCGCCCCTGCCCGTGGCGGCCATTCTCGCGCTGCGGCCCGAGTTGCCGCTGCATTACCTGTGGCCCGCGATCCTCGGGTTCGGCGGATTCCTGACGCTGGTCGGGACACTCGGCTGGGTTACCATGGTCATCCGCGAGAAGACCACGATCGACCAGACCTGGGGGAACAACACGCTCACCATGGCGTGGAAGCTCTTCCTGCTGTCCGAAGCGGCGATCTTCTCGGCCTTTTTCGGGCACCTTTTCTACACGATGTACCACGCGGAGTCGCGCGCGATCCTCGGCAACACCTGGCCGCCCATCGGGACGCCGCACATTGCCCTCTCCATTCCGGCTCTTGGCACGGGCGTGCTGGTTGCAAGCTCGATCACCTGCGAGTTGGCCCACAAGGCACTGCTCCGCGGACGCCGCGCCGCGGCCAAGAATTGGCTTATGTTCACCCTGATCCTCGGCTTCATCTTCATCGGGATGCAGGGGTACGAGTGGGGCCACCTGATGAGCTACTTCGGCTTCACCCCGTCGTCCAGCTACGTGGGCACGATCTTCTACCTGATCACCGGTTTCCACGGCTTCCACGTCATCACGGGCCTGCTGATGCTCTTCGTGGTGTACGCCCGCATGGAGCTTGGCAGCTTCGACCGCAGGCGTCACTTCTCGATGAACGCGGCGAGCTGGTACTGGCACTTCGTCGACGTGATCTGGCTCTTCGTTTTCTTTGTACTTTACCTGGGCATCCAGCCGAGCGCACACTGAGGCATGTTTCCCGGGCGATCTTGAGTAATAGGATCGCCCGGCGACTCTCGTCGGGAAGTGCAAAGATGACTTTCAGTGCCGTTTACTCCAATGGAGTGTTTCTCCCCGACGGCGAAGTCCAGCTGCCGGAGGGCACAAAAGTGGAAGTGACCCCCATCTCCGCCCCAGTTCCGACGCCGGATGAAGTCATAGCAATCCTGTCGCAGCGCTATCCCGGAACCATCGGTTTGATCTCCGGTCGAGAGGCGGACAAGCTCCGCCACGACATCGAAGAGGAGTGCGAACGCATCGATGTCGTCGGCGATCAGGGTTCTCTTTGATACCAATGCCATCATTGCTTGGATCGAGCGCGACCCAACCTTCTTCAAACCAGAGTTGCTGGAACTCGCCCCAGTGATTTCCCTCATCTCGGTTGGCGAATTGATGGCGGGAGCAGAGAAATCCAGCCGACCCGCTGAAAACAAGAACCGGTTCATGAGCCTCCTGACGGCCTTCGAGGTTCTGGAGTTTGACCTCCGGACCGCAGAAGTGTACGGTTCCTTGCTGGCCTCCCTCAGGAAGCTAGGAAAGCCGATTCCTACAAACGACGCTTGGATCGCCGCACAGGCCCTTTGTCATGGACTGCCGGTCCTGACCCGAGATCACCACTTCTCCTTCATTCCGTCGCTTGTCGTGCGAACCTGGTGAAGCACACGGCCACTCTCCATTGAACGTCGAAGACTTCACTTTCGAACTCCCCGAGGAACTGATTGCGGCCCATCCGGCGCCGCAGCGCGATGCTTCGCGCCTGCTGGTCGTTGCGCCGGATCCCTCCGAGCCGAATCAGCATCGACGCTTTCGCGACCTGAAGGACTATCTCCGGCCCGGCGACGTGCTGGTGATGAACAATTCACGGGTGATTCCCGCGCGTCTCTTTGGAGCACGTCCGACCGGGGCGCTGGTGGAGATGCTGCTGCTTGAGCGCGATCACGAGTTAGACGGCGAAGCTTGGAAGGCGATGGTTCGTCCCGGTCGCAAGGCCCGCGAGGGCGAGACCATCCTCATCGGCGACGGGGCCCTCACGGCCACGGTCGCGCGCTGCCACGAGAACGGCGAGCGCACCCTCGTCTTCACGCCCGGCGGCGAGGCGTTTCGCGAGGTTCTTCGCCAGCACGGACGGATGCCGATCCCGCCGTATATCCTGAAGCGCCGCGCGGAGGAACTACACCTGCCCGCGCCCGCGCTGCACCTCCCCGAGGACGAGACGCGCTACCAGACGGTCTATGCAGAGCAGGAGGGAAGCATCGCGGCCCCGACGGCAGGGCTGCACTTCACGCCGGAGTTGCTCGCAGAACTGGAAGCGATGGGGGTCGAGCGCCACTTCGTGACACTGCACGTTGGCGCCGGGACCTTCGTCGGTATGGCTGAGGGCGGGCGTGTTGAGGATCACCAGATGCACACGGAACACTATGACGTCACCGCCTCGACGTCGGAGGCCATCGCCCGGGCGCGGCGCGAAGGTCGCCGCGTGGTGGCCGTGGGCACCACCACGGTCAGGACGCTCGAGTCCGCATGGGACGAGGCCCTGGGCACGGTCCGCCCCGGTCCCGGGGAGACCCGCATCATGATTCATCCCGGCGTGCGGGTGCGTGCCTTCGACCTGCTGGTGACGAACTTCCACCTGCCGCGCTCGACGCTGCTCCTGCTGGTGAGCGCCCTCATCGGACGCGAGCGCCTGCTAGATATCTATACAGAGGCCATCGCGGAGAAGTATCGGTTCTTCTCCTACGGCGATGCGATGTTGGTGCCGGTTATCAGGTCGTAAGAACCACGCCAAGTACCGCGTCGCGACCGCGCGCGGCCTTCTCGTAGGCCATCTGGGCGCGGTCGAGCGGCACACGGTCCGTCACGAGCGGCGAAACCTGGACCTTACGCTCCGCAAGCTGGGCGCAGAAGCAGGCCATGTTGTCGCGGACGGTCCAGCGGGTGATCGGGCGTGGATACATCGAGCCACGTCGTTCGAAATCGGGATCGCCCGCTCCGGGTCCGCCGCCCGCCGCGGTGATGATGCGCGCGCCCTTTTCCCGCAAGGTCGGCAGGTCGACGGACTCGCGGATCGGCGCGCCGAGCACCAAGGCGCCTCCCTCGCGAATCATCTCAAGCGCCCCCTTCAACGCTCCCGGCTGGTCGCGGCGCATCAACACCGCCGAATCGACTCCATAGCCATCAGTGACCGCAGTGACCGTCTGCACCAACTGGTCGTCGATGCGCTGGTGCGTGTGGGCAATGCCCACGGCCTTGGCCTTGGTGAGGCGATAGTCGGACTCGTCGACCACGATGGGCGTGGCACCGGCGGCCCGCACCAGTTGGGCAAGCAACAGCCCCACCAAATCGGCACCGAAGATCAGCATGGTCTCGCCAAGGCGCACGTCGGCGGAGCGAAGCAGGTTAAGCGCCAGTGCCCCCTGCCCGGCAAAGGAGCCCTCCTCGTGGTTCACCTTCTTGGGAAGCTCCACCACCATGTTTTCCGGCACCACAAGCTGCCCTGCGTGGTAGGCATAGGGAAGGCCGTACACGGCCACGCGCAGGCCCGCCTTGAGCGTCTCCACCCCGCTGCCCACGTCGAGGATCGTGCCGCTGGCGCCGGAACCGATCGGCACGCCGTCCTGTCCGCGCTTCAGCGACTTGGGCGCCGCCTCCAGCAGGAACAGCTCGTCGGGCAGTTGCACGGCGGAATGGCTGACGCGGACCGTCACGCACCCGCGGCTACTCTTCGGCTCGGGCAAATCCACAACGCGGGCCTGACCGGTACGGTGGGCGATGACGACCTTCATGGCGCGGGTATGTCCTTCAGGAAGAATGACGCGATTCAAGGCCCCTGCGATGCAGAGAAGCAAGTGCAGTTGGCACCGACTATCCCTTGCGCACCTTCCCGCAGCAGGAGTTTACATCGGACAATTAAACATAGGGGGCTGACATGAAGAAAACGATCCTCGCCGCTGCTGCGGCAGTTGTACTCGCGGGTGCGCCTGTCGGCGCCCAGGACTTCGAACCGAACCCCGATTTCATGGCGGTGCAGAAGCACCTCGATCCCGGCGGCTCGTTCTATGTCTATCTGGACAGCGACGACTTTTTCGAAACACTGGGCTCTGAACTGGCGCCGCTTTGCGAAGTCCTCAACCAGTCCGCACCCCTCGATAACCAACAGAATGGTGAGCTGATCATCAAGTTCCTCAAGGACGGCTACCCCAAGATGGGCCTGGGGTCGATCGCGGGCTTTGGCATGTCGGGCCGGACCGACGCCGCGACGGGGCTCAGTATCAACCGCTCCTTCCTGCACCTGAAGGGCGAGCGCATCGGACTCCTTGCGCCCACGAACGAGCCCGCCCACACACCCCGCCTGCTGCACTTCGCGCCGACCGAGACCATGATCTATACAACGGCCACCACCTATCCGGGGAAATGGGTGAAGGCGATCCGCCAGGCGGCCAGCGCCGTCGAACCGCAATCGGGTGAGGCCATGGTGAACATGGGCCTGGCCATGATGGACATCCAGGCGCGCATGCCGCTGCAACGAATCCTTGAGGCGGTCAACGGCGAGATGACCATCGCCGTGGCCCCGCGCCCCGGCGTCACGGTCACCATCCCGCTCGATGACTCGTCCAAGACGCTGACCCTTGCGCGGCCCGACATCTACGCCACGGTCGAGATTGGCGACGGGGTCCTTTACGATGCGTTGACAACGCGTCTCAAGGGAGAGGGCTTCACGGTCAAGACCGTCGAGTCCGACGGGATTAACTTCACCCACGTGTTGCTCCCGAATATCTGCCCCGATTGCGAGATGAGCTATACAGCAGACGGGAAGGACTTCTTCGTGTCGAGCACCTCCCCCGCCATGCTTGCGGCCGCGGTGGCGCGCCATCGCGCCGGGACCGGCGGGCTTTCCGAGTCGGAGGAATACAAGACCCTCACGGCGGGGCTCCCCACCGAGGTCAACAGCATGATCTTCGTGTCGTCCCAAGTGATGGAGACCCTCAATGCCGCCCTCGCGGAAACGGCCAACAACGAGTCGGATCAGGCCATTCTCGAGAAGATGACAGGTTTCATCGGCACCCTCTACGGCCTGCACCAGCGGGTGGCGATCACGCGCAACACGGACGAAGGGATCGAATGGGTCTCGCGCGAAAAGCGCGACAGCCGCTCGATGCTCGCCGCGCTGGGTGCTCTCCCGATGGGGATGGCGGGTGCGATTGCCGTGCCGTCGTTCCTACGCGCCCGCGACATCTCGGGGCGCAACGCGTGCCAGGAAAACCTCGCGAAGATCGACGGCGCCAAGCAGCAATGGGCGCTCGAAAACAACGCCGCAGCGGACGCGCAACCGACCTGGGAGGACCTTGTCGGCGAGCAGGCGTATATACGGCGGACGCCCATGTGTCCCGGCGGCGGGACCTACACGATCGGCGATATCGCCACCGAGCCAAGCTGCTCCCTCTCCAGCACCGGCTCGTCACCGGAAATGTACCACACGTTCCCGCAAGCTGAGTATTGAGTGGCGATGGGGGAGGTTGGCTCAAGAAAACCGCATGGAGCGGTTGGACTTCGGTCAATTCTCCTCAAGCCTTTTCGTTCTCAACTCCCCCGAACAAATTTCCTTGCGTCGCGTCGCTCCCCATCTTCACTAACATCCACATTTTTGGAGGGTTTCATGCAAAAGCTCGCTACACTTGCTGTAGTCACAATTCTATCATTGGCCCATTCAGGGGTGGCGCAATTGAACGTGGACGCTCTCCCGTTAGACGTCCGAGAAGTATTGTTAAAGTACAAAACAAAAGAGTACGATCAGGCGAAGAATCTTAGCAGGTCCGTCCTTCAGCAGGCTGACAAAAAACAATTCGAATCTCTTTTTGAGTACAAAGAAGCAGCATGTCTTTTCGATATGGGAAGATCAAGTGATGTATTGCGACTGGCAGACAGTATTCGAAACAAGAACCCCGAGAGTCCGTACCTCTGCAAAGTCGACTTGTTGTGTTGCCCAATTCTCGTGGGATATGGAAAAGAAGAAGAGGCTGTTGAATTATGGATGAAGATCGCCGATCAATGCTCACAGTCTCCAGACGCCCCACAAGCGAAAATCGACCTACTTCGGCACTTCTGGAAAGCCAAGAAATATGATGAGTACATTGCTCACACGACAAACTTTGCACAAGACGTAAGTTTCACAAATAGAGCAGAAGCACTTGTCCACTGCGGCTACATCCACCTTAGTAGATCAGGCGACTTAGACACCGCCGAAGACTACTTTGATCGTGCATATCAATGCGATCCAGGGGCTTTCGGTGAATCAAAAGCTGCTATGATGTGGCTTAAGCTGCTACGCGATTCCGCCAATCCAGATGTCGACAACGCAATGCTTACGGGCCAACTCGAAGACTTTGTAGCTCGTACTCAAGGGGCGCGAAGTCGCTCCGTAGATATTCTTTTGGTTGCGCAGCGTACGTATGCCTACTGCGAAAAGATTCGACACCACGACCTATTTGCGGCTTCCAGGCTTTGCAACCTCATGACTGCCGAGCCTCTTTTTGGAGTGTATGCTTGCCGTGCCTCCAAGTTAAGTGAAGAAATATCCGGACAAGTCTACGAGAATTCCAACTATGAAGAGGAGAACAGGCAACTACGGGCGGCGCTGCAGGTCGGCAAGGCGAACTCACTTGAAGCTCTTTCGAGGATCGATCTTTTCTTGACAGAGAACCCAGACTCTTTCTTCCGAAAGGAGGCTCTGTTGCGCCGAGCCTACCTCCTGACGAAAATTGGGAAGGGGGATGAAGCAAGCAAGGCTTTCGAGCAGTTCCTTTCCGCGGTTCCTGTACTTAACGAGCGACATCCTTGGACTTTGGAGGCTCGACTTGCAATGAAGAATCTCGCACATTCAGAAATTTACAATAGACCACGACAGAGCGAATTTTCGGAGCCTCCGGTTACAGAAAAAACCGTTCAGTCCCTTGAGAAAGTCATAACTCTTCAGGCTGACTGGCGTGAGTCGCTGCACAGCAATTCACGCGACAAGGGGTTGGCCACGATTGAGGCTGCGGGATTGTATTTTGAACAGACAAAGGCGAGTGACGATGCCAAAGAATGGACGAATGTTCGCGAGGTACTCAGCGAAATCATAAACAGTTCGGAGTTTGGACCCGATGTAACCTCTGTGGCTTACCTGATGACTTTAGAATCCCATTATCTACAGAACGAATTTACAACCGTCGTGGCGATGGAACAGAAGATGTGGCGACTCTATCCCAAACAGTACCGTGAGCTGGGTACCGCAAGTTACTTTTCATGGTCAAGCCTTCGTCAAATGAATCAATATGACGAGGCTTCCACTTTAATGAAGAAGGTCAGAGACGAAATTCCCGAGGACGCACCCTTCTTTTACACATTGAATTATCATGCGTATGCATGGTTCGACGCCGCTCTTGTTGCCAAGAAACAGGGCGATGTGTCAGATTTTTTGAGAATTAAGACGTATGTCAACGAAAGATGGCCTGAGTGCAAACTGAACAAGGTAAACTGGTGATATTGTGAATAAATTAAACTGCTTGTTTTTTTTATTGCTTCTGGGAATCTGCCTTCTGCAGTCATTCAATTGGGCTCCGGCCGCAGGAGAAGCCAAGTATGGTTCTTGTTGCATCGTAGCATCGATAGGTTGTGCTAGCGCGAGTGATGCAGCCAACTATTGTTTACAGGCACCGTTCAACAACGTCTGCCAGATTTGTGAGACGCCTGGCAGTTCCGGCTATGCTTGCTTGGTTACCGGAGACGAGAAACAGCACTGTCAGGGACACCAAGACGCTCAGAGCTGTGGTCGCCGAAAGGTCGGATCGTGCGCCGTTTCTCTGGATGGGCAGCCCTATTGCAAAGTCTCGAATTCTTGGTCCGGAAACTGTGGGAAGCGAGGGAGCTGTTGTGCGGACACATGTGGGCCCAATTACGCTGGCAGGTCATTTTGTCCATGAGAAAATACCTTTGTCTAATGGCATTGCTTCTGTGCGCCGTTTCCCCGCTTCCTGCAAGCGGGGATGACCGGGCGTCGACTTACACGTTGAGTGCGCTGCTGAGTCGTCTGGCCGCCATCGAGGCCGACATGGCGAGCTGTGCCGCCATTGTGGAGAAGCGCGGTCCCGACGGCACGGTTGATCGCTGCCTGACGGTCAAGATGGGGTCTCTTGAGTATGCGGAGATGTTGAGCGCTTTTCCCGACAAGGACTTCTCGGGGGATGACCGCACGATCTGGTCGTTCGACGGCAACGGGACCTGGACCTGGGGCAATGGGATGAACGGGGGGTGGCTACGACCGAAGAATCAGGTGACCGAATTTCAGTTCGGCCTGTCGCTGGCCGGGCTGACCTATCGAAGCACCGCCGCTGTCGAGTTCCCCCTTTCCGAGTGGTGCGATCCGGGCCAAACCGATCCGCCCATGTCGCGCGAGGAACTGGTGGAGACTTTCAAGCGACTGGGTATCACCGACCGCGATGAACGATTGAGAAGAGCCTTTCGGCAGCGCACCGTGAGTTACAGCAGCGTCGGAACCGCCGAGACCATCACGATCAGCCTGAAGGGACAGCCCGTGTTCGATGACGTCTATCGCTACGAATCGGGGGCACTGAAGAGCGTCACCTCTTTGGCCGACGGCGTGAAGGTGAACATGATTGAGGTGTCGGGCTGGACCAGCTACAAGGGGCATCGAATCCCGGCAAAGGCCACCTCCACCCAGGTGCTCGGCACGCAGGGGGAGATCCTCAAATGGGACTACGCCCTTCTCCATATCGAGGCGTTGCCAGCGGATTTCCCGAAGACGTTCTTCAACCTGCGGGATGTCTATCCGGACGGAGCCGTGATCATGGCAGAGGGCTCCGACGACCTGACACCCGCCATCGTCGGCGACAGGCGAGCGCTGGATGTTTCGACGGCGAACCTGATGCCCTCCGCCTTCGACCGCTTCGGGCCGTTGTCGCTCGCAGAGACCCGTCGTCAGATGGGGCTAAAGGCGGAGTGATCCTTACCCCATCATCGCGATGCTGAGCGCATAGACGAGGGCGTTACAGCGGAACGGATGCATAGAAATATAGACAACGGCCCGCCACGGATGATCGTGGCGGGCCGCTTTCCTGCCGGGTTCTGCGTGTGGGTTAGCTGGCTTCGTGGTAGGCGCGTTCGCCGTGGTCCACAATGTCGAGGCCGAGTTCCTGATCGTCGTTCGAAGCCTTGGCGCCGATGGTTCTGTCGACGAGGACCATGAAGATGATGGTGCCAATGACGGCCATGACGATGGTGACAAGGACGGCGAGGATTTGCTGCACGACCTGGCCGGGATTGCCGTCGATGAGGCCGGACATGCCATTGATGTCGGAGTGGGCGAAGACGCCGGTGAGGACGGCGCCGAGGATGCCGCCGACGCCGTGGACGCCGAAGACGTCGAGGGAGTCGTCATAGCCGAGCTTTTCCTTCAGCTTCGCGCAGGTGAACCAGCAGACGAAGCCGGCGATGAGGCCGATGATGAGGCCTGAGCCGGGGTGGACGAAGCCTGCGGCGGGGGTGACGGCCACGAGGCCGGCGACAGCCCCGGAGATTGCACCGAGGAGGCTGGGCTTTCCGCGGAAGAGCCACTCGGCAACCATCCAGGACATCGTGGCGCCAGCGGCGGACATATGGGTGCTGATGAAGGCCCAGGAGGCAAGGGGTCCGGCATTGAGGGCGCTGCCGGCATTGAAGCCGAACCATCCGAACCAGAGGAGGCCGGCGCCCGTCATGCTCAGGGCGAGGTTGTGGGGGACGAACTGCTTGCCGGGGTAGCCATAGCGCTTGCCCAGGTAGATGGCGATGACGAGGGCAGAGACACCGGAGCTGATGTGCACCACGGTGCCCCCGGCAAAGTCGAGGGCCTTGATGGTGGCGGCCTCGCTCCAGCCATTAAGGAACCCATTGGGGCCCCAGACCATGTGGGCGAGCGGCAGGTAGATGAAGATCACCCACAGGATCATGAAGGGGACGAGGGCCTTGAAGCGGAAGCGTTCGGCGAATGCGCCGCACATGAGTGCGGGGGTGATGATGGCGAACATGAGCTGGAAGAAGCAGAAGGTGATGCCGGGGAGGGTGACGGAAAGGGCGCTCGGTTCGCCGGTGACGCCAGCGAGCATGAGGTGGTCGAAGCCACCGACGAAGGCTCCGAGGGGACCCTCCATTTCGCCGAAGGCGATGCTGTAACCGAAGAGGAGCCAGATGATCGAGACGAGGGCCATGAGGAAGAAGCCCTGCATGAAGACCGAGAGGACGTTCTTGGCGCGGACAAGGCCGCCGTAGAAGAGGAGGAGGCCGGGGGCGGTCATCATGAGGACGAGGGCGGAGCTGGTGAGGATCCAGGCGTTGTCGGCGGCGGACTGGGCGGCGGCGACCTTGCTGGTCAGCTCGGCGAGGAGGGCCTCAGTGGTGGCCGGGGCAGTGCTGGCGACCTCCGTGACGGCGGCGGTGGCGTCGGCCACTGCATCCTGTCCCATGACGGAGGTAGCGCATACTGCGAGGAGAGAGGCCGCCAGGGTGGCAACAAGGGGGCGCGCGGGCGACTGGTGGCGGCGCTCCACAAGCGAGGGGTGATACTGTTCCATGTGATCTCCGGAGGCTGGGATGGGCAAGGCACTGTCTTGTGATGTGGACCGCAGGTTGGTAGGTAGGTGGACATAACAGATCAACGCGATTTTGGACGCGCTTCGTCAAAGTGGTCAAAAGGGACCTCGCGAGTGGGTGGCACAAATTGCCCTGATGACGTGGCCCTTATTGGACAAGTTTTGGTGAGAAAATGCAAGCCTACGAACATCGCGGCGAAAGCATGCGGTCGTCCCGCTGACCGAAAAGGGCCATAGGGTTCGCGAGGGTCACGGGGCGTTGGACAGTAAAGCGCTTCTGACAGGATGTGGGTCCATTAGGGCGATTCACGGGTGGAGTGCCGAGGTGTGTGCCGGTTCTTTCGACATCGTTGACGGGCAGGGGGTCAGCGCGGCGAGATGGCGTCGTAGAAGAAGACGCCCGGTTCCCAGGTCTGGGAGACGGGGATGTGAAACTCGGTGGGCAGCATGTCGGGGGGACCGACGACGATTCCCCATGGGGAGAGGTGGCCGCCGCCGTCGTCGAGGACCAAGGCGTAACGGCCCCGTTCGAGGAGCATTAGGCGAACGTACTTGGATTCAAATCGCCGCTGAATGGGCGCGAGGCGGGACTCGGCGATGAAGGCGGGATCCCAGGCATCGAAGGAGGCCCCCTCGAAGGGGTTGGGGCTGGCTGCTTCGAGTCGGGTCACTTCCTCGGCGAGGAGGCGACGGACCTCGGCAACTCCGTTGTCTCCCGTGAAGCGTGATTGGATGATCCATCTCCAGGATCCATAGACATCTGCCATCATCATGTTGAGGAGCGCGAGGCCTAGGCAAAGGATGGCGAGCTTCCGCTGCCCCCCTTTCCAATGGAGGAAGACGCCGTAGAGTCCAAGGAGTCCGACGATCCCGATCAGGATCAGCAGGGCCTTATCGAGGAAGAGGAAGGCTATATAGGTGGTCTCAATGGCGCAGGATCGGACGAACAGGGGGAGGGCCAGTCCAATCACGAGATAGACAAGCACCAGCAATCCGCCGCGGAGCGGATCGAGTGGGGGGCTGTGGCGGTTGGCTACCCCATCATCGCGATGCTGAGCGCGTAGATGAGCGTGTTGCGGCGGATCGAGTCGAGGGCCAGGTGCTCGTCGGCCTGGTGGGCCAGTTCCTCGTCCACGCCGTGCTCGACGGGGCCAAAGGCGCAGAAGTTCGGGAACGCCTTGGCGTAGGTGGTGCCGCCGATCGACATGGGTTCGCCGGGCTTGCCGGTCACGCCTTGGTAGCCGGAGCGCAGCGCGTTGATGAACTGCTCGATGCCGGGCTTTTCCGGATCGAGGTAGATGGCCTCGACGGTGCGTCCGCCACGGGGCTCGACGGTGATCTCCAGACCGGTGGCGTCGGCAAAGGCCGCGGTGGCGGCGCGTGCGTTGGCCAGGACCGTGGCGCAGTCCATTCCCATGGTCGGGCGGACGTTGAGCAGGCCAAAGCCCTTGGTGGGTTCGATGGTGCAGAGGGTCAACGCCGCCGTGGTGGCGCCGACGAAGGGGTGGGTGCTGTCGATCTGGAGCGGGCTGCCGTCGGTGGCGGAGGCCATCAGGGCCAGGAACTGGATGTACGCGCGCACCGCGGGGGGAAGTGTCTCGACGTCGGCGAAGAACCGGAGAGAATCCGTGATCGCGTTGTAGCCCTTGTCGGGCAGGGAGCTGTGGGCCGCCTTGCCGACGAAGGAAACGAGCGCCTCGTAGTAGCCCTTGGCGGCGCTGTCCGTCTCGTTGTTCGGGATGAGCGTCACGTTGGAGCCGGGATTCTCGACGGTGAAGCGCGTGGTCTCGCGGACCAGCTCCTTCATGACGGCGTGCTTGCTCTCAACGGGGAAGCGGAGGAGCACTTCGCTGAGGGCCGGGATGATGTTCGAACGCTCTCCGCCCTTGAGGGAAATCCATTCCATGCCGGTTTCCGCGTTGGCCGCGACGGCGGGCCAGGTGGCGGTGAACTCAAGGTTGATCATCCCCTTCTCGCCGGTGATGAGGGGGAACTCGGCGTCGGGGGTGAAGCCGAAGTCAGGGGCGCCGCGATGCTTGATGTAGAACTCGACGTCGGACCAGTCGCCGGTTTCTTCCTTCGTGCCGATGATGAGGCGAATGTCGCAGGAGGGGACCACGCCCGCTTCCTTGGCAATATACATGGCGTAGAGGGCCTGGATCAGCGGCCCCTTGTCGTCCTGGGTGCCGCGACCGTAAAGGATCCCCTGGTCGATGGTGCCGTCGAAGGGACCGTACTTCCAGCGTCCGGCTGGGGTCACCACGTCGATGTGGGCGGCGATGCCCATGACGGGACGGGTCGTGCCCGCTTCGGCGACTTCGGCCCACTCGATCTCGGCCACCTTGTTGTCCCACTGGCGGAACTCGAAGCCCATGCGGGTGGCCAGCTCGCGCAGCCAGAGGAGGCAGGCGGGAATCTGCTGGCGATACTTGGCTTCCTGCTCCGGGTTGCCGCCGGAAACCGTCTCGAAGGTGAGGATGCGCTGGCTGTCCCTGAGCAGGTCGGCGTCAAGGGAGGCGAGGAGCGATTCGAGTCTCTTCTTCAGTTCGGCGGCGCGGGGCTCGGACACAGAAATAACCTTTGGACGTTTAGTCAAATAAGGTCGAAGACTTGGGAAATTGGTCGAGCGTGACAAGGAGTTCTTTCGGCGGCGGCGGCGAATCGGAGCAACTCCTGAGAATCACTCAGGAGAGGCGTAAAGGTTCGCAGCCGAGGCGGCCAAGGCGGTGGGCGACGGAGTGTATTCAACATACATGACAGAGCCCACCGACCGCAGGCCAACGAAGGATCCGGACCTTTACGACCTCCTGCGGCGAATCCCCCATTGCGTTTCCCTTCCCGGTGGTCAGCTTGGAGGCCCTTGCCTAACCCCGAGGAGCTTCGTCCGTCGCCCCCCACGCCATGACAACATTTGCCACGATCGCCCTGTCCGAGCTCCGCACCGATTGTCGCTACTTCAGCGGCTACAAGCCCTGCAACAAGCACGACGGCTGCCCCTCCTGCACGCATTATCAACCGCGCGGCGAGCAGATCCTCATCATCAAGCTGGGGGCGATGGGGGATGTGCTCCGGACGAAGGCGATCCTGCCGGCGCTCAAGCGCGAGCACCCGACGTCGTGGATCGTTTGGCTGACTGAGGCGGGAAGCGAGGCCATCGCCCGCGATCCGCTGGTTGACGAAATCCGCACCTTCAGCCCGGCGGGAATCGCCGCGCTCGAAGGTCGCCGCTTTTCGCGCCTCATCTGCCTCGACAAGGACGCGCACGCGGTGGCGCTCTCCGCGCGCCTGGATGCGGACCGCCGCCAGGGTTTCGCCCCCACGGCCTACAACACGATCACGGTTTGGAACGAGGCGGCCATGTACGCGCTGCGGCTCGGCCTGTCCGATCCGCTCAAGTTTACCGTAAATCAGAAGTCGATGCCGCAGATCGTGAGCGAGGTGGCCGAGCTCCCCTACGAGGGCGAGCGCTACACGCTGACGGTGAGCGACGAGGGTCGTCGCGAGGCGGCGGCGCTCTGGACGAAGCTTTTCGGTGCAGAGCCGCTTCCCGCGGGCACCAAGGTGATCGGCCTTAATACCGGATGCGGTCCGGTGTTCGCCACCAAGGGCTGGACCACCGGGCGCATGGCCGAGTTCCTGGCGCTGGTGGAAAAGCACCCCGAATGGCGCGTCGTGCTGCTAGGCGGCAAGCGCGAGGCGGCGCTCCATCGCGAGCTGATGGCGCGGGCCGGTTCGCTGGTCGGGCGGCAGGTTTTCGACTCGGGGACCGACAACTCGCTGGAGGGCTTCTTCGGTTTCGTCGAGCGGCTCGACGCGGTGCTGAGCGCCGATTCGCTGGCGATGCACGTCGCCATCGCGCTGGCTCGCCCGATCGTCACCTGGTTCGGTCCCACCTGTCATCAGGAGGTGGACCTCTACGGCCTCGGCGAGAAGATCGTGACGGATTTCCCCTGCGCGCCCTGCTACCTGAAGCGGTGCCCCAAGCCGACCTTCTGCCTTGAAGCGATGACTGCGGAGACGGTCTTCGCGGCGGTCGAGCGCGTGCTCGGATGAGACCGGCGGACCTGCGGCATCCGTGGACGACGGCGCTCTTCGTCCTGGCGGTGCTGCTGCTATTCATTCCGGCGCTGGCCCCGATCCAGCGGTCCATCGCGGTGATCGGCCACTATCCGTGGCAGCTTGATCGCGAGGAGGGATTCCTGCTTCAACAGGCGTTGGAGCTGAAAGCCGGCCGCACGATCTATCCGGACTTAGACGGCTATCCCTACACAGTGGGGAACTATCCGCCGGTCTATCCCGCCGTCTATACAGCACTGCTGGCGACTGGCTCGCCGGGCCTTTGGCAGGGGCGGCTGCTGGTTTTGCTGGCGGCGGTTTCCATCGCCCTCATGGCAGCGTGGATCGTGTGGCGCGAGACAGGCCGAGTCGCGCCGGCGCTGCTGGCGCCGATGCTCTTTCTGGTCACCTGGGACTGGAACGACTGGATTGTCTATACGCGTGTCGACATCCCGGCGATCGCGCTGGGGCTTGGCGGGTTGGTGGTGCTGACCGGCGGCACACGAAAGTGGCGGCTCGCCGTGGCGGCAGCGCTGTTCCTCCTGGCTGTCTATACAAAGCAGACGCAGATACTGGCGCCCGTCGCGGGAATCGCACTGCTCGTCTGGCAGGGCCGTCGCCGCGCGGCGCTGGCGCTTGCCTGCGGCCTCGCCGTGGCGGGGCTGATTGTGCTGGGCATCCTGCAATGGCTGACCGGTGGCGAGTTCTGGCGCCATACGGTGACCTTCAACGCGAACGTGATGGAGTGGGGGAAGCTCTGGACCTGGGCAGGTCACCTGGGTCGGTTCAGCGGCGAGAAGCTGGCTGTCGCGGTGCTGGGTCTGGCCATCCTGTGGCGCGCGCGCCTGGAACAGCCCACTGCCCTGGCGTTCGGCATGTGGCTGCTGCTCAATTCGCTATCGTATATACAATTGGCAAAGGCGGGTTCCGCGGCCAACTACCTGCTGGAGCTGGACGTGGCCGTCGCGGTCGTGGCGGTGCTGGCCGCGGCCATGCCGCTCCCTGCGGATGCCTCTCGTCCTTGGCGCGCTCTACAAGTGGCGTGCGTGGTGGCGTTGCTCGTCGGCGCGGGACTCCAGTGGCATCCCGTGCGGCGCGTCGCAATCCACGCGGTGCCCGTCGAGCAACCGGGAGATACGGCCCTCTGGGCTCGTCTTGTCGGCACCGACGGCGACGTGCTGAGCGAACTTCCCATCTACGCCATCCGCGCGGACAAGCCGGTGCTCTACCAGCCGTTCATCATGCAGCAGCTCGCGGCGGAGGGCCGCTGGGACCCGGCCCCGTTTCTGGCCGACATCGCCGCCCACCGCTTCCGCCTGATCGTGACCACGCAGCCAATGGACGGCTCGCAGCCGACGCCGGGCTGGACACCGGAAATGCGCGAGGCCGTCGCGCGATCCTACCGCCCCGTTGAGGCCTACGACTCGTGGTGGTGCCGCCTCTGGATCCACGAACCGGCAAGTCCGCCTTGACGCTCCCTTTCGGGACGGAAGAATTGACAGATCATCACGAAAAAGAGTGCCGTTTGGGCTCACGCCTTCGTGACGCAATTTCCAGGGCACGGAGATGCTACTGTGATTAACTACGTCTGGATCGGCCTGGTGGTGCTGGCCATCGGGTACGGCGCCTGGCTCGACGTCAGCAAGGTGCCGACTACCACGACACCCGCCCCCCTGGTGATCGGTGATCTTCAGGACAAATCCATCGAGTACTCCTTCGGCGAAGGTCGCCGTCAGGAAATCCCCGTCGGTGTCACCGTTCCCAAGCCCGCGAAGGATACCCCAAGCAAGCTCGCGATCAAGGTAAGGGGAGACAACAGCGGCCACCGTCTTCAGGGCGTCTTCACGACGGAAGCGGGTGATGTTTTCTACGGGGATGCCTCGGGGACACTGGGCGCCGGCGACGCTTGGGTGGACGCTTCCATCGACCTGGCCACGCTGACCCCTGCTCCCGAGAACCCCACCGCCAAGTCGTCCTACCCGATGACCCTTACGGCAATCGCTGTGATCCGAAAGGCCAACAGCGAGCCGACATCGGGAACCTTCCAGGTCGACGATGTGAATCTGATTTTCCCAGAGAAGTCCAAGGTTGGCGACTCCGTCAAGGCACCGAACTGGATGGGAGTGCTCACACACTCGGCGACGAGCTGGGCGGAGAAAGCCATCGAACTGGCCATCAGCCTGATCGGCGTCATCATGTTCTGGCTCGGCCTTATGCGTGTTGCTGAGCAGGCGGGTCTGGTGCAGTTGCTGGCGCGGATGCTCCGCCCGATCATGAAGTTCCTCTTCCCGGACATTCCCCCCGATGGCGAGGCAATGGGCGCCATCGTGATGAACGTGGCCGCGAACATGCTCGGCCTCGGCAACGCCGCCACGCCGCTCGGACTCAAGGCCATGGCCGAATTGCAGGCCATCAACGAGCACAAGGAATACGCGTCGAACGCCCAGTGCATGCTGCTGGCGATCAACACCTCCAGCGTCACGATCATCACGCCGTCGATCATTGGCTATCGCGCCGCCGCCGGTTCGGTGGAACTGATGAAGTTCTGGCCGATCATGCTGGCCGCCACGCTCTGCTCGACGTTCTTCGCGGTGCTTGCCTGCAAGATTCTCGAGCGCCTGCCCATCTTCAAGATCCCGCTTCCGCCACAAATGCGTGAGACCGACACCACCGCGGAGGCCAAGTCCTGATCATGATGGAAATGCTCACCAAATTCCTGCAAGTATTCTCAGACTGGGCCGTCCCCGCGCTGATCTTTGTGATCCCAGTCTACGCCCTGTTCCGTGGCGTGAAGGTATATGAGGCCTTCGTCGAAGGCGCCAAGGAAGGCTTCGACGTCGCCGTCCGCATCATGCCGTATCTGGTGGCGATCCTGGTCGCCATCGGCATGTTCCGCGACGTCACGGCGATGGACATCTTCAACCGGCTCCTGGGCCCGATCACGAACTACGTCGGGATGCCGGCGGAACTGCTGCCGATGGCCCTGATCCGCCCCCTGTCGGGAAGCGGCGCGCTGGGCGTGATGAACAGCATCTTCCTGACCTCCGGCCCCGACAGCTACGCGGGCCTGATGGCGTCCGTCATGATGGGGTCCACGGAAACCACCTTCTACGTGCTAACAGTGTACTTCGGATCGGTGAACCTGCGCAAGACACGCCACGCAGTCGCCGCGGGCCTGATCGGCGACTTCGCCGGCCTCGCCGCCAGCGTGATCCTCTGCAACTGGGCATTCGGAGAGCTGATGACGAAGTGACGACCAACGGTTGGCCCTTGGCAGGCGGTAGCGACATGGATACTGTGCGGTCGTCCTGAGCCCCGGAGGCTTCGCCAGATGATTCGTCGGATCGAGATCAAGAACTACCGCTGCCTGCGCCACGTGGACGTGAAGCTCGACCGCTTCCAAGTCCTCGTGGGACCGAACGCATCCGGCAAGTCGACGCTGATGGACGCGCTGGCGTTTCTTGGGACGATGGTGCGCCATGATGCGAATATCGCTGTGTCTGATCGCAGTTGGAATTTCCACGATCTGGTCTGGGGGCGGCAGGGGAACAACTTCGAGATTCTGGTCGATGTTGACCTGCTTAGCGTAGATCCGCGTTTGGGGCTCTTTACCCATGCCGTTCCCGACTCACTGAAGACCCCGATCGTCCGCTACTCAGCCCGCGTGGGGCTCGATCCGGCTCAGGCATTGCGCCTGATTTCGGAAACTTTGGATTTTGTCGAGGAAAGCGGGCGCGTGGAGTTCATCGCCAACCGGACCGAGGACGGAAAATTTTACGTCCGCGATCCATACGGGCAACAAGAGAAAGGTGTGTACGGTGGCATGACCTACCGTGCAAAGTCTGTTCTGGATCAAGTGCCGGTACTTTCAGAAAAAGACGACGCTTTCGTACTCTTGACAGAACTACGTGAAAGCCTGTGTCACTTGATGACGACCATCAATTTGGATTCAAGAGGACTCGCGCGCGGATCAGAGGACAAATCCCGGAACCGGCTCAGTTCAGATGGAAGCAACCTTGCCTATGTCATCGATGCCTTCAAGCAATCGAACCCCGCCGCCTTCGCCGACTGGATCGCGCACCTGCGCACAGCCCTGCCGGACCTTGCCGACATCCGCGTGGTGGAACGTCCCGAAGACCGCTACAAGTACCTCATGATGAAATACGACTCGGGCGTCGAAGTGCCCTCGTGGATGACCTCCGATGGCACGCTGCGCCTGCTGGCGCTGACCTCCCTCGCGTATATACCGGGACTGACGGGCGTCTATATGATCGAGGAACCGGAAACAGGCATCCACCCCGCCGCCATCGAGACCATGTGCCAGTCGCTGCGTTCGGTGGCAACGGCGCAGATTCTGGTCGCGACGCATTCACCTGTGATCCTCAACATGATGGAGCCATCCGAGCTGCTGTGCTTCTCGCGTGATGAGGACGGTGCCACGCAGGTGATCCGGGGTGACCAACACCCGGCACTCCGGAATTGGAAGCGCATGGCTGATTTGGGGGACTTGCTCGCGAGCGGGGTCCTGAGTTGATGGAACTGGACCTCGGGGTGCTTGTCGCGGATGACGATCAACGGCGGGCCCTTGAGGCATTGCTTGCGCGTCATCAGGCACTCGGGATCCGCTCCATCGCCTATCGAATCATCAAGCACAACAATCACGACTCGGGCTGTTACGGTAAGTCGGCAGGTCTGATGCAGTCCTTTCTTGGGCGCGTCAGCTATGGCATCGTGGTGTTCGACCGCGACGGCTCCGGTGCCGCGTCACCGAGTGAAATCCCGGAGATGGAAGAAAAGGTCCGCCGCGCCAATATCGCGGCTGGGTGGGACCCTGAGCGGATCGAGTGTGTGGTGATCGAGCCAGAACTGGAAAGTTGGGTCTGGTCGCCATCCCCTGTTGTCGTCAAAGTTCTTGGCTGGAATGGGGAGGAGCAGGCGCTTGCCGGTTTCCTGCGGGAGAAGGGCTTCCGGCAGAATTCCCGAGGCAAATGGGAACCGCCAAAAGAAGCAATGGAAGCGGCCTTGGTGCAGAAAGGGAAGCCTCGGAAATCCGCCTCGTACTACGGGGAGATCGCCAAGCAGGCCAGCTTCAAGAACTGCGAGGATCCGGCTTTCAAGCGCCTGCTGACGATCCTCCGCGGCTGGTTTCCCATTCCTTGACGGAGCCGGGCAGGCACCCTTGTTCCGCAAACGACCAACACGGCTGGTCGATTTCCCTTGTCCCGGGGTTTGGGAGGGGAGTCTTCTACCCGCCCTTTCCCCGCCGACTCGCAGGGTGGGGAGATCCTTTCGAAAGGAGGCTTCGGTCCAGATGGGTAGCGTGATCAAGTGGCGCCGGAAAAAAATCCGCAAGCACAAGTACAAGAAGCTGCGCAAGCGTACCCGCTTCCAGCGGCGCTGACCGGGTGTGGCCCGGCCACGGAACCCTCCTTCGCAGACCGGAGGACCTCCACGGTTCATTCCTGGAAAAGCTTTCCCCGGCGCAACCCGCCGGGGTTTTCTTTTGTCCCCCCCTCCCTATACCCTTTGCAGCAAAGGAACTCTCGTCATGTCTCAGCAGCGCAAGGTGCAGGCTGTCCGCGGAATGGGCGACGTCCTCCCTGTCGGCCAGAAGCAGTTCATCTATCAGTCCGACAAGTGGACTTGGGTGCGGTCGCAGTTCGCCGCCTGGGTCGAGGCGCACGGCTATCGCTACATCGAAACGCCGGTGATCGAGGAAATCGAGCTTTTCAAGCGCACGAGCGGCGAGACCTCCGACATCGTGAACAAGGAAATGTTCCTGGTGAAGCGGTCGTCGACGGCGGCGGACGAGGGCGAGGGTTTTGACCTGTGCCTGCGTCCCGAGGGGAGCGCGGGTGTTTGCCGCGCGGTGGTGGAACACGGGCTGGCGCGGTCGCAGTCGGGGTTGAAGTTCTACTACATGGCGCCGATGTTCCGCAGCGAGCGCCCCCAGCGGGGACGCTATCGCCAGCACACGCAGCTCGGCGCGGAAATCTTCAAGGAAGCCGCCCCCTCCGCCGATGTGGAAGTGATCGCCATGCTGGTGGGATTCTACCAGCGGCTGGGGCTGACGCAGCTCACCGTGCACCTGAACTCCGTGGGCGACGCGGTGTGCCGCCCCCGTTATCGCGAGGTCTTGATCGCCTTCCTCGAACAGTTCAAGGACCGCATGAGCGAGGACTCGCTGGCGCGCCTTTACACGAACCCGATGCGCTGCCTCGACAGCAAGGATCCGCGCGATCAGGAGCTTTTCGCCGACGCGCCGAAGATGGTGGATCACCTGAGCGACGAGTGCTTGGAGCACTTCGAGGAAGTGAAGCGCGGGCTGACGAAGCTCGGGATTCCCTTCGAGCTGGATCCGAAGCTGGTGCGCGGGCTCGACTACTATACAAAGACGGCCTTCGAGGTGAAGTGCCAGACGCTGGACGGTGCCATCAAGACGATCGGCGGCGGTGGTCGCTACGATGGTTTGGTGGAGCAGCTCGGCGGCAGCTCAACGCCGGGAATCGGTTTCGGTTCCGGCATCGAGCGCGTGCTGCTGGCCCTTGAATCCCAAGGCATCATCGCGCCCCCCGTGGCGCCGCCCCGCGTGCTGGTCGCCTACATGGACGCCGGTGTGAAGTACGATGCGATGGCGATTGCCGAAGGGCTTCGTCGCCACACCATCTCCACCGAGTTCATGTACACGGCAAAGAATCTTGGTCGCCAGCTGAAGGAAGCCGGTGACAAGGACGTGGATTATGTGGTGATCGTTGGCGGAACGGAATGGGACAACGGCGAGGTGGCCGTGAAGAACTTCCGGACCCGCGAGCAGCAGAATCTCCCCGCGGGCGAAGTCGTTGCCCACGTTGCGAAGTGTATCCTCGGGTGAGCGAAGGGACCAACTAACGACCATGTCCAAGCCGCTGATTGGTATTACTGTCACTGACAAGCCAGACGATTGCGCCGAGCGTTACGCCGCGGCGCTGGAGAAGGCAGGGGCCGAGAGCGTGCTGCTGCGCCCCGCGGGACCCGCGCCCGATGCGAAGGCGCTCGATGGCCTGATCCTGAGCGGTGGCGTGAACGACATCCATCCTGATCGCTTCGGCGACCCGATGGACCCGAAGACCTTCGAGCCGGACCTCGGTCGTGATCGCATGGAAATCGACCTGCTCGCGGAGATGCGTCGCCTCGACAAGCCGGTGCTCGGCATTTGCCGCGGGTTCCAGCTCCTGAACGTCGCGTTTGGCGGTCGCTTGGCGCAGCATGTGGACGGGCACACCTCGAAGGAGGGCGTCTCCGGCCAGCATACGCTCGACGTGACGCCCGGTTCCAAGCTCTCCCGCATCCTGAAGGCCTACGGCCCCGTTGGGATCAACAGCCGCCACCACCAGGCCGTGGTCCCGACGATGGTTGCGCCGCGCATGAGGCCCACCGGGTACTCGCCCGACGGCCTCGTCGAGGCCATCGAGTCCATGGACAATAGCTGGATCGTGGGGCTCCAATGCCACCCCGAGCGTGCCGACGAGGTGGACCCTCGCTTTGCCGATCTGTTCACGGATTTTGTCCGTCAGGCTGGCAAGTCGAAGGGCTGATAGAGGCGTTCAACCAGTCCTGAAGTGTTTCACAAAAGGGTTACCACGGAGACACGGAGGCACGGAGGAGAAGATCAAGAGATGCTGGCAATGGCGATCAAGTCTCTCAAGAATTATGTGCCGCATGCTTTTCTCCGTGTCTCCGTGTCTCCGTGGTGATGCTTTGATTTTGTCGAGTTGCGCGCGACCGATGGGCCGTCCGCCGTTTTCCCTTGTGCCACGGCGCCGCGCGCCGGGAATCGCAGAAGTCCAGTCTTACGCCGGGAGGGTCGACCGATGAGCAGCAAGGAATCCTTTCAACAACGCTTGAAGAAGGTCCGCAAGGCCCTGCGCCAGCGCGAGGTCGACGCTCTCGTCGTCGTCAACCGCGTCAACACGCGCTACCTCACCGGGTTCTCCGGCTCCTACTCCTACCTGGTCATCGACCAGGACGGCGTGCGCTTCATCACCGATCCGCGCTACGGCGAAGTGGCGACCGCCATGATGGAGGACATCGCCGAGGTCCACGTCCAGCCGACCTCCGACGTGCAGGAGTGGTTCCGCAAGCTCTTCAAGAAGAACGACTACGAGCGCGTGGGCTTCGAGGGCTCCGTCACGGTCGACGAGCTGGAGACCATCAAGGGCTTCTTCCGCAAAATCAAGATGACGAACGAAGGCGACCTGATCCCGGGCCTGCGTCGCGTGAAGGACGATGAGGAGCTGAAGACCATTCGCCGCGCCGTGCGTCTGGCAGATCGAGTCATGGGCGAGGCCATCGACCGCATCAAGGTCGGCATGACCGAAAAGGAACTGAGCCGCACCATCCGCATCCTGATGGAGGAACTCGGCGGCGAGCGCGAGTCGTTCTCCAACATCGTGGCGAGCGGCCCCAATTCCTCGCACCCGCACCACCAGGCGGAGGCGCGCCGCTTCCGCAAGGGCGAGCCCATCACCATCGACCTGGGCGGCATCGTGGGTGGCTATTGCTCTGACCTGACGCGCACGCCGGTGCTTGGCAAGCCGACCGACCAGTTCGTTCGTATATACGATGTGACGCTCGAGGCACAGCAGGCTGCCATCGCGGCCCTCAAGCCGGGCATGAATGGACGCGACGTCGACGCCATCGCCAGAAACGTCATCACGGAGGCGGGCTTCGGCGAGTTCTTCGGCCACGGACTTGGTCACGGCGTTGGCCTGGAGATTCATGAGAACCCGCGCCTGAGTCCCCGCGCCGGCGACTACCTGCTCGAACCGGGCAACATCGTCACCGTCGAGCCGGGGATCTATATCCCGGGCGAATGCGGCGTCCGCATCGAGGACTATGTCCTCATCACCGAGGACGGCTGCGAGGTGCTCTCCAAGAGCCCGCGCCGTCTCCGCATCATCGGCTGAGGAGCCCAACACATGCCACACGTCATCCTGAACGGCCCCACCACGGTCGAGGACATCTGGCTCGCCTACGCGCCGCTGGAAGTCGTCGAGCAGGGTAACCGCTACAAGTCCGAGGGGGCCTACCTCTCCGCCGACAAGAAGGAACTGCTTGTGCGCAGCCTCGTGATCGAGCGCGGCTACCGGAAGACCTTCTTCGTCCGCATCCACGTCCGCGAGGACGGCCTCCTGCATATCGGCCTCGATGCGCTGCACCAGCCCGACAAGAGCGATGGCGTGAAGCGCCTGCTCGGGCTCTATGCCTGGAAGATCATGCTGTCCGAGCCGGAGATGGCCGTCACCTCCACCAATATCGAATCGTTCCTCAAGGACCCCGCGTGATGACGTTGGCACCCAACGAATGCACCCCGCCGCTGCGCGAATCGGAACACGGCGGATGGGACTTCGAACTGACCCTGGGTGAGCTGACGCGCCCGCTGGACTTCCCCGCCATCTTCGGACGCAGCGGCCCCGTGGAGATCGAGGTCGGCTCCGGTTCGGGACTGTTCCTGGCCGAGGAAGCAAAGCGCCGCCCCGACGTGGATTTCTTCGCCATCGAGGTCGACACCGGAGAGGTACATCGCGCCAAGGACAAGTGGCGCCGCCGCAACCTGACCAACACCCGCATCGTCCGCTGCGACGCCCACTACTTCCTGGAGGAATTTCCCGCCCTGGAAAGCGTCGACGCCTACATCATCCTCTTCAGCGACCCGTGGCCCAAGAAGCGCCACCACAAGCGCCGCCTCTTCCAGCCGCGCCTCGTCGAGCCGATCCGCCGCACGCTCAAGCCGGGCGGCCTCCTCACCATCAAGACCGACGTGACCGCCTATTACGAGGTCATCCGTCCCCTCTTCGACGCATGCGCCGAATGGCTCACGCTCGTCTTCGACAAGCGCCTGGACCTTGAGCCGGAAGAGAACGACATCATGACCAACTTCCAGCGCAAAGCCATCGAGGCCGGACACCCGATCCACTACATGCAGTTTCGGAAAAAGGGGTAAGGCGGGGGGCCGTATCCTCAAAATAGCAGCTTATAGACATCGATCACGCGAGCGGCGGTTTCTTTCCAGCTGAAGCGTTCGGCGCGCACGCGGCCCCGCTCGATCAGGTGGTTGCGGTGGGGGGTGTCGCGGAGCACCGCCCCGATGCCCCGGGCGATGTCCTCCACGTTGTCCACGTCGACGAATTCGGCGTCGTTGCCGCAGATCTCCTCCAGCGCGCCGGAGCGCCCGGCCACCACCGGCACATGGGCCGCCATCGCCTCCAGCGCGGGGAAGCCGAAGCCTTCGTACTTGCTCGGGAAAAGGAAGGCGCGGGCGTTGGCCAGCAGGGTGCGCTGCTCGGACGGGCTCACCTGATCCAGCACGCGGACCCGTTGCTGCATGCCCTCCTGACGGATGAGGCGGGGAAGATCGCGGAAGAAGCGATCACGCTTGAGGATCAGCACCAACTCGGTTTCCTCGTCGCGCGTGACGCGGACGTGGTGGGCAAAGGCACGGATCATCATCGCCAGGTTCTTGTTGGGGCGCGTGGAGCCGTAGTAGAGGGCGTAGGGATTGGTCAGGTGGAACTCGGCGCTGACCAGCTCGAAGTCGTCGGGCGGCGGCGCCAGGTGCGCCGGGTCGAGGCCCGACTGCACCACGATGATCTTGGGCTGGAACTCGGGAAAGAGTTCCGCCACGCAGTCGCCCGTGTAGTAGCTCACATTGAGGACATAGCGCGCCTTGCGCATCACCGCCGGATAGGCGCGTCGATAGAAGAGGTTGTAGGCGGTCTGCACCGCGAAGGGACGGCGTGCGGAAAAGTCCGGGTCGATGAATGGCTGGAGGTCGTGAATGGTGATGAGCAGCGGCGTCTTCATGTGGAGCGGCGCGAGCGGGAAGAGGCTGTGGACTAGGTCGACCTTCAGGTCGTCGATGGCGCTCCCGAGCCGATAGAGCGTGGAGAGGCTGACGGGACGGGGCTTCCACACGAGCCACTTCACGCGCTCGCCCCATTCGGCGTCGGGCTTGAAGCCCGGGCGCGCGATCACCGTGTACTCGTTCGTCTCGTCGAGCATGACCAAGTGACGGATCAACTGAAGCGAGTAGGTGCCGATGCCGGTGAAGGATCCATCGAGGTAGCGGGCGTCGAGGAGGATCTTCATGGGCGGCTCCTAGTGCGGTGGGCCAAGACGTAGCATCTCCAGCCGCAACAGTGTCGAGTAGATCGCGAAGGGTCCGCGGCCCGATTCGTGAAAAGTCTTCTCGCGCTGGAGCCGCAGCCGCCCGCCACCCCCCATCCAGTTCGATTGAAGGTAAGTCGAGCTGCCGAGCAGCTCGCGCGACGTGCCCAGCACCGGCTCGGCGCGACCGAAGTCCTCCATGATGGGGAGTCGCGGCCAAAGCGTTCGCACCTGCTTGAGGAGCCGACGCATGTGCATGGATGACTGGCCGGTCTCGTCGGGATAGACGGCGGACCAGCGGATCTGGTCCTGGGCCAGGCGAATCGAAAGCGAAGAATCGACGCGATGCAGGTCGAGCGTCAGTTCGGCGTGAAGCGACGTCTTCCGGTGGGCCGGGAGTTCGCATCCGACCGCCTGAGAGGTTGTCTCGGTGGTGGTGCGCTCCTGGACCTCGCCCCAAACACCACAAAGGAGATCGTGCACTGAAAGCGTCTCGCGCCGCTTGTCGTCGAACTCCACGACCAACTCGTCGCCAGCGAGGGCCAGCGTGCTGGGGGCGATGAACTCCTGCTCGGCGAGGTGTGTCTCGGGGAGGTCGAAGGCGCGAATGCCGATGGCGCGAAACCAACTCACCCATTCGAGCACTTTGTCGTGGCGATTCTCACGGCGGATGATGCGCGGCGTCGGGGCGAGGAGCCACTGACGTGCGGTGAACGGGTCCAGATGAAGGGCCTGGGCGAAGGCCGCCACCTTTCGCTCGCTGGGGAGCGTCGCGTGCCGCCCCAGCACCAATAGGAAGGCCGGTTGCCGATCAGCCGCTTGGGCGGCCTGCTCCACCGTGTCCCATGAACTCCCCGGGTATCGGATCGATGAATCCAGGTTGTCATTCGCCATGGCAGGATGGGCTCCGGCGCTTCATTCTCAAGCCCAAGGAAGAGGCAAGCGCGCCGAAACCGCAAGCGGGGTGTTCGAGCGGTTGACGAACCTCAGTCGCAAAAATCCCCCGGCACGGAGTCCGTGCCGGGGGAGGACCATCCCGGAAAGGGGAAAGGCTGTCTTAGTAGACGGACCAGTCGGCCACGTCGGCAAAGGGACCGGTGTCGCTGATCACGACGTTGTCAAAGACGACAAACTGATTGGTCTGGGCGCTGCCAGTGAAGTAGTCGGCATGGCCAAAGCAGGGGTTGGCCGCGGATCCGATGCCGCCGGTGATGGTGGAAACAGTGGTGAAATCGGCGTCTCCGGGCTTCTTGAAGGCCACGATGCGGGTTGCGCCGGCATCCTTGACGGTCAGGCGAATGGTGACCCACTGGAGACCGGGGGAGCCCGCGACCGAGCTGCCAACGACCGGGAAGAATGCGCTCCAGTTGGTGCCGGCGTTGTTCACCTCGCCGGTGCCCCACCAGTTGGGAGCGGTATTGTCGCCCGTCATCGGCGAGCTGGTACCGGAGGAATAGCGGTAGTCGTTGCTCGAACCACCGTCACAGGTAAGGATGTAGTTGAATCCGTTGTCTCCGTCGCCGCCAACTCCCGGGAAGGTCTTCGTGGCCTGCGCACCGAATCCGACGAACTCAGTCGTCGCACCAGCATTGTCGCCGAACTGCACATAGGCGTCGAAGGTCATCTGCCAGTCGCCATCGGCGACGTTGAGAGTGGTCGTGTCAGGGTAGAGGGTGAGCGAATTGGCCACCGTTGAAGCGATGTTGACGGCCGTACGAAGGCCAATGGTCCCGGTGCCGCTCGGTGCGGCAGGGATGCCGGCGGTCGAGTAATCGAAGCTAAAGTCGGTGCTGGTGGTGCCAGCGTTCCCAAACACAACGCTGGTGAAACTTGCGCTCTGGTCGGTGTTGAAGTCGTAGCTGAGGGAAGCGGCGGAAGCCGCGCTTGCGGCGAGAATTGCTCCCGCGCAAAATAGGGCCTTCTTCATGATTGCTCCTTTAAGGAGGGGATGGGGGTCCGGATTTGACTGAAATCCGGAGGACTGGGCCGAAAGTCTGGCTCAGCTTGAGTCACGGGGTACCGCGACTCACCACTCCATGCAACCCAAAAAAACCCCTTGTTGAACAGGACGACCAACCAACCACCGAGAAAGCCCCGTTTTCATGATCCACTTCGTCGCGAAAAGGTGGGGACTTGCCCGCAGGAGAATGCCAACTGGTCGTCATTCTTCCGGTCGCCACCCAACGCACCGAGCCAGGTTTACCCCTTTTGGTGCGGCAGCTTCTTGTTCTTGATCTTCTTTTCGATGCGCTTGCGCGAGTTGCGGCGTGGGCCTTCCTCAAGTTCCCGGTGTTGGTACTTCTTCTTGAGGTGACCGGACTTGGTGAAGGGATTCTCCTTCTCCCCCGCCGAAGCCTCGGTGGGCCGGAAGCTGGTCGAGCCGCGGCGCTTGCGCTTGGAGCTTTCCGAGCCCCCCTCGCCAAACTCGTCCTCCGGGAAGATGTAGGGAAAGCCTTCGACGCGGCGCGTGACGATGGGGCGCCGCACGGCGTTGTCGATCGCCATGAAAAGGGTCTGCTCTTTGGGCGAAACAAGCGTGATGGCAATGCCGGTGCGATCCACGCGACCGGTACGGCCGATGCGGTGAATGTATTCGTCGGGGGTGTTGGGGACGTCGAAGTTCACGACGTGGCTGAGTGCCTCGATGTCGAGGCCGCGGGAGGCCACGTCGGTGGCCACCAGCAGCTTGCACTCGCCGGAGCGGAAGGCATCGAGCGCAGCGGTACGTTCCTTCTGCGTCAGTTCGGCGTGCAGTTCGCGGGCAACCGAGCCGGTGACTGCCTGAAGTGGTTCCACCAATTCGCGGGCGCGGGCACGGGTTCGCACGAAGACAAGGACCTTCTCGAAGCCCTGCTCGCGCTCGAAGATGGCCTTGAGCAGATCAACCTTCTGCTCCTCGATGACCGGGTAGGCGCGTTCCTCAATGGAGTCCTTGGGGGCGACGAGGCCGACCTGAATGCGGGCGGGCTCGGAGAGCAGTTCGCGGGCAAACTTCTCCATTTCCGGCGGCATGGTGGCGGAGAACAGCATCGTTTGCCGACGGTCCGGGATCTGGTCGACAATGCGCCGGATGTCGGGGAGGAACCCCTCATCCAGCATGCGGTCCGCTTCGTCCAGAACCAAGTACTCAAGCTCGGCGAACTTCAAGCCCTGACGCTCCAGGTGCTCAATGAGACGGCCGGGAGTGGCGATCACCGCATCAACGCCGAGCTGCATCTGCTGTTCCTGCTCGGAGAGATCCATACCGCCGCAGACAACGACCGAACGAAGACCAGTCTTGGTGGCAAGCGACCGAAAGACCTCGCCGACCTGAATGGCCAATTCGCGGGTGGGGAGAAGAATCAAGGCGCGGGGGCGGAATCGGCGGACGCGCCCCATTTCGAGCAGCCCGTCCATGATGGGAAGCAGGAAGGCGAGCGTTTTCCCCGTGCCGGTCGGCGCGCAGCCCACCACGTCGCGGCGTTCAAGCGCCAGCGGGATCACCTTCTCCTGAATGGGTAGCGGAGCGGTGAAGCCAAGGTCCGCCACGGCGCCCTTCAGTTTGTCGGACAGGGGAAAGTCGGAAAAGGAACTCAATGTGGTTTACCAACCAAGTCGGTACTCGAGACGAACCTTGGAGAAGGGCTCGCTCGGCAGGTTTTGAAGTTTTGTGGCGAGGGAATCGACGCCGCCAAAAAGCCCCTGCTTGCGAACAGGAGCGCGGACGGTGGCGATGGTGTTGGGAACGCCCGCGCTCTTGCAGAGCGCATCGAAAGCCGTCTGGAAGGTGCCGACGTTGTCGATCATTTGGGCCTGATAGGCCTGACGACCGGAAAAGATGCGCCCGTCGGCGAATCCACGGACGTAGGTTTCGATCTGTTCATCGCTGACGGATGCGGCGGGCATGTTGAGCTGGCTGGCAATGACACCGCGAACCTTCTCTCCGCGGGAGGCGATGACCGCCTCGAGGAACTGGTCGTAGACATCCTGGATCATGGTGTTGAGGAGCGCTTCTTCCTCCTCGGTCATGGGGCGGGAGCCGGAACCGATGTCCTTGAACTTGCCGCTCTTCACATTGTGCGAATAGACACCGATCTTCTGCTGGAGGCCTTCGAAGTTCAGGAAGCTGAGGATGACGCCGATGCTGCCGGTCAGGCTACCCTCGTTGGCAAAAACTTGATCTGCGGCCATGGCAGTGTAGAAGCCGCCGGATGCGGCCACGTCGCCCATGCTGGCGACCACGGGACGTCCAGTCTTCGAGAACTCGTCAAGCGCGTAGTAGAGATCCTGAGTGGCGCTGACTGCCCCGCCCGGTGAATTGATGCGCAGAAGGATCCCCTTGATGTTGGGATTTGCCGTCCACTCGTTCACCTGCCTGACCAGTACCTTGGTGTTGGCACCGTACTCCGGGCCTTCGCCGAGGACACCCTCGATGTCGAGGATCGCCATGCGATCGCCGAACGGATAGATGGACGATCCGCTATTGTCAGAGCCGGACAGGCCGGCAATCAGCGCGACGATACCCCCCACCATGACAAAGGCAAACACAGCCAGGCCGATCAGCAGAGGTACCATGCGCGAGCGCGGGGCGGGGCCCTGCGGGGAAGGTGGCATGCCATAGGGAGGCCGCGGCGGCGCATAGCCGGGAGGCGGCGCGCCGTAGCCGCCGGGAGCGCCCGGTTGGGGCGGAACGTAGCCGTAGCTGGGACGAGGAGCCTGCGCAGGCTGGGGCGGCGGACCTGAGGGCCGCGGGGGCGCCGCATAGGGTGATTCGGGCGGCGCAGGAGGTCCGACGGACGGACCGCCTGTGGCTGACGGAGGAAGGGGCGGTGGCACCGCGTCGCCAGGCTGAGACTGCGATTCGGGGGTCTTCGCTTCTTCCGGATTGTTGGGATCTGCCATGCGGTCTCGCCCTCAATGTCGTTATGCGGTGAGCATTCATGCGCACACCTCGCGATGACAATGGCGAAAGCTGGGCCAGTGCCATGCGAATGCGCGAATCCTCAGCGCAGGCCCCGCCGGTTGACCAGATCGGCCAGCAGGCCGAGCAGCAGAACCTGAATGCCCGCGGTCACCAGCACCACAGTCGTGACCATGCCGATCGGATGGGTTAGAATCAGGCGGAGGACGAAGAGGACCAATCCGCCAGCGAGCAGCAGCAGGCCAATGGGGCCATAGACCTTGAGCGGATCGAACGCCAGCGTGGTCCGCATGATGAGGATCAGGAAGTTGATGGTGTCGGCAAAGGGACGGATTTTGGAATTCCCAATCCGCTTCCGATACTCGATCGTATGATAGAGGACCTTCTCGCCCGAGGACAGCAGTGCAATGGTGATGGTTGTCGTAAAGCTGAAGCCGTTGGGGAGCAGGTTCTCGAAACGGAGGCAGTCGGAACGGCGCATGACCCGTAGACCGCTGTTCAGATCGGGAATACGGGCACCGGTCAGGTACTCGGCAAGCCAGCGGAGAACCGCCTTCGCGGGACGGCGGATGGCCGGTTGCTGACCGACGGGGCGGGCCCCGACGACCATCGCGGCCTCTTCGTCCACAAAGCACGAAAGCAGGGTAGGAATGGCCGCGGTCGGGTAGGTGCCGTCCGCGTCGCTGATGACGATGACTTCGTTCGTCGCAGCTCGAATGCCGGTCTTGAGAGCTCGGCCGTACCCGAGATTGCGCCAGTGGGAGAGTCGCCGGATGGGGCGCCCGGGATTGGCAGCGACCACCTCGTCGAGAACATGTGCGGTCTGATCGGTCGAGCCGTCATCGACGAGAAGCAGTTCGCTTCCGGCTGGAAGCCCGTCGAGGAGTTGCAGCAGTGCGGGGAGGCCGTCGGGCAGGCCTCGTTCCTCGTTGTAGATGGGGACGACGATGGAGACCGGAGGTGGTGTCATGACTGGGAGGCCATCATGAAAATCCCCCCCGGGCAAGCCCAGGGGGGATTCAGGAGAGGTTTTCTTGCGTGGGTTACGTAATTAGTAAGCCCGGACGCGGAGGTTTTCGAGGAAGATGGCGGCATCGCGGCTGTCATCCGTATCGCTCGAGTAGATGTACTCGAAGGCGAAGATCCAGAAGTCGCCGTCGATCTCGGCCGGAGCCTCGAGGAACATCGAGTAGGTGACAGGGTTGCCAGCCGTCGGGATGTTCGAGGCACCGTTGCTCGAGTTGATGTTCACGTAGGAAGCGAACACCTGCGAGGCGGCGTTGGTACGGAGACGGAACGTCGGGACGTCCATCACGTTGGTGGCGTTCGTACCGACGGTGAAGTCGATGCGATAAGTCGTGCCAGCGGTGAAGGTCGCGTCGAACGCGTTGAGTTCCCAAGCGCCGTAGTCAACGACAGGCAGCGGGTTGGGGAAACGGTCGTCAGGGTTGGCACCCTTAGTCACGTTGCCAACACCGGTGATTCCGAGGCCGTTGGCATCGGCGGTGAAGATCGGCTCGCCGAAGAGCAGCGGCAGGGTGCCGGAGGTGAAGCCGGCGCTGCTGCTGGTCAGGTCGAGGTTGACGACCTCTGTCTCGTTGCCAGAGGAGGCCAAGTCGGTCTGCGAGGAGGCAGCGACTTCGACGCCGTTGATCTTCAGGACGGAAGCGGCCTGATCCAGCGGGTCAAAGTTCGTCACATCCAAGTCGACGCGGAAGCTGCTGGAGCCAGCGGGCTGCGTGAAGTACTGGATGTAGTCACGGCCAGCTGCATCCGGCAGGTACTCGATGCCGGAGTTGCCAGCGATGTCGGTCGAGGTCACCACGAGGACGTCAGCCTGCTGCCAATCCCACGCCGAGGTACGGAGGCGGAAGGTCGGAACCAGAGCCTTAGAGGTGACGTCGGTGGAGACGTTGACAGCGAGGCGGAACAGGGAGTCGGAACCAGACGTGCCGCCGATGGCCACAGCACCCGGGGTCACGTTGTCCGTGTCGGTGACGATGTCGAAGCGCGGCGAAGACCAGTAAGCGAAGGTCTTGGTCGTGCTGGTGACGAGGTCGATGGAGCCGGCGATCGCGCCTTCATTGCTCGTGCCGATGTCGGAGATTCCGATGCCGGTGAGGTTGAGGGCGGGGCTGAAGAACGACCAGCCTTCATTGTTGGCATCAAAGCCGAAGGCAATGGTGTCGGCCGGAGCAGTCACGACGTCGTTGACCGTGAGGTCGACGCTGATGGTCTGCGGAGAGTTGGTGAAGTTACCGGTCGCGGTGATGGTGCCGGAGTAAGAGCCCGGTGCCAGCGCGGCGGTGTTGAAGGAGAGCGTAACCGTGGAGGTCGTGCCCGCGTCGATGATGCCAGCGGCGGGACCGGCGGAGAGCCAGGGGGCGCTGCTGGAGAGCGAGTAGGTCAGGGCGCCACCGATGCCATCATTGCTGAAGACAACGGTTTCGTCGGCTGCGTTGGTGCGCTCGTCGATGGCGACGGCGATGTCGGTACGGTCGAGACCGAGGACCGGCGGGTTCGGATCGATGATGGTGATGCTAACCGTGATTTCGAGCGGGCTGTTGACGGCGGCCGCGTCGGCAATCGTCACAACACCCACATACTCGCCGCCGGGGAGGCCAGCGGTGTTGAAGTTCAGGGTCAGCGTGGTGCTCGTGCCAGCAGCGAGCGTGGCAGAAGCGGGGGTCGGGGTGATCCAAGCCACGTTGGAGGTGGCAGTGTAGTTGAGATCGACGTTGCCGAGGTTCTCGACGATGGACTGCTCAGAAGCGGCATCGTTGCCGATGTCGATCGTCTGGGCGAAGTCAAGCGGGTTGACTTCCAGAATCGGGCAGAGGCCCAAGCCGGAGGTAGCGGACGCGTCGAAGATGCTGTCGATGCGCGTGCTGCCGATGGAGGTGTTGGGCAGGCCACCGGTCAGCGGGAAGTTCCCGTTAAAGGAGGCCATCGTGATGCTGTACGGTGCGAGGAAGCCGGTTTCCTTCACGCGGAAGGTTACGTCAGCCAGGACCGGGGTCGCATTGGTGGGGTTGCCGAAGAAGAAGTTGCTCGTCAGCACGTGCGTTGCATTGTTCGGCGGGGTTGCAACAGGCGGGTTGTTGACAACGTCGAGGTTACCGAGCTGGCCCTTGACTGCGGAGACAAACTCGATGGCGTTCGTGTTGTATTCAACCGCGAAGGTGAAGTTGCGGGCGATGAGGCCCGTCTCACCGTTGGTGGCGACCTGATAGCGAACCGTGAAGGTGCTGCCCGGGACGCAGGGGTTGCCGCTGATGACCGTGCTGGCAATGACAGCCGGGTCGATCACGTTGTTGATCGTCAAGGTGACGGGGACAACAACCTGACCGTTGGTGGCGTTCGGGTCGGCAACGATGATCGACGCGGTGAGCGGAGTGCCCGGAGCGGTCGGCGGCAGAGCGGCGGTATTGAAGGTCACGTTGAGGTTCGTGAAGCCGCCGGCGGCAACGCTGCCACCGTTCGGAGCAACAGAAACCCAAGCGGCCGTCGAGGTGGCCGTGTAGTTCAGGACGTCCGTGCCGGTGTTGCTGAGAGTCAGCGACGTCGGAGCGGCGTTGGTGCCCTCGTTGATTGTGCGGGTGATGGAAGGAGGAGCGACCGCAATGGTCGGCTGGCCAACGACCGTCAGCGCAACACTGATCGTCTGGGGCGAGTTGTTCGCGGCGGCGTCAGCCACCGTGATGGTTGCCGTGTAGGGAGCGATGCGGGCGAGGAGGCTCGAAGCGTCGAGCACAACCGTGATCGTGTCGCTGGTGGCGGGGGCGAGGGAACCAACCTCCGGGCTGAGGGAGATCCAGTCAGCGTCGTCGCTGGCCGTGAAGTTCAGGGCGCGGCCACCAATGTTGCTGACGACGAAGGTCGCCGTGGTCGACGTTCCCGCGTCAAGGGTCTGGATGATGCTGTTGGTGCTGAGTGCGATGACGGCGTTCTCAATGACCGTGAGGTTGACGGTGATCGAGGAGACGGCGCCCAGAGTGCCGGTAGCCGTGACCGTTCCGGTGTAGCTGCCCGGAGCGAGCGATGCGGTGTCGAAGGAGAGGGTCACGTCAACGTCAACGCCAGGAGCGACAGTGGCGGAAACCGGCGCAGCGGAGAGCCATGCGGCGTCGCTGGTCAGGGTAACCGAGGTCGGGCAGTTGGCGGTGTTGGAGAGCTGAACCGTCTCATCGGCAGTGGTGCTGCCCTGGTTGACGGTCAGGTCGATCGGACCAGCGGGGACGAACGCGATGCTGATGGCGTCCGGATCAACCGAGATGCCGGAAGTGGCATTCGAGTCGAAGGTGGCGAGGATCTTGTTCGTGGCGGGCGGGGCGACAACGATGTCGACCAGCGGGCTCGGAGCGGAGGGATCTTCACCGGCGACGATGTTGAGAGTCGAGGTGGCAGTCAAGCACTCGGCAACCTCGAAGGTAACCGTGGCGATGACCGGCGTGGTGGAGGCGTTGTTGACGTCACCGAGCGTTCCGATGGTCACCCAGTTGTTGGGGGAGGTACCGGAGACGTTGCTGACGCTGACCGGGCCGAGGTCGCCGGAAACAGCGGAGCCGACAACGGGGGTCACGACCGAGGCGTCGAAGGTGAGGCGAACGATAGCGGCGGTCGGGGTGATGGTGGTCTGGTTATCGGAGACAGCAACCGTGACGTTGAACTGATCGCCGGCGGAGGCCGGGGTGACGTCGAGGCTGGTGGCAACTTCAACAACCGGGAGGCTGGAGAGGGTCAGGTTGACGGTGAAGACGGCGCTGGCCGTGTTGGCAGCGTCGACGGCCGTGATGGTCGCGGAATAGACGCCAGCGGGGAGGTTGCCCGGGTCGACCGTGTAGTCGACGGAGAGGGAACCGGCGCCAGCGAGGACGCCGGACGTCGTGTTAACCGTGAGCCAAGAGTCGCTCGAGGTGAAGGTGACGTCGGTGTCGCAGTTGGTCAGGTTGTTGAGGGTGGCGGAAGCATTGGTGGCGGCGAACTCGCGCTCGATGCCGGCGAAGTCAGCAGAGGCGCTGGCAAACGCGAAGTCGGCAGCGTCGGGCTCGGCGGACAGGGCAGCCGTGGCTGCCGAGTCAAAGGTGGCCAGAATCTTGTTCTGCGCGGGCGGAGCAACGATCACGTCGAGCAGCGGGCTGGCGGCAGAGTTGTCCTCGCCAGCGATGATGGAGATCGAGGTGGTTCCGGTGAGGCATTCCTTAACCTGGAAGGAAACGGAAGCGATGGCCGGAAGCTCGTTGGCATTGTTGACGTCGCCGAGCGTGCCGATCGTCACCCAGTTGTTGGGCGAGCTGCCCTGGACGGGGCTGATGGAGGCAGGACCGAGGTCGCCGCTGGTGAGGCTGCCGGGAAGGACGTCAACCACGGCAGAGTCGAAGTTCAGGCGAACGACAGCCGCAGTCGGGGTAAGGCCCGTCGTGGGGTTGTCGGCAACGGTCAGGCCGACCGTGAAGATGTCGCCCGCGGTGGCGGGAGCGTTGGTGACGCTGGTGGCCACCAGAACGGAGGGAAGCGAGTTGAGGGTCAGGTCGACAACGAGGACGGCAGAGCCGGACCCGTCGGCGGACGTCGCGGTCACGTTGGCGCTGTAAGAGCCCGCGGGGAGCGTGCCCGGGTCAACGTTGAGGTTGACGAGGACGGAGCCGGAGGCGGCGACGGTCGTCGAGTTCGGCACCACGGAGAGCCAGGACTGGTCGGAGACCAGAGTGACGTCAACGGGGCAGGCGACCAGGTTGTTGAGAGAGACGGAAACGCTAGCGACAGACTCGCGCTCGGTGCCGGAGGTGGCAATCGAGGGAACCGAGAAGGCGATGGCGTCAGCGGCCTTGTCGGCAGCAATCGCCGCGGTGGCGGTGCTGTCGAACGCGCTGCGGATCTCGGAGACGGTGCTGTTCGGCACGTCGACCTCGATCAGGGTGGCGGTAGCGGAGGGATCGGCTTCCACACCAATGGCGATGCTGGCCGGCCCAGTGATGCAGTCATTCACCTTGAAGGTGAAGGTGCCGAGGGCTGCCAGGAGGTTCGCGTTGGGAATGTTGCCGAGCGAAGCGATATCGCGGTAGTTGTTGGGCGAGGTGCCCATCTCGTTGCCGACCGAAACCGGTCCGAGGTCGCCATCGGTGAAGCCGACGTAGCTAACGAGGGCCGCGTCGTAGGTCAGGCGAGCAGAGAAGGAGGTCGGGACGAGTGTGAACGGGTTGCTGCTGACAGCCACCGCCACATCGAACTGGTCACCGCCAACAGAAGGAGAGCTGGCGAGCGACGTGCTGATGATCGCGGAGGGGATGACAGGGGCGAGGCCCGTGGTGGCGCTGCTGTCGTAGGTGGCAGTCAGCGTCGGAAACGGATCGGCACCAATGACGTTCGCCGGCGTGTTGCTGTCGGCGTCGACGGTGATGTCGAAGTTTTCCGCAGCATTCACGAGCGTGCGGAAATCAACCGTGAAGGCAAGCGTGGTGGAAGTTCCGTGGCTGGAATCGCCAATGGTGGCGATGTTGCGGAACACGTTGGGAGCGACGCCCATGGCGTTGCTGGCCGAGGCGGTTCCCAGGACCCCGTCGTTTACGCCGAGGAACTCGACGGAATCGGTCGGGTAGCTAAGCCTCAGCGCTACGGCGTGCGGAAGCTCGGCATCACTGTCGACGTCCACCGCTACTGTGAAAGTGGAACCTGCAACGGCAGGATCTCCACTCGCGATGCGCGTCGAAACGACGGCATCGGCAAATCCCTGACCATGGAATGCCATGACCAGGGAGAGCCACAGAGCGAGGATGATGTATCGAGGGTTTAAGACCATCATCGTTTTCTCCAAGAATTGGTCCTTCTGAATGGTGTCCAAAATTGCTACAGAGAGTACGGACTCCGAGGCAAGCCCTTATTCGCCAAGGAGGGTCCAATCACTCACCGTGGTAATGTTGGCTGGTGCAAAGGTGAGGTTGGCGTCGGAAACACCGTCAAGGCTGTTTACGGCCGGGGGAGCGAGGCTGATCACGGGAAAGTGGTTTGTGCTCGCATCTTTGACGTCCGCGGCGACCTGAAAGTTGGACGCGGCCTGACCTGCTGCCGTCACGGTGAACTTGGCGTAGGCCAGGATCGGGGTCTTGATGGTGGCGGGGAAGGTCGGCGGGCCGATGGTGGCCAGGTCGACATAGTCCGGCAGGGCGCTGGCGTCACTGTCGGGGGATGCGGAGGTAACCGGAGCACCCATGTCGCCGTCCGACTGCGCGGAGCCGTAGGTGACACCAGTGGCAAAGCCGGCATCGTTGGGCAGGTTGGTGGCGCCAACCCAGGTCAGGTAGGTATCGTCAAAACGGATACGGAAGGTGGCCGACTGGGGTGCCTGATCAGGCCCATTGTTGGTGATGGAGAACTTGACGACGAGTGGTTCGCCAGCGCTCACGGAGTTAGAGCTGACACGTTCGGCGGTGATCGTTAGGTTTGGTGAACCTGCGAATGCGACCGAGGTGGCCAGAGCAAGACAGGTTGAGAGGATGGTTGTCACTTTTTTCATGTTCGTTTAGTTCTCCTTTGTAGGTCTCTCAGGGGAGGTGGAGTCGAGGGGGAGCGCCGGGAAGGCCCTGAAGCCATCCCGGCGCTGATTGGCTGTTGTTCCTTGGTTCAGTTCTTATGGGAACGGAACGTAGGGGATATTGCCGAGCGTGCGCTGATAGAGGATCACGGCGTCGACGTTGTCCACGCGTCCGTCGCGGTTGATGTCCACGCGGTCGCGGTTGGTGACGTTGAGGACGCTGATCTGGAGGAAGGCTTCCAGGATCTTGGTCGCGTCCGTGGCGTTGGTGGTGCCGTTCTCGTCAGCGTCGCCGAAGGAAGGCGTCTGGCTGGCGCTGGTCGGATCGGTACCAACGAGCACTTCGTAGTCGTCGCGGATACCGTCATTGTCGGTGTCGGCATCGTTGGCGTTGGTGCCGAGGACGAGTTCCACCGCATCGGGGATCTTGTCGCCGTCGGTGTCGGTGTTGGACTCGATCACGAGGGGATTCAGACCGAGGCGGACTTCAACGCCGTCCGGGATACCGTCGTTGTCGCTGTCGGCGTTGTTGGGGTTCGTTCCAAGAGCGGTTTCGGCGTCGTCGTTGATGCCGTCGCCATCGCTATCGAGGACGGGGAAGGTGGGGAGCTGGTCTGCGGGCTGCTCACCGTCGATGTTGGTGTCATCAAGTGCGGTCGAGTTCTCGATGAAGGCAGGAGCCGTACCCTGGAAGTAGTTGTCGTCCGCGTTCAGCACGGCGCTGGCCGGGGTCGGGTCGTTGGCGAGAACGGTGGAGTTGGCGTCGAGAACGATGCCAGCGTTGATGTTGGTGTTGGAGCCTGCACCCACGCCGATACCGGCGGGGTCTTCGGTCAGCTCGGTGAAGATGTTGTTGCTGATGTCGAAGCTGGTGGACGTGATGGCGCCCGAGTAGAAGTAGACGCCGCTGAGGCAACGAATGAAGCTGTTACCCTTGATGACGCCCTGCGGGATGAAGTTGCCGTCGGTCGTGGCGGGGTCGGTGGCGACGCCCTGATACATGCGCTCGAAGAGGTTGCCGATGATGTTGTAGGTGGAACGGTCGTAGCTGGCGAAGCTCTGGCCGGCGTAGGTCTGGGAGTTGCCCAGGTCGCGGCAGAGGATGCCGGCACCCATCGGGATGTAATCGGGGTGACCGATCGGGACCTGGACGGCCTTCTGGAACCAGTCGCGGGTCGGCTCGGCGTTGATGAAGCTGTTGTTCAAGACGTCGGCGGTGCGGATGTTGAACAGCTTGAGGAAGCCGCCGGCCTGGGTGAAGTGATCCTGAATGTAGGCGGGGAAGGTGGTGCTGAAGTCGAACGTGCCGTCGGTGGCGGGGTTGTAGGGGCGGAGCGTGCCGGCGTCATCGACGTAGACAGTGATCAGACCCTGGCAGAGACCACGGAAGGTGTTGTTCTTGATGGACGCGTAGTTTGCGAGCGTCGCGCTGGGGGCGGGATTGCTGGCGCTCGTTGCGGGATCTTCACCGCGGATGGCCGAGGAGCCCCACACGTCATTGATCGTGTTGCCTTCGAAGGTCACCGTGCTCCAAGAGGCCTTGTTATTGCCGCTGTTGATGATGTCGAAAGTGGTGAAGCAACGGAGCTGGGTGAGCGTGTTGTTGGTGAAGGTGAAGGTGCCGTAGAGACCGGCGAGCACCATACCACCGCGTCCGCCGCCGGAACCGACCTGGTTGTTCAGGGTGGGGAGCGTGGTGTAGGCGGGAGTGATCGCTGCATTCACGGCGCGCTTGCTCTGGAAGGGCACGCGGATCTTCTGGCCGTCAATCAGGACGTTGGTGATTGTGAGGTCCTTCACGAAACCGCCGCTGTTGACGGGCACGCCCGAGGCGGCCGTCGGCGGGAACACGGTCTGGGGCAGGCCCGGGTTCGGATAGTAGATGCCCGTGAACTTGATGACGTCCTGCTCGGAGGCGCCGCCGGTGTTCTTGTAGCCGGAGGGGTGAACGCCGTTGCCAGCGGTGACGCCAGAGGTGGAGCCGACGATGCCGTTCAGGACGAGGTTCTTGATGGTGAGGCCCTCGACCACGGCGTTGTCAGAGTAGATGCCGCGGGTGAAGATCGCCTTGTCGGTCGGCACACCTTCGATAACCACGTTGGAGCGCAGCTTATTCTGGAAGGAGGCGATCGTCAGGTTGGTGGGGAAAGCGCCGTAGGCGCGCTTGGTGATCGTGGTGTTGTAGTATACCGAGGTCCCGGCACCGTTGTGGTTGTTGCGGGGGAACCAGATGGTCTCGTAGTAAATACCGCCGAGAACGACGATGCGGTTGACGTCGCTCGCCGTGCCGGTGGCGGTACCCGTGCCATCAAAGCCCTGAGCCGTTCCGGCGCCGATCGCGTAGATGGCGTCGCCAATGTTGCCGAAGGCGTTGGTGCCGAGAACCAGGTTGAGGGACTCGGTGGCATCGGTCGTCGGGTCGTCGAAAGTCGTCGACGGGGTGACGTTGTAGCTGAAGCCGGTGTTATCGAAGTAGACCTTGCCTTGCTCGGCGCCGGTTTCGAGGTAGTCGATGCCGTTGGCGGCGCCATCTTCGGCGGGTCCGGCGGTGGCGGTCACGGAGCCATCGGCCTCGTTGATCTCAAACTTGTCCTGGCTGTAGAACTTGCCGCCGGCGGTGTTCACATGCAGGAAATAACGGGTTTCCGCGCGATCTTCGTACGGGAAAGTTTCGAAGCTGCGGTTCGGGGCGGAGCCCCAGTTGTCATTCACGTAAATGGTCGTCGCGGAGGCGCTGGCCGCGGAACCAAGAATGGCGAGCGAAAGCAGGAGCAGTGAGCTCTTCTTCATCTCGGATTCCCTTTCTCTAATTGGCAGGTGGGTGATGGGTTGGGATAATCCCGGTTTCAGGCTCTGGTTCTGATACAACGGTGACGGTTTCGAGAGTGCTGGCTCGTCTGCGATTCTGAGCACTCCGCTGTCGGTTTCGAAGGCGGTTAAGCTTCGCCGCGGCCTGCATCGTTGCGTGGCGATTTCCGGTGGCACACTCGGGTGGGAGCGGTAGGATTTCACCAATGCACGAGTTCGGGCGACGCTGCTGAGTGTAGGGAATCACCTCTGGCACTGAGATGAGGCAACCAAAAAACGCCGTCTTCGCCGCTCGCCTTCCGCCTGAACGCCGCCGAAACACCGGAGCGGCGCGGTACCCACCCGACCAATTAAGCGATTTATCTGATTTGTTGAATCAGGTTGCCTTGAGAAACTCGGCAACTCCAATACACCCAGTGGTGTAAAGGGGCTTTACATGCGAGCTGTGGGGCGTTTCCGTCGGGTGACATCGCGAAAAAGTGCCCCGAGCACTGCGGGTTTCCCCTGAAAAATGGGGTAACCGAATCCTTTTGACGGGACAGGGGTGAGAGCTGTTGACTCGGTCCATGAGCAAGTCACACGCATCCGGCCAATTATCCGATGATTTCCGCGAACGGGAAGTGGAAAGCGCCCTTCGGCCGCAGTCCGTCCGGGACTTTGTGGGTCAAGGACCCATTGTTGAGAAGCTGAAGATCTTTGTACAGGCGGCGCGTCTTCGCGGAGAAGCTCTCGACCATGTGCTGTTCTACGGGCCGCCCGGACTCGGCAAGACGACCCTCGCCCACATCGTGGCGGCGGAGATGGGGACGACGCTTCGCTCGACTTCCGGCCCGATCATCGAGCGGAAAGACGACCTTGCCGCGATCCTGACGGAGTTGCGGGCCGGTGACGTGCTCTTCATCGACGAGATTCATCGCCTGAATCGGGTGGTGGAGGAGTGCCTCTACCCGGCGCTGGAGGATCGGAAGATCGACATCCTGATCGGCGAGGGCCCTCATGCGAAGTCGATCAAGTTGGATCTAGAACCGTTTACTTTGGTTGGCGCCACCACGCGGGCGGGAATGCTGACGGGTCCGCTGCGGACCCGCTTTGGCATCACGCTGCGGCTGGAGTTCTATTCCGTGGCCGACCTGGCGCGAATTGTGACGCGGAGCGCCGGGCTCCTCGGCGTGGAAATCGAGCAGGCCGGTGCCGTGCACGTGGCAGCTCGCTCGCGCGGCACGCCGCGCATCGCCAACCGGCTGCTGCGGCGCGTGCGCGACATCGCCCAGGTACGCCACGATGGTCGCGTGACCGCCAAGGTGGCGGACGAGGCGATGGAACTGCTGGAGGTGGACCAGCGCGGGCTCGACACGCAGGATCGCGCCTTCCTCCGGTGCCTCATGGAGCGCTTCCACGGCGGCCCGGTGGGACTGAACACTCTCGCCGTGGCGCTTTCCGAGGACGAGGACACCCTCATCGACGTGGTGGAGCCCTACCTAATCCAGGAAGGAATGCTGGCGAGGACGCCGCGCGGTCGCGTGGCTACCCCTGCCGCCTACGAGCACCTCGGCCTGCCGGTTCCCGCCAGCCTGCTGATTCAGGGCGGTGAAGCTGATTTGTTCGGTGGGGTGGCCGGGACAGAGTAAGGCTCGTTTGTGTTACCAATCCCCGTCACGCTGACGCCGCTGTCCCTGCACGGGGTCCCCGGGCCAGGAACGAAGCTGCCCGAACAAATGCTCAACTGTGCCCACAGGCACGCCAACAGGTCCATCATGCGGACTCGCCATGTCAGGAGTGACAACGACCCGGGCGTGCTCCGCCAACAAGACGGGCTCTTCTGGGCGGAAGACTCCGTTTTCCCACACAGCACGAATTGTTTTCATCTCCAAGATAGCCTCAGCTTGAAATGGTAGACACAGCGTCGCCGCACACTAGGAACCTAGGCACCTTCGTTCCCTCCTGACAAGCTCAACCGAACGCCTCGCTCCCCCACCGCTCCTCGAACTCGCGGGCGGTGGCACGCCAAAGTCGGAAGATCAGCCAGACCTCCAAGGCCAGCACGAAGGCGACGGGAGCCAGGGAGATCGCGAGAAACAGCGCCGTCTGGTTGAGCGAGTATCCGAAGCTCGACGACAGGACCAAGAACCCGGCGGCGACCAGCTCGTGGCTGGAGGCGACGACGGCGATCAACAACCCCCGCACTGCAATCCCGATCAATGATCGCGACAAGGCAGTGGTCACTGGGACTTCGGTGGCCGCCAAATGACGCGCCGCGCATAACACACACACCGCGGCGAAGGTAAGGTCCTCGAACCATGCGCCAAGCGCCGAGAGTGCGCCAACGAGCATCTCGGCCCAGCGTTCCTCACCGAATCGCATGAATGCCACGTCGCTGTAGAAATAGGGGGCACTCAGGGTATTGAGGAGGAAGAGCACCGCCAGCGTCGGGATTGTGCGCGCAACGAGGAGGCTCCGGCTGGTGAGCGCCGTGAGGCGAAGCTGAGGGGCCATGCGCTCCCACTCGTCGCGCGGCCAGAGTTGGATCTGGAGCAGGATCGCCAGCGCGACGTCTATACGCAGCACGAAGATGAGCGGGCTCAGCAATAGCTCCGCCGCGAATCCGAAGCCGCCGAGGAATAGTGAGTCGAGCGCCCACACGCGAAGCGACCAACTGACGGCAATCCACGCGACCACGACGCCGAGCCAGAATCTCCACCCAAGTCGCCCGAGGCGCACGAACTGGCGCGCGAGCAGTGGGCGGGACTCGCTCCAGGCCATCACCAGGCCTCGGGATGAATGTCGAAGCGCATGCCGTCCCAGGCCAACTCAACACCGGGCGGCAGGCCGCTGTTCGCGTCGTCGTGATCCAGGTCGTGGTTGATGTGCGTGAAGTAGGTGCGCTCCGCGCCGATGCGAAGCGCGATCTCCGTCGCCTCGCTGATGCTCAAGTGCGTGGGATGGGGCTTGTAGCGAAGCGCGTTGAGGATCAGGTAGCGCACGCCCGCAAGCTGATCGAGCGTCTCCGGCGGGATGAAGCTGGCATCGGTGATGTAGGCGAAGTCACCGAGGCGAAAGCCGGTGACCGGGAGCTTTCCGTGCATCACCAGAAGCGGTGTGACACGCAGGCCGCAGACCTCGAACGCCTCGCGGTCGATCTCTCGCATGTCGAGCTGCGGTACCCCGCCACCCGCCTGCATGGGCTCGAAGATATAGTCGAAGCGGCGACGAAGACTATCGAACGTGGGTGCCGTGCCGAAGAAGGGAATGGCCGCTCCCTGCTTCCAGTTGTATAGACGAATCTCGTCGATGCCGGCGATGTGGTCGCTGTGAGCGTGGGTGAGGAGCACCGCATCCAGCCGACCGATGCCGAAGTGCAACGCCTGCTGTCGAAAGTCCGCACCGCAATCCACCAGCAGGTCGACGCCTTCGCCGCTCATGAGAATGCTGGAACGAAGCCTATTGTTGCGCGGGTTGGTCGAGCGACAAACGGCGCAGTCACAAGCCACGACAGGAATCCCCGCCGACGTCCCGGAACCGAGCACAGTGACAGTCAACGTGGAGGGAGGAGCAGAACTCATGACGGGGCTTTTGGACGGAATGATCCTGACGACACCACGACAAATCCCGCCTCCCGCGCATGGAGCAAGCGAAAGGGGGCCGGAATGCTCTCACTTGATCATCCAGCCGGATGGGGCCGTGGTGGTTGTGGGCTGGCCGACGGCAAAGGTTGCGGGGACGGCGTTGGATTGCAGGTCAACGCGGTCGGATGCGATCACGTCGTTGCGCGTGGCAATGGTCAGGATGGTGTAGGAGGAATTGGGGGAGAGAGCCGATGCCGGGATAGTGGCCTGCCAGCGATCAGAACCGACCTGGGGCGCCAGGTCGATCTTCTGCCCGGCGACGATGGGCTGACCCTCCTGATAGGTGTCCTGGTCGCGATAAAGCCATGCGGTGACGGAAGTGGCGGGGGTCTCCGGCGCCAGGGAGACGAGGAGAGTAACGTCTTGGGGCGCCGAGACGTCCGGGATGGGGGCAACGGACAGGATCGATGGCGGGATGCTCCCGCGGCCGAGGGCACTCCCGAAGTAGTACCCGCGCCCCAACTCGTCATCCAGGCCGGTGGACAATCCGTCGCCGTCCAGATCCTTGACGGGGACCTGCAAGGGAAGCCGGGTTCCGTCGGGGGTGGTGCCCCGGGCAAGGGATGACAGGTCGGTGCGGGCCGCCGCGAAGGCCTCCGTGTAGTTGGACCCATTCTGAAGGCGATTCATGAGGAAGGAGGTGAAGGACAATCCGCCACTGAAGCCATCAAAGTAGGCGAGACGATCGGCGGCGGTGCTGGCGAAGAGGAGTCGACGGGTATCGGCGGGCGTGCTTTGGCCGAGTTGCTTCACGAAGCCGCCAGAGTAGCAGCTATCCATTATCAGGACTATTTCCTTCATGGGATCGACGCCACCTTGGGCGCGATCGAGAATCGCATCAAAATCCTGTGCGGAGATGAATCGCGGTGGAACCGTCGTTCCATCCATCTCGAAGACCCAGTTCGATGTGTCGCCGATGGGAAAGCCAACCACGTTGCCGTGACCGATCATGAGGATCGTGAGCCGACGGGCGTTCGAGGCCCAGTCGTTGATGCTGGTATCGAGGGTTGTCAGGGAGATGGTGCCGTCTGGCATCCAACGATGGCGGGCGGCCGGGAAGGCCGACAGCAGTCGGACGTTTGTTGGCCGGTAGCCGACGTAGAGCGCCGTTCGATAGGCATCGTCGCAAAGCTGGACGGTGGCGGCGCTGATGCCGTTGTTGCTCCTTTCGCCGGTTGCGGCGACGATGAGGAGTTTGTCCTCGAAGCGATTGCTGTTCTCGTTGGGCCACAGGAGGACCTGGCCATCGGTGCCTGCGCTGGCGATGGTTGGCTTGTTGGGCGAGAAGCGCGCCAGGCAACTGCCGGCGGAATGCCCGCGATAGTTCGCCAGGATGGTTCCGGCGGCGAAGTCACGCAGGGTGATGGCCCCTGAGATGTCGGTGATCATGAGCCGCCGCTCATCGGCGCTGAGTTCGATGCCCTGCACGTCGATTCGATTGCCGCCGAGGCGGCGAATTTCCTGGCCTGTGATGGCGTTCCACTCGATGATCGGGTAGTCTGCCAGCGTCGGCTGCCCGGGGGTGGCGTAGCCGACGAGCAGATTACCGTCCGCGCGGTAAGTCGCATAGGTGGCTGCACCGGCGATGCCCGAGGGTGTGGGGATGAGTGCCTGATTGAGGCCGAACGCGGGGAGGACGATCTGGACACGACCGTCGGCAAGCGGCACCGCGAGACGCGCGCCATCGGCACGCCAAGCTGGTGCGCCACCGCTGGCCGGGCCATCCAGCGTACCTGTGGAGATGCTGGCTCCCGTGGCTGCGTTAAAGACGCGGATCGAGCCGGTGGATGCAACGTTGGAAGCCACCGCAAACCGATCCGCAGAGGGAGAGAAAGCGGGGGTGCTTGGGTAGCCCGGGATACTGGTGCTTCGGATCTGTGTCGATGCATCCAGATCCCAAAGTCGCACTGTTCCATCGAGCCCAGTTGTGATAGCCAGCGGCTGCGAGTCCGCCGCATCGACCCCGACGATTGGCTGTTGGTTTCCTGTCAGCCGCGCTTTCAGCGTCCAGTCATCGGTGCTCCAGACATTCAGGTTGGTATCCTGACCCGCGGCGACGAAGTAAGCGCCACCCTTGGCGTAAGCGGCACCATAGAGCTTGCCGGGCTGGTCGAGAAGGGCCCCGCCGATCCGGACGCCCGTGGCCAAATTCCACCGGCCAACGGTACCCGTGAGGGAAGCGAAGGTTCCCGTGTCCGATTGAGGATCGAGAACTCCCAACAGGGTAATGTTGGTAGGCGCGAAGTGGCTGACCTCCGTCCCGTTGGAGACGTTGATCCTCGAAACGATCCCATTTTCCAAGAACGCGTACAGGTATGTTGTGCCGAGTTGGAGGGAGAACGCACCGGATGGGAACTGAGCCCCGCCGACCGTGGACGGGTGAAGCTGGCCGATGGCCGACGACCAAAGCTCCGTGCCGGACTGCTGGTCGAAGCAGCGCACCGTGCCCCCTCTCCCGCAGGCGAAGAGCTTTCCGGTGGAGGTGGGAAGCAGCGCCGTGGCACCGATCGGATCCACGAGCTTTGCGAAGGGTGAGAACCCCTGCACGTAGTCGAAGGCGATGAGCCCGCCGTCGTCCGAGGCTGTATAGACAACGCTCCTCGCTGGGTCAAAATCGATGGCGCGGATGCGGGTTGTGTGGGGAGCCAAAGTGGCGAGCAGGCCGTATGGAGCGGTGCCGGAATAGAGGAGCAACACCCCGCCATCCGTGCCGACCGCAATGCGCGATCCGTCACGGGACCAGGCAATGGCGGAGACGTCCTGGTTGCCGGAAAGCTCCTTCTTGACCGTATTGGTCGCAAGTTCCCAGATCCTCGCCCCGCTCCTGAGCGTGGCCACGGCGACGCGATCCCCGGTGGGGGAAAACGCCGCGCCGACCGTTGCGCGCAGCTCGCCTTCGAGTCGACGGGCGATCCCCTGCTCGGATTCGGAAAGGAGCGTGACCCCACCTCCACCGAAGACCGCAGTCAGCCGACCGTCCGCCGTCCTCGCAACGCCCGCAGGGGCACCTGCACTGACCGTGCGAACCGGGATGCGCACGGGCGGGATCTGATCGGCGTTCGGGATGAGATAGGTGGCGGAGTGGAAGTTGTTGAAGCGGTTGGGGTCGATGAACGCGCCGTCCGGATCCAGAAAGGCCTGGAACAGATAGGATCGACCGGCGCGAAACACGAGGGGCGTGGCCCCAACGGCACGAGTGGCCGTGGTCCCTGCGGGCGCCGTGACTGTCACCTCACTTGTCTGCACCGCCGAACTGCCAGTGCTGTCGGTAAGGTAGGCCCTCATGGTACCGTTGATCGCGATTGGGAACGTGTGGTTGAAGTAGACTTCCGGGTAAAGCAAGTCCCCATCAGCAGGGGTCGGCGTCGCGGTTCCTAGGTCGTTGGGATCACGCAGGAACCGGAAATTGGCGATGGACAGATCGATCGGCGGCAGGAGATCGTAGATGGCGACATTATTCTGTTCGTTCGTCTCGGAATGGGTGTTTGGCGAGTCAACTTCGACGGTAAGCAGGAACGGGCGGGGCACGAATCCAGGAGAAGCGGGGTCCTCGGGAATAATCCATGGAGTTTGACACGTTGCAACGCCACCTTGGGAAGTCACGATGGCTGTGGCTGTGCCGACTGTCTGTCCGTTGAAGGAAAACCGCACGGGGACGGACAGTGCGGCGACCTGACCGCCGACTGGCTCGGGTAAGGGCAACGCGCTGGTCACACCCGCCGCAAGCACTTGAACAGAAGGATAGACAGCCTGACCCGGTCGGAATGGAAGTGGCAGGACCGAGTTAGGCTGCGCGGGACTTGAGAGAAATTGTAGGACGCCGGGAGCAAAATCGACGGTGGGAGCCGTGACCGTAAACTGCTCGGTCCGGGAGGACATTAGGACGAGGGCTCCCGTCGCAGGATCAACGGCGTACAACTCCGAATACACGGACGAAGTGCCGACCGGGAGTGTCCGCGACTCGGAAACGGTGTCGCAGAAGGTTGTTCCCGGATCGGTTTCGGGGAGGAAGGTATCAGCAACAAAAACATTATTTACATAAACTAGCCAGCGCAAGTCGAGTGTCTCTTCTCCGACCACCCGGTATCGAAGCCCGACGGCGACAGGCTGACCGTATTGCGGCGCCGTAATCTCCGCGGAGCAATTCCCGACAGTCGGCGTGAGGATCAAGTCGGTGATCCTCGCCTCAGTGCAAGAAAGGCTCATGTAGTAGGGGGTGAAGTAATCAACGTCGGCAATGTAGCGGGGGTATGCAACGGCACCGTAGTTGCCCGGGGGGAGGGGCATTGTGACGGTCACGCTCCCGCCCGCGGAAGCCGTAACTCCACCTGCAAGGGTCACACCTGTGGATCGATTGTATAGAGACAAGACCGCTTGGAACGTCGGGGCCTCCATCGTCAACGAGACGACACGAGGCCCGCTCAGGCTGAAGCGCCAGTCGTCACCCAGAAAGCTACCATCGAAATCGTCCGTACATCCCGGGAGGGTGCAGAAAAAACCCAGCTCATCACTGTCGCCGCAGGAAATTGACTCGGTGGACTTGGTGCCGCTCCACGCTTTTCCCGGGGAAAGGCCGAGGAGTGACTGATCGCCCGCCCACTGCTCCTCCACTTCAAGCATCGGCAAAGGATCGACCGAAGGACCATCGTAGGAGAATGGGGGAACTTCGTCCGCGATGGTCTGTGACAAGCAGACCGAGGCAGACACCAAAAGGGTTCCGCACACCAAGACTCGGACAAGAATCCGAAGAAATGACATGGAAGTTTTTTCCGCTGGTTCGATGAAAACGATCTCAACATCGACGGGCAAGAGACCGGGCGCAATGGAATTCTAAATCGCAAACAAATAGGCGAATGAACCGAGTGTGGCGCTCCCACCTGTTCGCCGGTTGGCATTGACGGGTGGCGGCCACAGACCCAGATTCCTTTCCCCTTCGCGCAGAGAAGCCTCGCGCGGGGGAGTATGCCCGGAGTACCTTGCCGCCATGAGCACGCGCCCGCCCCTGAAGTTCGAAACGGAGCGACTGAAGGATGGCCCCCAGTCACACGCACTGGAAGTGGCCCCTGAAATCCTGGAGATCGTTGACGATCCCGAGTACACTTTTAGCGACCCGGTCCGCGTGGAGCTGACGCTCCGCATGGTGGGTCAGGAGTCCGTGCTGATCACCGGCGACATCTACACGGTGGCCCAGGCACCCTGCTCGCGCTGTCTGGACAATCTGCGCGTGCCCGTGCGCGCGAAGGTCACGCTCCTCTACCAGACCGACGAGCGCCTTAAATCGCCGGAAAAGTATCCCGAACTATTCGACGACAACAGCTTTTGGTTCGATGGCGAGTCGGTGGAACCGGCGGAGCAGTTGCGCGAGTTGCTGCTGCTGGAGCTGCCGCCTTTTCCCGCGTGCGAGCTTGACGAAGACGACAAGTGCCCCATTTCGGGCAAGGTCCACAAGGCGCTGCAATTCGGCGACGCAGAACCGGCCAGCGCGGAAGATCCCGACGACAACTCGCTCGGCGCGCAATTGCGGCGCATGAGGAAGAAGGAAGACTAACCCAGCTCCTGCGCCACGAACTCGCGGAAGCGGGCGATGTTGGCGTGGGTGCCGATGAGCAGCAGCTCGTCGCCGGGGCGAATGCGGAGCTGGGCGCTGGGGCTCAGGGTCTCGACGCCGTCGCGGCGGATGCCACCCACTTGAATCCGAAAGCGGTTCGCGAAATCCAGATCGAGCAGCGTGCTGTCCACACAGGCAGCGACGGGCGGGACGGTGACCAGTTCCGTCAGCAGCTCGTCGAAGAGGTCGGTCCAGTCGGGCCGCTCGGCGCCTTGGTTGAGGAATGCGGCGGCCTGCGCCAGGTTCTGGTCCTCGCCGAGGAGAAGCACACGGTCGCCCGGGTATAGACGTTCGGTACCGGATGGGTTGCTGATGGCGTAGCCTTGGCGATCAATGCCGACGACGGAGCAACTCCATTGGTTGCGGAGGCGCAGCTCAAGGAGCTGGCGGCCGGCGTGGCTTGAGTTGGCGGGGATGACGATCTCCTTTACGTTCAGCTTCCATTCGGCCTCGGCGCGCGTGGACTGGATGTTCCACTGGGGCACTTCCTGCGACGGGAGACCCTCCCGGGCGAGTTCCTCCTGGACGCGCTGGCTCCAGCTTTCCTGAAGACCAAGCAAGTTTCTCCAAAGCACCACCGCGGTGACGATCAGCAGAAGGATCACGATGCCGAATGCGGGGGCGCCGACGACGTCTGCGGGGACGACAGCGAGGAGCCACAGCGTTATCAACGCACAGAGCAGGATGGTGAATCCGCGCTCGATGACGCGCTGGAGCGCCGGGGCGGTGCCGACGCGCGCGGTGGACTCGGCGATGAGGCCCGATAGGATCGAGAGATTCCTCCACACGGAAAGAAGCGGCACCAGGATGATGACGCCCGTGGCCAGGACGAAGAGGATCGTGGTGCCGGATGGGAAGAGAAAGTTCGGGCCGTAGCTCTCGCGCGCGAACTCGTATGCCGGCGTGAGCAGCGCGAGGCATCCGGCGATCAGGAGCAGGTGAACGATGGTGCGGCCAATGACGGCAGACATGCGTTGCCAAGTGTCGCTGGCGGAGCTGGTGCGCTCGACGTTCGCGAGCCAAGCGCGGTAGTCCTCGAACTTCTGGAGCAGCCTCGCCGGGATCAGCGACTCGACGCGGAGTGCCACTGGCTCGGCGCGCTTGATGAGCATGGGCGACAGCATGCAGGTGAGGAGGGAGGCGCCGACGGCGGCGGGATAGAACTCCTCCGGCATGACGCCGGTCTGCACGCCGAGGAAGGCGATGACGAAGGAGAACTCGCCGAGCGGAGTGAGCGAGAAGGCGGCGCGGAGCGAGTCGCGGGTGCCGTTACCGACGAAGGCCAAAGCGAGGGCCGTCGCGGGAATGCGGAGCACGAACGCCGCAGCAGCGAGCGCCAGCAACCCCACCCAGAAATCGGCGAGCTTGCTCACGTCGAACATCATCCCCATCGCTACGAAGAACACGGCGCCAAAGAGATGCCGCATCCCCTCGAACAGCCGATCGACGTCCTGGCGCTGCGGTGTGCTGCCGATGATCGCGCCAAGGATGAAGGCGGTGAGCGCCATCGAATAGCCAAGCTGTACCGCTGACCAGCCCAGCACGAGTAGCAGTCCTGCGACGAGGAGCATGACAAGCTCGTCCGTAGCGGTTGCCTTGAGGTGCCTCAGCAAGCGCGGCACAAGCAGCAGGATCACGAGGAAAAGCACCGCGACGAATCCGGTGAACGAAAGCAGTGACTGCCACAGGGAGCCTTGCTCTCCCGCGGCGGTCGAGAGCGAGGAGAGCAGCGTGATCATCACGACCGCGACGATGTCCTCGAGCAGCGTAATGCCGAGCGAGAGCTGTCCCCAGCGCGTGTGGTTCGAGCCGATCTCCTCCAGCACCTTGGAAATGATTGCAGAGCTGGACACCATCAACACCGCGGCGATGAAGAGGCCCTGCTGCGTGGTGAACCCAAACAGGGAAGAAGCGAGGCGGGAACCGGCCAGGACCAGTAGAGCCCCGATCGCCGTGGCCAGGATCATTCCCATGCCGAGGCGCTGCAACCGCCGGACGCTGAAGCTGAGGCCGATGCCAAAGACGAGAAAGAGCAATCCCAAGTCGGAAAGAACGCGCACCTGCTCGGCGTCCTGCACCAACTGAAACGGAGGCGTGTAGGGACCAACGAGAATTCCCGCAACGAGGAATCCGACGACGGTGGACAGTCCGATCCGTCTGCATGCAAGTCCGGCGAATCCCGCGACGGCGGCCACAATGGCGAGGTCGTAAACGAAGGTCAGGCCGGACATCGGAACTCCCCACGGCTCCGGGGACCATCTATTCCCGGGGTTAACTCGAGGAAAATGCTTCGACTGACTTCCGGGACCAACTCAGCGGATCGTGGGAGAAAGCACGCTGCCGGCGGGGTCGCGGACGATGATTCGCGAGGAACGAAAGTGCTGGGCCTTGATGATGGAGCGCACGTTCTCGATGGTCTCAGGCAGGTTCACGTTAAGAAGGATGTAGTCGTAGCGCTCGGCCATGCGGATTTCGCCGCGGGCGTTGTTGAGGCGACGCTCGATCACTTCCTCGCTGTCGGAATTGCGGCCGCGGAGTCGCTTTTCCAGCGTGGCCATGCTCGGCGGAAGGATGAAGATCGTGGTGCAGTCGGGCATGTCTGCCTTCAGGCGGAGGCTCCCCTGCACATCGACGTCCAGAAGCACGTCGAAGCCCTGCTCGAGCAGCTTGTCCACTTCGCTTTTGAGGGTGCCGTAGTAGTTGCCGTGTACCTGCGCGTACTCATAGAAGGCGTCTTGTGCGACCAGTTCCTCGAACCGATCTATCGAGAGGAAGTGATAGTCGCGCCCATCAACTTCCGTCTCCCGTGGCGGGCGGGTCGTGGCACTCACCGAGTAGGACAGGGTGGCGTCGGTATCGAGGAGAGCCTTCAAAATCGTGGACTTCCCCCCTCCACTGGGTGCGGACACGATGAACAGCATCCCGGTTCGCTTGATGTCGAATTCAATCAAGGTGGCTCTCCTGTGGTCGACCAGCAACGAACTGCGGTGGAAGGTTAGGGACGGTGGCGAGGAAGTGTCAAGGCGCGGCGGCGTGGGAACCGACATCGCGGCGCAGCAACCCCTGACGGTGGGAGAGGATCACGGCCCCCACGGCGTCCCCGCTGACATTCACCACGGTGCGAAGGTGATCCAACGGCCGGTCGACGACGATGATGAGCGCCATCCACTCGAGCGGAATCCCAAGAGCGTTGAAAATGATCACCATCGTCACCAGCCCCGCCTGGGGGATTCCCGCGGCGCCAATGGCCGCCAGTGTGGCCGTGAGGAAAACGATCAATTGATTGGTCAGCGTCAGCTCAAGGCCGATGAGCTGGGCGATGAACATGGCCGCGGCAGCCTCATAGAGCGCCGTGCCATTCATGTTGATCGTGGCTCCCATCGGGATCACGAAGTTCGCCGATCCCGCGTCGACACCCAGCTTGCTTTCCACTTCGCGGATCGTGACGGGAATCGTGGCGGCGGACGAGGAGGTCGAGACGGCGAACAGCATGACCTCGCGCAGGCCCATGAGCAGCTTCCACGGATTGTAGCGGGCAAAAATCCAGACCACCGCGGGGAACACGATGAATTGCTGCGTGGCGAGACCGGCGATGACCGTCAGGAAGTAGGCGGAGAGCGGGCGGATTACGTCGAGCCCCAACGAGGCGAGCATCTTCGATGCGAGCGCCAGTACGCCGAGCGGCGCGAGCCACAGTACCACCTTCACGATGCGCATGAGCGCATTATCCATCGCGGCAAAGAAATCGATGACGGGACGCGCCGCCTCGCCACCGGACGCCAGCGCGAGGCCGAGCATCAGCGCGAAGGCCACCACGCCGACCAGGTTCGTTTCCGCCAGCGACTTGAAGGGATTCATGAGCACGTTGCGGATTTGGGTGTCGGCAAATTCCGCCATCGTCTTGGGAGCCTTCTCGGCAATACCCTGCTGGGTCCTCGCCGCGCTCTCGCGTTCCTCGGCTGGAAGGCGTTCGATGAGTTCCGCGCTGTCGACCCCTCGCCCAGGACCGACGATGTTGCAGTAAAAGATGGCGATCAGGACAGCGAGGAAACTCGTCGCGAGAAAGTACAGGATCACGAAGCCGAAGCGGCGCCCAATCGAGCCACCGCGTCCAAGTGTGGCGACGCCGCTGGTAACCGAGAAAAGAACCAGCGGAGTGACGATCATCTTGAGGCTGGAGAGGAACAGGTTTCCGAAAATGCCGATGCGGTCGATGATCGACCGCGCAACGGAGGCCATGAAGTCGCCGGCGAAACCGGTGCTCACCATCAGCCCGAGCAGAACGCCGACCACGATTCCTGCGATCAGCGCGTACATCAGGTTCCGCTCGGTGAAGAAACGCATCATGCCACCCATCAGACCGAGGCCGCCGAGGCGATATCGATGAGTTCCAGCAGCTCGCGGGTCGCTTCCATGCAATCGGGATCCGCGTCGCAATGCAGGCTAACGCGCTTGCGCGCCGCACCGACGTTGCCTGCCGCCTTGCCGCGTGCGATCAGCAGGCGGAGCGACCAGGGGAGCGGCCCCCAGTTCCCGCACTCAACGAACTCGTGGTTGGTGAAGACGAACTTCGGCACGGCCTCGCCGCCGTTGGTCAAATAGCGCTTGAAGAGCTCGGGCTGGTCCTCACGGGAGAAGTAGCGGATCAGCAGGTTTGGCGCGTGGGCGGAGAGTCGTTCGAGGACTGGGACGTAGCGCTGCACGTCGCCGCACCAGTCCTCGGCAAAAGCCAGCACGTGAACCTGCCGGGGAAGCGCTTCCAGATAGGCGCGCATGGGCGGGGTTAGGGTGGAAACCGTGGAGGCGACGCGCATCTTCTCGGCGTTCTCCTCACTCTCGGCGGAGGACAACCAGTCGATCCATGTCTTCCCCGATTCCCAGATCTCTTGCAGGCTCAACTGCTCAAGGATGGGCGGACGTGGCATGGATGGTCGCTCCGTGGAGAGGGTGATCGTCACGGAGTGTCGGGAGAAGGGAGTCGAGTCGCAACCAATTCCACCTTGCCTGTGTGCCCATTTCTCCTCCTTGATCGCGTCGAGGCTTGCTGTGACGGCGATGGATTTCCCCCTTCAAACGCAATGCTGCGAGGTGCGGCGCGAGTGGCTCCTGGAACTGGAGCCAAGCGAACTTTTCGCGCGTATTCGCCAGCGCGGCTTCAACGCGGTGGTGATTCCCGTGCTAAGCGAGGGGAGCGTGTGCTTTTGGGCCGACAAGTCGGGAGAGCTGCGCGGCACAGGTTGTCATGGAAGAGATGCGCTCCGGGCGGCCCACGAGGCCGGTCTCTCCGTCTTCCTCGGCGTTGATTTTCTGAGCGCAGGAGCGGTGGGTTCCCGCCGCCTGGGCAATCTGGCGGCGGGTCATCGCAACTGGCTCATTCGGACGTCGCGTGGGCGCCATCGCGTGAATCAGTTTCCGACGCTTCCGGGCCTGTTCTGCTGGACGGCGATCGATTTCCGCCGCTTCCTTTCAAACCTTCTGGTCGCCATCGTCGAAGGTCATCCCGTCGATGGCATCGTGTTCGACCTGCGTCGAATCCCGCGCACGACCCGCGACCCACGCAGCTGGACCCATCTTGGTTACAGCTGCCTCGAGCGCATTCCCCGCGAGCTTGGTATAGACATCGAGGACTTCCTCAACCAGCCATCGAGCGAAACACTCGCGAGCATCGAGGAGTGGCGCCTGCACGAGCTTCATCACTTCCTCTCCGCCATGAAGGCTCGCGGCCAGGTCGTGCGCCAGAACCTGCATGTAATCGGGGTGATCGAGGCTCCGCCGGTCGAGAACGCCTTCACGCCCTGGCTTGATCCGATCCGAAGCGGCGTCCTGGCCGAATTGGTGGTGATGGATCCCGATGGCCACCTGCGCGAATCGCTCCCGACGATTGATGCGCTCGACTCGGACCCCGTGCCTCTCATGCTAGGCGCGGCTACCGAGGAGGCGCTCCCCGCCGCCATCGGCAAGCTGGCGACGATAGGGGCTCTTGGCTACATGCTGCTCGAACCGGACCTCACCGTGGAGGAGACGCTGCCGCGGGCTCAGATCTACTGGGGCATCGATTGTGCCGTCGAAATGGAGCCCATCACGGCCGCGCAACGGCTGGTGCTGGAGCTGGCCCTCCGCTTTCAATCGCACGAAAAGCTGGGGCCGTTTTTCCGCCAGTTGGAGGAGTTTTTTCGCTACTCGCTCGGCGCGCTCAAATACGAGGACGCTGCGAAGGTGCGCGGCGACATGGTCAAGGTCCTAAGGTCACTCCGCCAATCGGGCGAGTTTACCGAATTGCAGCCAATGGTGGAGCGTGCCGTGCGGCTCCTGCGGCTCTCGCCCATTGCGTCGGTGGAATACTGATGGGACGCCAGCTCCTGCGATATAGACATCTATTAATCTATCTTGCTATACCGCTACTTGCCTTCGTCCAGTTGTTCGTCGCAAGCCGATCACTGGATCCGACCCATCCGGGGCGTTGGTTCCTCTACGGGCGAGACACCTTCGCGCACGACGCGGTGGTGCAGGTATGGATTCAGCAGCAGGTCGCCCGCGCCCCTTTCACGATTCCGCTCTGGATCGCTGAAGTACAGGGAGGTCTCCCCAGCGTTGGCTCGTTCCTTTGGACGCCGTTTGCGCCACAGGCCTGGGCCTTTCTCTTTCTCGAGTTCCCCGAGGCACAAAAGGCGGCTTGGTGGCTGTGTCTAGTCATCGCAGGCTTCGGTGGACTGCGCCTAGGGCGCGTGACCGGCCTGCGTGCATTCCCGGCATTGTTCACCGCCGTGGCCTGGATGCTGGCCGGTCATTTGGTGACTCTGATCCACGCGGGACATTTCCAGAAGGTCATGGCGCTCGCGTGGCTCCCGTGGATGCTTGCAGGAGCAACCCAGGTGGGGCGGCTACCCGCACGCCGCCATTTGATGGGAGGAATCGCAACCGGTGCGTTCGGGTTGGCGATGATGCTACTCTGTGGCCATCCACAGATCGCGTGGCTTGGGATGGTGTGCTCGGTCGTCATGGGTGGCTGGTTCCTGGCGCTGCGGCGCGGCAGTCTGATGCGGCGCACTCCTGCCGTGCTGGGGTTGATCGCATTGATTGCAGTGGGGCTTTGCACCGCTGGGCCGCAGTTGCTTCCCGGGGTCGAGATGAGCGCGCTTTCCAATCGGGCCTCCGGCGTCAGCTTTGAGGAGGCTGTCGAGACAAGCTATCCGCCGGGCGAGATTGCCGAGTTCGTGATGCCTCGCTTCAAGGGATCGTCGGTCTTTGGCGATGAATACCGCGGCGAGTGGGGCGAGCGTATCGTCAGCGACCACGCGGGACTCGTGTTCGTCTCCCTCGCCTGTCTATCGGTGGTCGGCGCCGGTTGGCGCCGCGCCGCACCGTGGCTTCTTCTCGGCGGGTTCTTTCTGGTCGTAGGTCTCGGCCGCTATACGCCATTGTATAGCTTTCTATACATCTATGCGCCCGGCTTCAAGAGCTTCCGCAGTCCCGGAACGTTCTTCGCGGCAACGGCGCTCGCCATTCCCGTGCTGGCGGGCATCGGAGTATCCCACGCCTTGCAACTCGCGCGTCGCTTCCGCTGGCGCGCGCAGGTGGCAGGAGGAGTTCTCGCGCTCGGGATCGTTTCACTCCTCGCGGCGAACATGCACTTCCTTTTCGCCTTTCCATGGGCACAATATCAGCGCGATTTCCTCTCCCCCACCGAGTTGGATCTGTGGCTCGGAGAGAAGGATCGAGCCCTCGACGTGCACGACGCCGCCTCGGATCTGTCGCTGCGTCCGATCCTGTTCGGGCGGCGGAGCCTGCGCGGCTACCATCCGATCTCCTATGGCGCGCGGCTGGCGGATGACGACCGATTGGGGTACAACACGTTGGACTGGTTCCAAGCCAACGGCGTGCGTCTCGTGGTGGCGCCACTCAGCAAGGAGCCGATCGCCGAGCACTTTCCCACGCTGGGACGCTCCGTCGTGCCGTTTTCCGATATGCCCGGAATAGTTTCAGGCGTTGGCCTGGATTCGGTGGAATGGGTGGAGCGAACGCCCAATGTCCGCAAACTGCGACTCAGTTCCCAGGGCGGAGAAGTCCGCGTCCGCGAGACCCTCGGCCCGGGAATGGAAGTATGGCTGAACGGAAGTCTGGTCGAGACGGCCGATTCGCCAGAACTGGAGACCACCGTGACGGTCCCCGCAGGCGAGTCCGAACTGGTGTGGCTGTATAGACCCTTCTCGTGGCGCGCGGGCCTGTTCCTGGGGGCTCTGGGGCTCGGCCTGGTGGCCTTCGCGCTTGGCTACTCGAAGAGGGCTGTCCCCACGCGAACGATCGTCGCACCTTCCTCGATCGCCACCTCGTAGTCGCCTGTCATTCCCATCGAAAGATGCGGAAGCGCGATTCCCGTCGTCTGTTGCATGTGATCCCGCAGTTCCCGCAAGGCCCGGAAGACGGGGCGCGACGCCTCGGCCACCTCGCCATAGGGCGCCATGGCCATTAGGCCCTCCACGCGGAGGCGCTGGCACTCCCCCACCGCCTTCAGCAGGTCCAACGCCGCGTCCTGCCCGGCGCCATGCTTCTGCGCCTCCTCAGCGATGTTGAACTGAAGCATGATACGGAGCGGAGGCAGCTCGGGATGGCGCTGCCACGCCTTGTCGAGAGCCTGCGCGAGTTCGGCCCGGTCGAGCGAATGCAGCACGCTCACGAGCCCCGGCAGGTACTTTGCCTTGTTCGTTTGCAGCGACCCGATGAAATGCCATTCGAGGTCCGCGGGGAACGACGGGATGCGCTCGCGGATTTCCTGCGCGCGATTCTCGCCAAAGGCACGGTGGCCTTGTCTATACAGCGCTTGGAGTGCTGCATCGGGGCGTTGCTTCGTCACGCAGAGTAGCAGCACGTCCTCGCGCCGCCGCCCGCTACGCTCGCAGGAGCTCGCGATGCGGGCCTCGACACGCGCGACGTTGGCGGCGATGCGCTGCTCCAGCTCATCCATTCGTTGCCTCCTCGCGGCCGATGCGAACCAGCACGCAATCCTCCACGAGGGTGATGTCATGCTGCCGAGCGAACTCGCGAATCTCGTCGCTGCGCGTGCCCGGTTGAAGCCAGACGTAACGAATGCCGAGCGCCGCGATCTCCTCGAAGACTTTGATTCCGACCCGAGGATTCACGACCATGTCGACCACCTCGGGAACTTCAGGCAGGTCGCTGAGCCGGGCGTGACACGCGACACCGTCTATATCGGCGAGCGTGGGATGGATCGGATAGACAGTGTGACCCGCGTCCCTCAACACGCGGAAAATCTTGTAACCATAGCGGCCCGGATCGTCGCTGGCACCCACGACGGCCCACTTCTTCATGGCCAATGTCTGCTTGATTGCTGGGGAACTCATGTCTTCGTTTCGCCTGCCTTTCCACCCAGTTCCGCGGCGCGCGCGAGCACGGTCTTCAGCGTCGCGAGGGCGGTCTCGTTGTCCACCTTCTCACCAACCGTAAGCAGCAACTGGTCCATCGCGTCGGCCGCCACCATGCGAACCTCTGGAATGCCCGCGACCGCCTTCTTGAGCACCGGCTCGAGCTTGTGCGCGACCGGCTGGATGAGCGTGATACGAATCTTGAAGGACGATTTGCGAATGCCAGCGATGCCGAGGGGAAGGCACGCGAGACGCAAATCGTAGCTCGCGAGGAGCGTGCGCGCCGACTCGGGCGGCTCGCCGTAGCGGTCGCGCAATTCCTCGCGAACGGCCTCCAGGTCCGCGGCGTCGCGCACCTGTGCGAGGCGCTTGTAGAAGGTCACGCGCTGCGATTCGATGGGGACGTACTGCGGCGGCAGGAAGCAGCTCGCGTCCCACTTGATCTCGATGTCCTGCTGGCTCAGGCGACTCTCCCCGCCCGAGCGTTCGCGTACCTTTTCCTCCAGCAATTCGCAGAAAAGCTCGAAGCCGATCTCGGAAATCGTGCCGTGCTGAGCCTTGCCCAGCAGGTCGCCCGCGCCGCGGATTTCGAGGTCGCGCATGGCGATGGAAAAGCCCACGCCAAGTTCGGCAAACTCCTCGATGGCCTGAAGACGCTTCACGGCCGACTCGGTGATGGGGCGGCCCTGCGGGACGATCAGGTAGGCGTAGGCGCGCCGCTTCTCGCGGCCCACGCGCCCGCGGAGCTGGTAGAGCTGCGCCAGGCCGAATGCGTCGGCCCGGTTGATGATGATCGTGTTGCAGTTCGGGATGTCCACGCCGCTTTCCACGATGGTCGTCGAGACCAGGATGTCGAACTGGTGGTCGATGAACTTGAGCATCGTCTCCTCCAGTTCATCCTCCTTCATCTGTCCGTGCGCGAAGGTGATGCGGGCGTGCGGCACGACCTCCTGAAGGCGCCGGACCACCTCCTGGATGGAGGCGACGCGATTGTGAATGAAGTACACCTGCCCGCCGCGGTTCAGCTCGCGCAGGATGGCCTCCGCGATTTGCTCCGTTTCGAAGCTGATGATCTTGGTCTTGATCGGCTGGCGGTCGGGCGGCGGTGTGGTGATGAGCGACAAGTCGCGCAACCCGCTCAGCGCCATGTGCAGCGTTCGCGGAATCGGTGTGGCGGAGAGCGTCAACAAGTCGATTTCCGTGCGCATCTCCTTGAGTCGCTCCTTGGCCTTTACGCCGAAGCGCTGCTCCTCATCGACGCAGACAAGACCGAGGTTCTTGAACTCCACGTCCTTCGAGAGGAGGGCGTGCGTGCCCACGACGATGTCGAGTTCGCCGGCCTTGAGCTTCTTTTTTATCTCGCGGATTTCCTGCGGCTTCTTGAATCGAGAGATCATGTCTATACGAACGGGATAGTCGGCGAAGCGCTCGCGGAAGTTGTTGTAGTGCTGCTGGGCGAGGATCGTGGTCGGGCAAAGGACAGCGGCCTGGCGACCGCTCTGCGTGCACTTGAAGATGGTGCGGATGGCGACTTCTGTCTTGCCGTAGCCCACGTCTCCGCACACGAGGCGATCCATGGGCCGCGGGCGTTCCATGTCCTGCTTCGACTCGACGATCGCCTTCATCTGGTCGGGCGTTTCCTGATAGAGGAAGCTTGACTCGAACTCGCGCATGAGGCGCGTGTCGGGCGGGTGAGGCTCGCGCGTGGCGAGCTGGCGGGCGGCGTATAGCTGGAGCAGCTCCTCCGCCATCTTGTCGATTTCCTCGGAGTGCTTCTGGCGGCGCTTCGCCCACTTGCTGCTGCCGAGTTTGTCGAGCGCGGGCTCGTTGGCCTCGGGCCCCGCGTACTTCTGCACGCGGTGAATCTTCTCGATGGGAACGAGCAGCTTGTCGTCGTCCGCGTAGAGGATCTCGATCAGCTCCACCATGCGGCCGTCGATTTCCTGCACGCGCATCCCAAGGAACTTGCCGATGCCGTGATCCACATGCACGACATAGTCGCCGCGGCGGATCTCGTTGCTGCTGACGATCGGCTTCCCCTTGTATATCTTTCTATACACATGGCGGCGTTTGTAGCGGCCGAAGATCTCACGGTCGGTGAGGACGCAGAGGCGCGCGTCAGGAAGCGCAAAGCCGGTCTGGAGGCCGCCGACAAGCAGCAGCACGTCCTGGAAGCCGCTGAGCACGTTGCGTAGTTCGAAGCCCTCACTCCAGCCCGACTCGTAGACCGCCACCGCGCTGACTTCCTGCTCGCGCAGCAACTCGTCAAAGCGCTGGACCTGACCGTCGTTGTCGCAGACGACGGCGACCAGATAGTCCTGCGACTGGAACTTGCGAATCTGGGCGATCCAGGCGTCGAGTTCCGTCGTCACGCCCGCATAGGAAGCGGTTCGGAAAGGAATGCGCGTGGTGCCCTTCCCCTCCCCCGCTGCGTGATCGCCGTGCTCCAGGCGTCTATACGACGCAAGGCGGGTTTCCAACTCCTCCGGCATCAACATGAGTTCCGCGGGCTTGGGGAGCCCCGACTCGCGGGCAGAGACGATCTCGTGCTGGCGCTGCACCGCGCCTAGGTAGTGGGCGCAGACCTCGCCGAAGTGCGTGGGCGCGTCGAGCACCAGGATCGTTTCCTTGGGCAGGAAGTCGAAGAGCGACTGGAGCCGCTCCCCCGCCGCAAGGTGACCCGCCATGAGGCGCTTGAGGCCGGACGGCGGGATGATGAGATCCGCGCCCGTCCCGAGGTCGGAGAGGCTCCGCTGGGTCGAGACGTCGAACTCGCGGATGCTCTCGATCTCGTCGCCGAACAGGTCGATGCGGATCGGATTCTCCGAGTTCAGTGGGAAGATATCGATGATGCCGCCGCGGATGGAGAACTCGCCGCGCGCTTCGACGAGCGGTTGGCGGTCGTATCCGGCGCGAACGAGTTTCTTCTCAAGAGCAGCCGAGTCGACGCGGTCACCCCAGGCGATTCGGATGGTCAGGCCGCGGAGCACGTCCTGCGGCAAGGTCCGCAGCATGAGCGCGTCCACGGGCGCGCAGATCGCGAAACCGCCGTCGGTGTGGCGCGCCAACGCCTCGAAGACGTCGAGTGTCTTGGCGGTCACCTCGAGGCTCAATTCCTCGTCGTCATAGGGGAGGACTTCCCATTTGGGGAAGTGGTAGGCCTTGTCCCCGAAGAACTCCAGATCACCGACCAGATCCTCGGATCGCTCGATCGAGGCGGTCAGGACAAGTAGCGGGCGGCTGGACTTTTTCAGCAGTGCGGAAAGTGCGAGAGGGAATGATGATCCAGTCAAGCCCTGCATTAGCAATGTTCTGCTTGTTCCATCCAACTCGCGCAACAGGCGCTGCATTTCCAGGCTGCGCTCGGCAAAGAGTGCAGGAAACAGGTGACGAGGGTCGGAGGTTTCGGCGGGCTTGCTCATGGTCGGTTGTCCCTCGGACGATTAAATGAAGCTGCCCCCGGCGGGCGCAAGCCCCGGGGGCAGTGGTGCACGATTGATGCCGGGCGGGGACCTAGGCCTTGGGTGCGCGGACCTCGATCGAGTGAGGACCGAAGTGGCAGTTGTCGGGGAGCGTCACGTTCCGGGCGGTGACCGCGGGGCCGATCACGCAGTCGGCTCCGACCACGGTGCGCCCTTCGAGGATCGTGCCGGGGCGGAGACGAGTACGGGGGCCGATCTCGACAAAGGGTTCGATGCGGATCGTTGCCGGGTCTTCGAGGATCACCCCGTTCGCCATGTGGCGCAGCTTGATGAGCTGCGAGAGACGGCTTTCGGCGGAGACGAGATCCGCCGGGTCATTGACGCCAAGAAACTCCTCGGGATCGGGGCTGATCATGGCAACGACGGAGCGCTTCTTCTCAAGCAGGACGGCGATCGTGTCCGTGAGGTAATACTCGCCCTGGGCGTTGTCGTTCTTGATCTCGACGATGGCCTCGCGGAGCGCCTTCGCCTCAAAGCAATAGGTACCCGTGTTGACTTCGCGGATGGCGCGCTCTCCCTCAGAAGCATCCTTAAACTCAACAATACCAGTCACCTGACCTGACGCATCGCGTTTGATACGACCGTAGGATTTGGGATCCTCGAGAACCATGGTGGCGACAACGGCCGCGGCCTTGAGGCGGCGGCGCTCTTCAACCAAGCGGCGATAGCACTCGCCGGTAATGAGGGGGGTGTCGCCGCAGGTGACGACGACATCGCCGGTGTAGCCTTCGAGACGCGGGAGGGCGCACTGGACCGCGTGGCCGGTCCCGAGCTGTTGGCGCTGCCAGGAGAACTCGCCGCGCTCCCCCACTGCGTTCATGACCATCTCGCCGAGGTGGCCGATGACGACGGTCGGACGGACGATGCCGGCAGACTGGAGGGCGTTGAGAACGTAGTTGATCATCGGCTCTCCCAGCACATTGGTGAGAACCTTCGGCATGCTGCTCTTCATGCGCTTGCCTTGGCCTGCTGCCAAGACAATGGCGGTGGGTCCCTGGCGCTTCATGGGGTTGGGGGTCCTGGGAGGGGAGATTGGCTGGGGAGGCAGGACTCGAACCTGCGACATTCGCTTCCAAAGAGCGACGTTCTGCCAACTGAACTACTCCCCAGCGGCGCGAGTTTGGTAGGCCGGATTGGGTGACTGTGTCAACGATGAAGCGACGGGGGAAAATGCCGTTCATGAAGCACTGCTATCAAACGACTTAAATTGATTCAAAGTAAGCGCTTGACGATTCAACGGAGTCGGCGCTGAGATAACGCCATCCTGTTCCCGAGGCCTTGCGTTGTCTCCTGCTCCCCCACCCACTGTTTCACGTGAAACACCCGGCGGCGGTCCCCTTCGAATCGCCGTCATCAATCAGAAAGGAGGGGTGGGCAAAACGACGACAGCGGTCAATCTCGCCCATGGGTTGGCCCTCCTGAACCGGCGCGTCCTTCTCTTCGATCTGGACCCCCAGGGAAACGCCACCACTGCTGTCGGTGTCGAGAAGTACACAACCAACCCAAGCTCCTATGACTTTCTCATGCCTGGGAAAGAAAAGCCCGCGCCCACTCCCACGCAATACGATCGCTTGGACCTGTTTCCTGCCAATATCTCGCTCGTTCGTGCCGAGATGGACCTGCTTCAGCTTAAGGATCATCGCGATACCGTCCTGAAGCGCAATCTTGAGGGCCAATCCTTCCCCCACGACGTGATCCTTTTCGACGCCCCACCCTCGCTGGGGCTCCTGACCATCAACATCCTACTGGCAAGCGACCTGGTCATCATCCCCGTCCAGTGCGAGTATCTGGCGCTCGAAGGCCTTACCATGCTGCTGGAAACCATCGAGCAGATCAATCCGTCGCTCGAATTGCTTGGCTGTGTCCTCACAATGGTGGATCTCCGCACCAACCTCAGTCAGGAAATCATCAAGGACATGCGCACGCACTTCGGGGGAAAGGTGCTGAAAACGCTCATCCCGCGCACAGTTCGCCTTGCAGAATGCCCGTCCCACGGGAAAACCATCTTCGACTACGAGAGATGGGGAGCTGGCGCCCGCGCTTATGAGTCGCTCTCCAAGGAAGTCCTCTCCCGCATCCGTAATGGCCAACGCAAAGGAGCCCGCCGATGAGCATGGCACGAAAGAAAGCACTAGGCAAAGGACTTGGGGCGCTCCTAACCAAGCCTCCATCAATTCCCCTGGCCAATGCCGATGCGCCCCCCGAGGACCTGACCAAACGCCGCGACGTTCGCTTCATTCCCATCGATCGCATCGTTCCGAACCCTCGTCAGCCGCGTCAGTTCTTCAGGAAGGAGCAGTTGGAGGAACTTGCGGCCTCCATCTCTGCGGTTGGCGTACTTCAGCCAATCCTCGTTATCCCCGACAAGAAGGACTCCACCAAGTTCGTCCTACTGGCGGGGGAGCGACGCATGCGCGCCGCCCAGCTGGCCAACCTCAAGGAGATCCCCGCCCAGATCACCGAGGCGACCGACGAGGAAATGCTGGAGATCGCCATCGTCGAGAACGTCCAGCGTGAGGATCTGAACCCGGTGGAAGAGGCGAAGGCCTATCGCTCGCTGATCGATCAGTTTGGATGGACGCAGGAGCAGATCGCCCAACGTATCGGCAAGAATCGCACGACTATCGCCAATGCACTTAGATTACTAAAGTTAGGCGATGAGGCACTAAAGGATCTTGAGGCCGGTCGCCTCACCGCCGGTCATGCACGCGCCATTCTCTCGCTCGATGACAGCTTCTATCGGCAGCGTCTCCGCCAGGAGATCGTCGATCGCGGCATTTCGGTCCGCGAGGCGGAGAAGCTGGCCACCAAATTCCAGACTTCTCCCGCCCGGACGGGAAAAGCTGCGGATAAGTCGGGGAAGAATTCTTCCAAGCAACAGGCACTTGACACGGTAGCCTTGGAAGATCGACTGCTGGTCCATCTCGGGTGCCGTGTGCGAGTGGTTTCCAGGGATCAGAAGTCCGGCGTCGTCGAAATTCCCTTCCGTGATCCAGACGAGCTTCAGCGTTTCCTAGAGGCCATTGGCCTGCCGGATTGATCGATCACCAGCCACCAGCATGAGCATCCGGGGTAGCCACTTCCCGCTCCCGGATGCTTATCCATGGCCAGTTCCCTCCTGCTCATTCTTGCTGCTGCCTCAACAGTCGATCTGGTGACGGCCATCAGCCAAAACGACCTCTTTGGCAAGCTTAGCCTTTTGCTTTTGGCTGGCTTATCCATCTACAGCTTCACGATCATCTTTCAAAAGGCCATCGCCTTGCGGGCGGCCAAGGGTGCCAATCGCTCCTTCCAGAAGCTGGTGGAAGAGGACGGAACCTGGGATACGCTCTTTGCGGCCTCGAAGAAGTACGCGGGGAGCCCGGTTGCCCGTCTCCTCAAGGAAACCTACGTCGAATGCCGGCTCGAGAATTGGTTCGAAAGCCGGGCAGACATCCCGTTGGATACACGGCTAGAGATCGCCAACAACACGGTGCAGGGGATCCTTAACCGCACGCTGACAGCGGAGGAGGAGCGCCTCATGGATCGGCTCAACGTGCTGGCGATGATCACCACGCTGGCCCCTCTGATTGGGCTCTTTGGCACGGTCTGGGGCGTTCTAGCGGCCTTTCAGGCGATTGGCGCGGAGGGCGGCGCCTCCATCTCGGCGCTGGCGCCGGGCATCTCCACGGCGCTTGTAACCACCATTTTCGGCCTTTTCGCTGCGATCCCAGCACTGGTGGCCTACAACTACTTCCTCCGCGAGATTCGTCAAATCTCGACGCAGATGGAGGCCTTCTCCCACGATCTGGAAAATGCTGTGAGAAAGCAGCTGCTCCGTGACGGAGGAAAGCGCACATGAGGACACGTCGCTCCCGATTGGAAATGCCGGAGGCCAGCATCAACATCACGTCGATGCTCGACATCACCTTTGTGCTGCTCATCTCGTTCATGGTGGTGGCGCCTGCGCTTCGCTATGACGTGGGCCTGAAGCTCCCCAAAGTGGCGGCTTCGACAACCAGCAGCAAGGACCGCCCGGTTACCCTTCAGGTTAAGCGGGGGAGTGACGGGGCCGAGTACTATGTGAACGGTCAGTCAGTCGCGTTCGGCTCGGTGGTCGACACCATCAAGGAATCCAAGGAGTTCGCGAAGGACGAGACGATCTCGCTCGAGGCCGACCAGCAGACCCCCTGGCAGGATGTCGCCGAGGTCATGACGTTGCTTAAGCAGAATGATATCAATCAGGTGAGTGTCGTTACCGAGACACGGGGGAACTAGGACAATGGCTTCTGGTGCGCCAAAAGGTCCCGGCCTCCCGCTCGTCTTGTCACTGGTCGTCCACGGCCTGTTCGCCGTGGCGTTGGTGGTATTGACCCTGAGCCTGCAGGAGCCGATGGCGCTTTCCGGCTCGCCGGGAGGGGAGAGCGTGACGGTCGCGCTCGCCTCGGGGTCCGAGGCGGGGGAGCGTCAGGAACGCCCCAAGCCTGCACCGCCAACAACCCCCAAGCCGACTCCCGCAAAGACAGCTGCGCCAACTCCGGCGCCGGAAAAGAAGGAAGAGCGGGAGGAGCCGAAGGCGACTCCCAAGCCAACAGCCACGCCGAAGAGCACCCCCAAACCAACCAGCACGCCGGAGCCCAAGAAGGAAAAGCCGAGGGAAACCCCCAAGCCGACGGCCAAGGCGACGCCGGCCCCGACCAGCACGCCCAAGGCCACGCCCCAGCCGACCGCCACGCCGGAGAAGAAGCGCGAGCCCGCCAAGACGCCCAGCCCGGTCAAGACACCGAAGGCGACACCGACTGCCACGCCCTTCGTGATGACGCCCGATCTTTCCAACAAGCTGCGTGCGCGCTTGGCTCCCAACTCGATCCAGTCGAGCACCACGGTGCAGAAAACCTCCGGCTCGAAATCGAACAAAGCGGATAACCCGAAGGCGGGCGACAAGGAGGGGAAGACTACATCCGGCTCTTCGATCGGCAGCCCAATGAGCAGCGGTTCCGCATCGCTCAAGGGACACGGCCTGCCCGACTACTACGCCCGCATGGCGCTGGAGAAGCTGGCCCGGAACTTCCGCATCCCTCCTGAGGATGAGACCAACAAGCAGGCGATGGTGACCTTTCGCATCAGCCGCGATGGCCAGCTCACCATGGTAAGAATCTCATCGTCCTCCGGGAGCAGCGACCTCGACCAATACGCGCTCGATGCCGTGGAGAAAACGGCGCGACTGGCGCCGTTTCCCGACGACTTCGAGAAGGACTTCCTGGATGTGGAAGTGGGCTTCAGCTTCTCCGGCTGAGCGTCAGTGCGTCAGTGGTTCCCGGGCTTGATTGCGGGGAGCGGCTCACCCGCCAGCAAGGCGTCGACCGCCTGATTTAACTGAACATCGGTGAGGGCAAAGGGAAGCTCGCCCAGCTTCTTTCCCGAACGATCATAGAAAAAGGTAGCGGGCAGGTCACCCGTCCACTTGTCGGAGAACAGCTCGATGGTTTCCTGCGGGTCGTCCATGTAGACGATCACGTTACTGTAAGGCACCTTGCGCGTGCGAAGGAAGGGCGCCACGCCCGTTTCGGCCTGCTCGGGGAAGTCGATGGATAGGCCGAGGACGCGCACCTTGTCCTGTGGATAACGATTCGCGAGGGCAATGAAGTAGGGGAGTTCCTCGACACACGGCCCGCACCAGGTCGCCCAGAAGTTGACCACGAGGATGTCCGAATTGTGCTCCTTTAGGAGCTTCTCGATGCCAGCCTTCTCCGACTCGATGCGCACGGTCCCTGCGGGCGGGAAAAGCTCCAGACTGAGGGCCGGCGTGGTGGCCGAGTCGGCGGCCGTTGGCGAGGCCGCTGAGGCCGTGGTGGGGCTCACGATGACCGCCAGGGCGGCGGCGAACAAGACAAGCAAACGAAACATGGAAAGAACCCTTCCGGGAAGGAAATGAAAAGGGGCGGAGAGCACCGAATCGGTTCCTCTCCGCCCCTGGGTTGGCTGATGCCGGTGGGGGAGAAGTCCCCGTTACATGGCCCCGTCGGTGCTGGGCTTCTCGGCCTTGGCGAACTTGATGGAGCAGCCGAAAGCCTTGGTCTGCTTCACTTCGGGCTCTTCGCCGGCAAGGAGGGCGTTGACGGCGTCGGCGGCGTAGGTCTTCAGGTTGCCTTCCTTGGCACCCTTGGCGCCGCTGTCGAAGGCGCCGGTGTAGGAGATCACGCCGTCCTTGTTCAGGATGAAGACTTCGGGGGTGCGGGTGGCGGAGAAGCTGCGGGCCACGTCGGAGGTCGGGTTGACGAGGATCGGGAAGGAAACGGTGCTGGCGTACTTGCCGATTTCCTCGGCGGACTTGTCGGCGCCGGCGTCGATGGCGACAACCTTCACACCCTTCTCAGCATACTTCTTGGCGAATTCGTCGATGCGGGGGGCAGCCTCAACAACGTAGGGGCAGTTCTGGTTGTAGAAAACGAGAACGGTTGCGGGACCCGAGAAATCGGAAAGGGAGTGAGACTTGCCGGAGGCATCGGCGAGGGTGAAATTGGGGACCTTCTGGCCGAGGCCGTAGCCTTCGACGGTGGTGCTCTTGTCGGCTCCACCCTTGGCCAGGTTGGCCTTCTCACCGGCTGCACAGGCGGACGCGCAGGAACCGCTCATTCCGACCTTCTCCGCTTTGTCCCCACAGCCTTCGCCGGCGGTGGCGAGGGTGGCAAAACCGACCATCATCGAGGCCGCGAGAACGGCAACTGTCTTGGTAAACTTCATGGGAGTCTCCTCCGAAAGAGTGCTCTGTGGCCTGCCAGTCCTGCACAGGTCCGACCAGTTGTTATGGTGTGTTGCAACATTGGGGCCAGCAACGGAAAAACGGTCCGGTGGTGTTGAGACTTGACGCACGCCGGGCTCCCGGTCGGCATCAGGAACGCGCCCTGATTTGCTTGGAAAGGATCAGCCCCCCATGTTCCCAGAGGACCCCGCCAACTTGGCTGATGGTACGCTCGCCCGGGTTGTTGTCATCGGAATCGGCATCGTGCTGGTGGCCCTGATACTCGTGTTTCTAGTGCTGGTTTTCCGGCTGGCGAACAGGAATCGGGATCTGAAGGTAAGCGCCGACCAAAAGGAGAGGGAGTTTGAGGAGCAAATGCGGGCGGAACTTGTCGGCGTTACACCACCCCGCGAAGCCGTGTCGGTCCCGCAACCAAGACGGGAGCAACCGCCGCCGCTGCCCAGCCATTTTGACCCACCGGTGGCCCCAACTGCGCCCCAGCCTGGTCCATCCCCAGCGGCAGGCAGCGGGGTTCCGGTCGGACCGGAGGAAGTGGCCCGTCGACTCTACGCGCTGCGAATTCTGACGGAAAAAGAGGGGAAGATACCGCTCCCGATTCCTCCTGATGGGCTGATCTACCGCATGAAGAAGGGTGGAATTGCGGCGATTCTGCCCCGCCTGGAGTCGCCCGAGGTGATGAGTCACTTGACGAAGCGCTTCGACATGGTCTTTGCTGAGCTGCCGAATGGAGAAGTGCTTGTGTTGGAGCGCCTTCAGGGACGCTTACCAACCCTCATGGACGACTTCGGCAAGCTGGGATAGGCGAACAATCGGCGAAGTTCTGGCCACTTTGGCGGCCCGAGATCTCATGGCATGTCAAAGGCTAACCCGAGCCTCCCAGCGCCACTCGGTTAGCGCTTGCGGAAGACCGATTGATAGGGGCACGATAGTTCTCTCGACCAACGTGGAAGGTAGGCTGTGAGCAAAAAACCGGGTAAAGGCGACCACCCCGGCGAAGAGCCGAAGGGAAAAGAGGCCGGGGGGTATAAGTATACCCCGACGACTCGGCGTGCAGAAACGCCTCCGCCAGATCCTGTTCCCCAGTCAGCCCCGAACTCGGGCGAATTCCCGAGATCTTTCAACCCGATTGTACTGGCCCGCAAGCTGGAGGAATTGGACCGCAAGTCCAGTACGGGAACTCGAAGACTAGCAGCGTCAGACCTCCACGATTCCCAGGTTCGTGCTGCCGCGAAGTCCGCCTCGAGCTCGGACACGGCCCGCCTGATGGCGAGCCTCCCAGCGGTTCGGGACGAACGGGTGGCATGCAGTTTCCCTGGCATCATGAAGATCCTTATCCCCGAGAAGTCCTTCCTCCCGTTCCCGGTGGCGGTGCGCGTGGCGAACATCAGCCCCGGCGGCGCGCTCATCGAAGTCCACGACAAGACGAAGCTCGACTACGACATCGCGCTTCCCAATCGCTTTTTCGAGCTGAAGGTGGCTCATCCGGACATCCCCATCCTACGGGGGACCATTGCCTGGTCCGACATGAGTCGGCCGAATGCGCTGTTGGGCTTGGCGTCGGTCGAGCGCCATCCCGAATTGGCCGACCTGGCGCTGAACAACGAAAACTCACTTCAGGTCGAAGGTCCGCCCCCTCTTCCCACGCCGACCGTCGACCCGTTTCCACCCATTGTTCGGGAGGAGATGATTGTCATTACAGGAGTTGCACCAGAGGCGCTCGAGATCACTGTCAAGCGTAATGACTTGAAGTTCGAATGCGCAGTCAAGAAGGGGCGCTTCGAGATTCGACTGGAGCTGGAGCCCAACGCCGAGAACCATTTCACGCTCCGCGCCACTGCCGGCGAACGGCGGTCCAGACCCGTTCCCATTCGCATCGACTGCGAAAAGAGGCACGAGGAGAAGAAATTCCGGTTCTCCGCCAGCATGGGTACCGACAAGACGGGCGCCCACCAGATCAAATTGGACTTCAACGGCACGGTTCGCCAGGCCGAACTGGTCCTCTATCGCTACTCCCAGTTGATGGCGATGGGCGAGACGATTACGATCCAGTCGGTCCTTGAATCCAAAGAGCCGTTCGACCGGCGACTATACGACGCCCTCCGCTCCGAGGGAGCGGTTCTTTCCGCAGATACCGGGAAGAACGAAGCCGCCTCGAAGCTTTTGGAAGAGCTGCTCTAAACGCTTCTTATTCAATAATCCGCTTGGAGAAGGCGAATCCCTTGGCGCGGCGCTCGTCGTAGTCGGGATCGTTCGGATCCAGGCTGCCGATGCGTACGGTGCCTGACGCCTCGATGTACCGAAGGCCACCGAGGCTGATGGCCACGTGATTGATCCGACCGTTCCAACCCAGAAAGAACAGCAGGTCACCGCGACGCAGGCCGTCCTTGTGCCAGCGGGTCGCCGACAGCGTGCCCGCGTATGCCTGCATGTAGGTGTCCCGCGGGAGGTTGAGCCCGGTTGTCCTGAAGGACGACTGCACAAGACCGCTGCAATCGACGCCCTCTGATGTCTTCCCGCCCCAAACGTACAGGGTTCCCATCTTGGCTTCGGCGGCCTTGATTGCTGCCTCGACCACAGCTGGCGTTTCATCGGCGATGACCACGGCCTTGTCTTTGGGGATTCGCACCGTCTTACCGTCGGGGAGGATTCCCTCCACGAAGTTTTCCTTCTGGGGACCGGCCTTGATGCGAGAGCCAAGTGGGACGAAAAGGTCGCCATCGCGGACGTCCGACTGAACGAGAATCCGAGGACCGGACTGATAGGCATCGAAGTCGGAGACGGTCACCCGCTCGATGTGATCGAGTGGTAGATAGCCGATGTAGCCCTCCGCATTGCTCGCCAGCACGTGCCCGTCCCCAGCCAACTTGAGGAGGAAGATCGGCTCTCCCAAGTAGGCTTGTGTCAATGTTTCACGAGGGGACGTCGGCTTGTCATAGGAGAACACATGCGGGGCTTTCACCAGACCGTAGGAGAGTTCCCCCAAATCGGCGGAGGGGAGCACCTCGACCTCATCGACGACCTTGAACTGAAGGGTTTCGAAGAGCTTCAGGAGGGACCGCTTGTTCTCCTCGAACATCACATGGCCAGTGAGTACTACCGACTGATCGTCAAGCTCTTTAGCTTGAATGGATGTGGCAAATGTTCTGGTGTCCGTGACCATCTCGCGCTCGAAGAGGCGCGTGTAGACATTCAGGGACTCGGGTCGTCCCACCAGGTCCGGCTGAACAGAACGAATGATCCGCTCGTAATAGGAGCGCTGTCGATCCCCTCCCATGGGAAGACCGCGGCGGATCTCGCCCCGGCGCCCATAGGCGGCCTCGTTCGCTTCGTCATTGGGTGTGGCGGCGTGACTTTGGGCCGACATCATCAGGGCAAAACTGAGGAGGAAAAACAGCAAGCGGCTCATGCAAGAGAACCTTCGATCAACGGATGTGCCATTGGACCGAACCGGGCGGATGGGGTCAAGGGCTCAGGATTCGGCGAAGTGGAGATTCGAGTTCGGTCGACAAGCCTCTTTCCTTGGCAGCATCAAGATCCTCCAGGGCGCCAGCGCGATCACCCCGCTGAAGACGCCAGATAGCCCGCAGCCGCCACGGCTCCGGATCCGCAGGAAGCTGCTGGAATATGGCCTCTAACTCTATATTTATCAGTTCTCTAACCTGTGTATCGGAGATCCGTGATGACGAGTAACCCGGGGGGATAGAGAGGTAAAGGGCCGCGAGGGATCTTGCCGATTTCTCCGTCCGGGAGGGTGAGTCCTGCCAGTTGGCGATGTTCAGCGTCAGATCGTCTCGCCAGTCATAGGCACGCAGATTGGTCCTGATCGCACAAAGGACGATGATGAGCGCCAGAACGGCCGCGGTCTCCCGTTCACGCGCGGCGCGAGGAAGAACACCGGCCAGAAGGAAGATGAACCCAACGAGGGGCACGTAACAGAAGCGTTCCGCGACGGGGTCGGGGACGGGGACCAGTTGGGCCACCGGGGCGAATGAGACGACAACCCAGGCAAAAGCCATGAAGATCAGGGGGCGCTTCTCCGGATCCTTCACGATGCGAAGGGCGAGCCCGGCAGCCAAGCCGAACAGGACAGTGACGGCCAGAATAAGTCGGCCGTCGAGGAGTGTCGTGATGGGGCGGAACTCGTGGTCGATTCTCAGAACCAGGGGAAAAAAAAGACCCTTCAGATAAATCTCGAAAAAAACCACCAGAAAATTGGCAATCCCGATTATCCGCCCTGCTCCACCCAAATAATCGGAGGGATAATCGGCATATTTGAACTGGATCCAAACAATTGCGAAAGCCACGGTGGCGACCACGGAAGCAATGCCAAGGCGAATTCCCCGTGCACGATTTCCGTATAGATAGATAGACAGTGGTGGCATAATCGACGCAACGATCCCGATCTCCTTCGAGGCCAGGGAAAGAAGCACAAACAACGTATAGATAGATATACAGAGCGCCTCATTCCTGATGGAATGGGCCGCGATACACGAAAGAAGAATGAAGGACAGTGCAAGCAGGTCGAAACGAAATCCGGTGCAAAGGACGACTTCCGTGGCGAGCGGATGCAACGCGAATAACAGCGCGAGCGCGACGCAAAGCCGCTCATTGAGTCGTGTCATCAGAACGAGGCAGACAAAAACGAGGGTCGCATTGATACCGTGCAGGAGGAAATCAACCAGGTGGGACCAGAAGGGATCGTTGCCGAGCGTCCACTTGTCGATTATCAGGAAGGAGAGCGAGGATAGCGGGCGCCAGGACATCACCTGGACCTCGGAGCTATGGCGCTCTGGCGAGAAGATGGATCCGATTGTATAGACGGGTGATGAAGGACCGCCCGATTGGATCACGTTGTTGCTGTCGTATGTGTACCCTCCGAAAAGGCCGGGGAAAAAGAAGAGGAACACCGTCGCCTGCAGGAGACAAAAAACTGCCAGCGTGCGGCGCCACGGCGGGAGTGGATGGCATTCAGACATCGAGTTCCGAGTCGAGATCCAGGGAAGCATCCTTGGTCTCGGCAGGCCCGTGGGGTCTTTGGAGGAATCCGGTTGGCGTCTCGATGGAATCCTCGTTGGCGACGGTGGGATTCGGGATCGGACTACGGACCGGGACGGGTGTGCGAAGGGGCATCGGTGCGACCGGCGCAGCAGTGGCAGCGGGGTCGGCAGGACGTGAACCGGCGGCCGATGGCATGCGCCGCTTGGGATCGCCACCCAGCCGTATATACGCTTCGTCTATATCCTTCTTGAGGTCCAACGCGGACTGATAGCGGTCCCCCGGAGTCTTCTCCAGGCAGCGCATGATGATGCGGTCAACGCTCTGCGATATGGTCGGGCAGATTTCCCTGGGTGGCGTCGGCATGACGTTCACCTGCTGGTAGGAAATATCGCCGGAAATAAATGGCGGCGATCCGATGAGAAGCTCGTAGAGAATAATCCCCACAGCGTAAATGTCAGAGCGTCCATCGATGCGGCCGCCGTGCACCTGCTCGGGACTCATGTAGCGGGGAGTGCCGATGAGCGCGCCGGTCGGTGTGAAGGTGGCCTCCTCGATGTGAACGATGCCGAAGTCGGTGATCTTGATGAGAGACCCAGGCGCCAGCATGATATTGTCCGGCTTGATGTCGCGGTGGATGATGCCTTTCTTGTGCGTGGCATCGAGCGCGTCACAAAGCTGGCTGCACCAATCGAGAACCTCGACGATATCATCAACGCCAATGTCGACGGTCATGGAGAACTTCTTCTCGATGATTTCCCGGAGCGACGGGCCATCGACGAATTCCATGGCGATGTAGGACTGGCCGTAATTATTCGAGATATTGTAGTCGAGAATATTCACGATATTTCGGTGACGGAGCGTCGCGGCGATGCGTGCCTCGCGGAAGAAGCGATCGATCGCCTTGCCGCTGGAGCTAAGTCCCTCGCGGAGAATCTTCATGGCAACGACCTGGTTGGTTTTCAGATCGAGGACCTTGTGAACCACGCCCATGCCACCGGAGCCGATTTTACCGATGTATTTGTAGCGCCCAATGCTATGATCGCCGATGAGCTCGCGCATCTTGGGATCGATGACGAAGCCCACATTGCTGGAGTTCATTTTCTCCTCAAACTCCACGGAACGCGCTTCACTGTCACGGAATTGAGGATCGTATTCACGAACCAGCTTGATGGCTTCAAAGGCGTCCTTGAACTGCTCCTGGACGGAGAACGCCATCGCAAGGTCGTATAGACGCTCGAGGTCTTCCGCCTCGAGAATCGGGAGGTTGCGATAGCGCTCGAAGGCGCCCTGCAGGTCACCGGCCCGGAAGCTGGCGAGTGCGAGGCGTCGATTGGCCTTCATCTTGAATTCGGGATTTTCCGCGCACTTTCTGTACTCCTGAAGGGCGCGCTCTATGTTCCCGATCCGGAGCAACTCGTCGCCATGCACCAGGCGCACGTCGCAGTCCTCCGGATCCTCCAGAAGGATTCGCTCACACGATTTGAGGACACGCTGGCTGAGGTTCGGATCCTCGTGGTTATCGACGAGCTCGAGGCCGCGGAGCGCGAAATTCAATGCGCGACGCCAGTCGCGTCGCTCGAAAAAGAAATTGGACAAGAATGCAAGCTGATCGGGAGTGATATCCGTGATTCGCTGGATGATCAAGTCGAGCGGCTCGAGGAGGGACCGGTAGTCCTCGTAGCCGAGTTCCAGCACGCGCATGTAGCGCTCGAATGCCTGATCCCAACGGCGGTTTTTCCAATGAAGCTCCGCCATCTGAAGCTCGGTCTCGATCTCGATGTGCAGGTCTTCGGGACCACGCGGGGCGGAACTCGCTGCGAGCTTTTGTCGGGTCTCGCGGGCCAGCTCGTCATTGTTGTTGATGAACTGGAGAATATAGACCGCGGTGTCGAACTCACCGCGTTTCTCGAGCATTCCGGCCATTTCGTTGAGGATGCTCTTGGTCTCGTCATCGAGGGGAATTCGCGAGAGGTACTCGAACGCCTGACGGAAATCCTCCAGCGCAAGGAGTCGACGCGAGAGTTCCTTTGCGAGCGGGGGCTCGGCGATGATGGCCGCGGGCGCCAGCTGACGCGCGCGCTGGATCGCCTCGCCGGCATTACCTCTGGCCAGCCACACCCAGATCAGTTGGCGCGCGTAGCGCGCCGCGATTTCCTGGTCGCCACGGGAGTGCTCCTCGACGCGGCCGGCAAGAAACTCGGTGAACTTTTCCAGGACGTAGGGATCGGTATTTTTTCGGGCGAATAATTCCTGGAATATCTTATTGGCAATTTCATCTTTTCCGAGGCGCTGATAAAGGTCGGCAAAGAAAATAGCCATTTTTGAGGAAATGCGCCGAAGGCGCCGAACGGCCTCGTAGTTGTCGCAGACCCCCTGTATGTCGGTCATGCCGAGGGCGAGGGCGCAGCGATAATGCTGTGTCGCATCTCGCTCCTCGCCGCGAAGTAGCTGGAGATCCCCCAGTGCCTTGTGCACGTAGGGGGAATCGGGGAACTCGCGTGTCAGGCGAAGGAGTTTCTCGATGCTCTCCTGAATACTGGCTTCGTCGAGGTCCTCGATGCGGTCGATGGACTGGGCAATGGCCCCAGTCTGGTTCACCATATGGGCGACGGAGAGGGCCTTTTGAACCTTCACATCGGTGGGATGGAACTGAACGGCGCGCGTGTAAACAGCGACTGCCGCGGGATCGAAGCGACCCACCTGCGAGTAGGCCAGAGCCAGCTGGAGCAGGATTTTGTCGTTATCCGGATAGCGACGCATCGACGCCTCAAGGGCGTCGATGGTGCGGCGGAGTATTTCCTTGTTGGACGGTGGCATGCGCTTGGGTCAGGTCGGTCGTGTCGAGTGCAGGAGTGAAGCCGTTGCACGGGGCGGATTCAAGTGAATCCCACTCTGTGCGTCAAAGTTGACGCGCCAACCCCCGGAGGTCTTTTCCACAGGCCCTGTGGATAACTTGTGTTCCTCCACCGGTTTTTGCACACTGAATGATGCGATCAAGTAGCTGATTATATTGTATTTAGATGGCTCCGCTCACACTCTTCACAGGCACCATCCCGGACTGTGGATAATAGCTGTGAGTGGAGTGTGAGCCGGATCAGTGCCCTGAGGCCTGTGGAAAGAGTAGGAAAGGCGCGCTCGTTTGCGGCTCTGGCTTGTGGAAAAGTGATCGCCCTGGATTCCCACAGGTTATCCTTTGTCCGGACCGACCCAACCAGCGCGGAATGACGGCTGTGCCGAGTCTTCCCCAGTCCACCAAGCTGATCCACACCCGATACACACAGGGGTTACCAACAGGGTATTTTGTTGGTTTTGAACGAGTTATGTCGCTTTTCCACAGTTTTCTCACTCCTCTATTGAGACTATGATTCTTTTAAAAAAGACTCTCTTAACAATACCTTAAGTCTTCAAGACGGCTTCCTCCTTGCGACGAGCCACGGGCGTGGCAATCTGCCTTCGGAGTATCCCATGAGTCGCCGACCCGACCGGGCGCCTTCAGCTCGCGACCTGACAGAGCTGTTTCGCACCCTTTCCGACGAAACCCGTTTTCGCCTCCTGCGGCTGCTCAGCCGCCAGGAACTGACCGTGAACGAGCTTTCGACCATCACGCAGCTCGCGCAGCCACGGATTTCGAATCACCTGAAGATCCTGCGGGAAGAGAAACTGATCGTCGAGCGCCGCGCGGGTTCCTGGCGGCACTACCGAGTCGACCAGGACCAGCTTCCTGGGGCCGTGGTGGGGTGCTGGCCGCTCTTGGAGGCGGCCTGGAAGGACAATGATCAGTTCGCCGCCGACGACAAGCGCCTTGCCCTCGTTATGGAGGAAAGGGGTCGCGAGGGGGTGGGCAGCTTTTTTGACCAGTTGGCTCATCGCTGGGACGACCTTCGCGCGACGCTTTTCGGCGACGCGATCGGACGTGGGATCCTTCAGGCCTTCATCCCGCTCGGGCTGGTGGTGGCGGACGTGGGTACGGGGACCGGCTACATGTTGGAGCTCTTTGGAAAACGGGCCAGTCGGCTGATCGCCATCGATCACTCAGAGATCATGCTCGGCCTGGCACGGCAGAAGTTGGAGGCCGCGGGGCTCGACAACGTGGACTACCGTTTGGCGGATGTGCAGGACTCGGCTCCCCTGAAGCCGGGCGAGTCCGACCTCGTGACGATGGTTCAGGTCCTTCACCACTTGGATCGCCCCGAGCGCGCGGTTTCGAGCTTGGCGACCGGGATCAAGCCGGGCGGTGTGCTGATCCTCAGCGATTTTGTCGAGCACCAGGAGTCGTGGCTGCGGGATCAGCTACACCATCGCTGGCTCGGTTTCGGCCAGAAGAAGGTGGCGGACTGGATGCTCGCTGCCGGCCTGACCCTGGAAAGCTGGGAAGTGCTGCCCGGGCGGCGATTCGAGGCCGACGATGGCGAATGGATGACCATCCCCGACAGCTTCATCGCTGTCGGGAGACGGTGACATCCGAAGGCCACTGCGTCAGGCGTGCGCCGGTGTTTTCTTCGACGAGATCTTGATGTTGATCAGTTCGACGATGAGCGAGAAGCCCATCGCGAAGTAGATATATTTCTTGTCCATGTGCACGTCGAGGCCCTCGGCCGTGAGCAGCACGCCGATGAGGAGCAGAAACGAAAGCGCCAGGATCTTGATCGATGGGTGCTTTCCGATGAATCCGCTGATTGATCCGGAGAAAATCATCATCACGATGACCGACACGATGATCGCCGCGATCATGATCGGTATCTGGCTCGACATGCCGACCGCGGTGATGACCGAGTCGAGCGAGAAGACCAGGTCCAGAGCGAGAATCTGGAGGATGGCGTTGCGGAAGCTGGCGGCGGCTTTGCCCGCGCCCCCCTCCGCGTGACCCTCCATCTTGTGATGGATTTCGTGGGTGGCCTTGCCGATCAGAAAGAGGCCGCCTCCGAGCAGGATCAGATCCTTGCCGGAAATTGCGTTTCCCGCGACGGTGAAAAGTGGCTCCGTCAGCTTCATGATCCAGCCGACAAAGAGCAGGAGGACAATCCGCATCACCATCGCCAGGCCCAGGCCGAGCAGTCGCGCCCGTGGTTGCTGCTCCAGAGAGAGTCGGGCGGTCACGATCGCGATCACGACGATGTTGTCGATGCCGAGGACGATCTCGAGCATGGCCAGAGTCAGGAAAGCGAGGAGACTATCGACGCTCAGCAGGGGAGCGTCGGTGGCAACGGCGGCCGCAGCGGCCAGGATCGTCAGCATGGTGCGGGCACCTCGTTTTGGTGGAGCTCAATGACGGCGAATCTTCCGAACGCCGTTCGTATCCGGGCAAGGGGATAGGGTTATTACTGCGAACTCATCCGCTTATTCAGCCAATCCTGAAGCTCCTCCCGAAGTCTCCGCGCGTCGGCCGGGCTTCGCCCGGCGCTACTGATGGAAATGATCATGCCGTCGTGGCGAATTGACCCAACCGTGAAGAAATCGCACTCGTCTGGCGCATCCGCCACATTGACCGGAATACCCGCGAGGCGCGCGGTGCGCGCCACGTCTGCATTGATGGCCCGATTATTCGTCGTGGCGAAGATTAGATGAAATTTCGACAGCTCCGGCGTGTCCTGAGGCCAGACCCCTTCGATCTGGGTGAACTCACCGTCAGGAAACCCGGCCAGGTCCAACGGCGCCGGGGCCAGCACCGTCACGGAGATTCCGCCCTCCAGCAACGCGGTGATTTTTCGCCGCGCGACACGCCCCCCGCCCACCACCAACGCTCGCCGATCATGGCCGGTGAGGAGAATCGGATAGCTGACGGGTGATTTTGGCTGCATCATCAAGGCTTGCCCACGGAGGATTGGCGGGAAACTTGCCTCCACGGCGTTGAAGATGTCCAGCCCTCCCCTCGTCCAATAGCCAACAGATGACCGTTCTCCCTCCCTCCATGATTATCGTCGCCCACGGATCGCGCTCTCCGCGCTGGGTCGCAGCGCAGCGTGACTGGTTCGACGGCGTTCGGCGCGAACTGGGGCCACTGGGCGGACAGGTCGAGCTGACCTTCCTGGAAATCTCGCTTCCCTTGTTCGAGGATCGCCTACTCGCTTTGGCGGGCCAGATCACCGAACCCCTGGCCATCATGCCGTTCTTCCTGTCGAAGGGAGGCCACGCGGGCGAGGACATCCCGCAGATTGCCAACCAGGTGCTGGGACCCGATCGGTGGCGGTTGGTTGCACCGACCGGTTGGATCGAAGTGCTGGGGACAAACGCCAATCGTCGACTGCGACAATGCGGTGCGGATCCCGGCGAACCGGTGATTGTTTCCGGATACGGATCTTCGCACGAGGACAGGGAGTGGCTCGAGTTGGTGGCGGAGGTTCAGAGTCACTCCGGCGATTTTTCGACCGGACCACGTTGGGATTTTGCACCGAGCGGACACTTTCAGCCGGATCCGTCGCAGCCGCTCCGCAGCGCGCTTCGTGGACTATCCGATGAAGGCTTGCGGCGCGCCGCGATTCTTCCGTTCTATCTTGCCGTGTCGTCCTACCAGGAAACGTTGATCCCGGAAGTCGTCGCAGAGTTTTCGCACCTCGACGTCCGGTTCAATCCGACGTCGATCCTGCCCGATCCCGAGCTGGAAAAATGGGCAGCGCGCATCATCACCCAAGCACTTTCGGAGTCGAACAAATGAGCACCGCCACACTGACGGCCAGCGCACTGACACCGCTAAACAAGGCACTAGAAGACCGGAGCGCGGCCGAGATCATCCGCTGGGCGCACGGGGTTTTTGGCCGCCGCCTGGCGGTGCTGTCCGCCATGCAGAAGGCCGGATGTGTGCTCTGCGAGATGGTGGCGGATCTCGGGTTGGCGAGAGAAGTCGACGTGGTCTTCGTCGACACGGGGCTGAACTTCCAGGAGACGCTGGATACCGTGGAGCAGATTCGCAGCCGTTACGGTCTCAACGTGGTGTCGCTGCAGCCAGCGCGGACCTTCGAGCAGCAGTGCAAGGAAGAGGGCGTGCTGTACCTGTGGAAGCAGGGACAGGAGCGTTGCTGCGACCTGCGCAAGAAGGAACCCCTCAAGCAGATCATCGGTCGCTACGATGCGTTGCTGGGGAGCCTGCGACGCGACGAAGGATCGATGCGCGCCGACGTGCCAGTGCTGGCCATCGACAAGGCAATGTCCATGGTGCGTGTCCATCCGCTCTTCGCCATGACCACGGAAGAGATGGAGGCCCACATCAAGGCCCGCGGAACCGTGGTGAATCCGCTGCACGAACAAGGCTATCCGACCATCAGTTGCAATCGATGCACGACGCCGGTGTTGCCCGGTGAGCCTGAGCGCGCCGGTCGTTGGCGCCACCTGGCTGGCGAGTCGGAGTACTGCGCGATCAACCCGACAGACGTCCGCCGCCCCAATGCGCCCGAGCCGAGCGTGAACCTGGAAAGCGGCCTGGTGGAACGGCTGCTGGGGTCGGTTGGAGCTGTTTGAGTAAGATCCCCGCTTGGTGCTCCCGGGTCTGCGATCGTCTTGTCTATACATACTACTTGGCATGGGCCGTTTCCTTAGGCCCTTCAGGCCTCGGTTGGCGCTCTCGACCGGGACTTGGCGGAGAGGTCGGGGCGGGATTCAGCGAAACCTGAAAGCGCTTGCCGGGGAGGCGGGGAATCTCGATAAGCTTTCGTTGCTGGAGCGGCACGAACTCTTGCTGGAAGTGCTGCTGAGATACGCGCTGGTCGTGAACGTGGACGTCGATCTGGCCAAGGTGAAGTCGGCGCTCACCGAGGCGCGCGATCCCTACATCAGGAGGACTGTCATGAGCGTAGCTGAAAAGCTGATTCGTCAGGGGCGCGAGGAAGGGCGTGAGGAAGGCATCGGTTTCGGACGCCTCCAGAGCAGCCGCAACAGCCTCATGCGCTTCCTCCAAGTGCGCTTCGGCGCTGATGTCGCGACCGATCTCAAGCCGCGGATCGATGCCGTCGAGGATCCGGACCTGCTGGAGGAACTGCTCGGTGAGGTCTACGGCGCGGCGGGCGTTGAGGATGTCCACCGCATCATGGTCCAGCGCGGCGTGTAATCCGGGCGCTTTCCATCCGCTTCCTGATTGCACCTCCAATGCCGAAGCCGACTGACTTGAGGTCAGGTGGGTAACGGCGCACGAATGTTCCAGCGATTTGAACAACGGATCGGTTCCTTCTACATCCAGTCGGGTGGGATGTTGCTGCTTTTCCTGTCGGCGCTGAGAGAGTTCCGCTTCAGCCGCAACGACCGGCCGCGGCTGCTGCGACAGATGCTGGTGGTCGGTTACGAGACAGTGCCGCTGGCGCTGCTGATCGGCCTGTTTACCGGAATGACGTTGGCGCTCGGGACCGGGTTGGTGCTCGCCCAGTTCGGACAGCAGCGCTTCATCGCCTCGATCGTGGCGGAATCCATGATCAAGGAAATGGGCCCCGTGTTCACCGCTTTCATCATCTCCGCCCGTGTGGGCGCGGCGATGACGGCGGAGATCGGCACCATGTCGGTCAATGATGAGTTGAATGTGCTCCGGGTTCTGGGGATCCGGGTGAACCGCTACCTCATCATGCCGCGCGTGATTGCCGCTCTGGCGATGACGCCTGCGCTCACGGTTTACTCAACTGTTCTGGGGCTGCTGGGTGGCTACGTGGTGGCGGGCAACTACTTCGATATCTCATGGGAAATCTACCGGACGGAAACGTTCCGCTACATCACCATCGACGAGATCATGAAGGGGCAATTCAAGGCCCTCGTGTTCGGCGCCATCTACAGTTCGGTGTGTTGCTACAAGGGGGTCATGACGCGCGGCGGCGCAGAGGGCGTGGGGCGTAGCACCACCAGCGCCGTGGTGATCTCTCTTGCCGGAGTCTTGGTGGCCAATTACCTTCTGACGCGCTATATCTTCGGCTAGTACCCACGCGAGTCTCCCCTCCCATGAAGTTCCCGCACATCATCGCCGTCCTGTCCGCCATCCCAGCTTTGGCTGCGGCGTGGACACCCACGATCCTGTCGCGCTACGACGTTCACAACAACCCGGATGCGATCGACTTTCGCCAGGCGGGGTTCGTGAACCAGACGGCAGCCTGGGCGAAGTGGAATCGCGAAGTGGTGACGCTCGTTCATCAGTCGGGCGACACGACGGCGCTGATCCAAGCGGCTATCAACCAGGTTGGCGCGAACGGGGGCGGCACGGTTCATCTGGGTCCCGGCGTCTGGCAGATCAGCACCACGGGCCTCGCGATGCAGCAGGAAGGTGTTCGCGTCGAGGGCTCTGGTCCCGGCCAGACGATCCTCTACGTGCCAGGGGCAAACACCTCGTTCTCGTCCGTTTTTTTCGCTGGGGTCTCGGCCTACCAAACTCACTGGGGAAGCCAGAGCTATCCCGATTCGTGGGTGCGGCAGGGGGTCATCGCCACGAGCGAATTCCTCACGGCCGATGTGGCTGCCAATTCGCGGATCATCAAGGTGGATTCGCCCGGTTATGCCGTCGGCGATCTGCTGGTGGTGACGGGCACGCCTACGACCGAGTTCATCGCCGAGCACTCGATGACGCCGTACTGGACCACCGCGATGGACTATCCAGCCTATCTGCGGACCGTCACGGCGGTGTTGGCGGATGGCTACGAACTCGACATTCCGATTCGCTATCCGGTGAAGGTGCGCGACCAGGCCCGTTGCTTTCCGCCGACGAAGATCGTGCGCGATCTTTCGGTGGCGAACCTTCAGATCCTATACGACCGGAACCCTGCTTCCACCTTCGACTCGGGGCTTGGCGCTGCGCAGACCACGTCGGCCACGGCCATCAAGTTCGTCAACATCGAGAACGGCCTCATCGAGGACGTCTACATGCCGCTGATTCCGTCGCGCGGCATCGAGCTGGCCTACTCGCGCCACATCACCGTGCGGCGCTGTACGATCCTGGAGTCGCAGAACCAGAACGACACCTGGAACGGCTATCACTTCTTCGTCTGGGGCTGCGACAATCTCTTCCGGGACAACTACTCGGAGAAGGCGCGGCGCTCGTTCACCCCGCTGATGGCCATGTGCAACGGCAACGTGTTCTACCACAACACCTCGGTGAATCCCCGGTTTTTCACCGACTATCACATGCACCTAAGCCACGAAAACCTGGTCGATAGCCACGTGGGAATCGGCGACTACTGGCAGTGCGTGCATCGTCCCTACGGAGCCCCGATCCTTCACGGGATTTCGGGGACACAGAATACCTTCTGGAACATCGACAGCGATCAGTCGACCAGCGTGTGGTCGGCGCAGCATGGCCTTGGCTACGTCGTTGGCACCAGCTCGGCGGTGAACCTCGGCTCATCGAACGGCTTTGCCGCACTCCCCCTTGACTATACAGAGGGCGTGGGAATGCGCGAGGACATGACGCCCCAATCCGTCTATATCTATCAGGCTGGCGAGGAGCAGACGTCCGCCGCCGATGATCGCTGGATGGACTATCGCTGAGGTTTAGGCGAGGCGCGTGCGCAACGACTCGATGCGTTCCGAATCGACACCGAGTTCCGCCAGCGTCGCCAGCAGTCCGTTCAGTTCTGCCTCCGGCAGGCTGGTCCCCATCACGCCGACGAAGAAGAGCGATGCCGTGTCCAAACGCTCCGGCGCCAGATCCATGAAACGCCGCGAATAGGCGGCACGCCAGTCCTCGAAGGCCTCCTCGGTGCTGCCGATCAACGCCAGCACCACACCGCGCAGCACCAGCCGCACATGGTCGTAGAAGAGGAGCGCCGGAGCGTCTATACGGTGCCCTTCCTCGAAAGGTTCGAGCAGCGGGAAGGCGCGTTCCGGCTGGCCCATCGGCGACAGGCAGAAACGGGCGAGGAAGACGAGCGTGTCGGGCCTGTTGGCGAAGAGGTCGAGGGCCTTGATGGCGAATTCCTGCACGTCGCCGAAGTGGCTGCGGGCCGATTCGACGTCCCCACCAGTGAGGGCCTTCGAGCCCAGGATGGCGTGCAGGGACGCGAGCCAGTGGAAGGCCTCGCTCCGGTCGAAGTCGCTTCCGAGCTGGGGAAAGAATTCCTCGATGTCGGTGATGGCAACGGCATACCGCCCAGCCCCGATGTAAGGCTGGACGGTTGAGTGGAAGAAGCTCTCGAAGGTGGCCATCAGGAGCGCAACGTGGCCTTGTGCTCGCGCTCGAGTGCGGAGAGCACCTCGCCGTGTGCCGCGGTCACTTCCTCTTCCTTCAGCGTGCGATCCTCGGCCCGATAGACAAGCGAGTAGGCGAGTGACTTGCGCCCCGGACCCACGTGCTCGCCCTCGTAAACGTCGAACAGTTTGACGCCAGCGAGCAGGTTTTTCGCGGCCTTGCGGATGGTGCGCTCCAGGTCGAGCGAACGCACGGTGCTATCGACGACAAGCGCGATGTCGCGCGTGATCGCGGGGAAGCGGGGCGGCTCGCCGATCTTGGGCAACCCCGCCACGTCCAGGATCGGGCCATCGAGCGGGATCTCCAAGTAGGCCACGCGCCGCTTGATGGAGAGTTCCTTGAGGATGGCGGGATGGATCTCGCCGAAGGTGGCGACGGGCTGTCCCTTGACTAGGAAGCGGGCGCTGCGGCCCGGGTGGAGCCACTTGGCGTCGCTCGATTCCACGACCAGTTTTCCGATGCCGAGCATCCCGAGCAGATACTCGGCGAGGCCCTTGACCTGATAGAAGTCCGCTTCGCTTTCCGCCTCTTTCCAGTTCGGCTTTCCGCCACCCGCCACCACGGCTGCGAACCAGGGCGTCTCCACCGCGGGAGGCGTCATGTTCTTGCGGTCACGCGGGGCGTCGTCCTCGGGAAGGAAGGCGTAGGAGTGGCCCAGCTCGAAGAGCGCGACCTCCTCCACACCGTGGTTGAAGTTATGGAGCACATTTTGGAGCAGCGAGGGAAGCATGGAACGGCGCATGACCTTCTGGTCCGACGTGATCGGATTGAGGACCTGCACCTGTCCCTGATCGGCCAGGCCGACAAGGGCGTTCGCGCCTTCGCTGACGAAGGAGAAGTTGATGGCCTCGGTGAGGCCCTGCGAGATCGCGGCGGAGGCGAGCTGCTCGCGGACGCGCTGGATCGGCGCGGGCTGTCTATACACGCCGGGGAAGACGAGGCCCTTCTCGGCGACGCGATCATAGCCAAGGATGCGGCCGACTTCCTCGATCACGTCGACCTCGATGGAGACGTCGGGGCGATGGGGAGGGACTTCGACCTGGATCACCTCGCGGTCGGAGCGCGGGACCGCGTAGCCAAGCGGGGTGAGCACGTCGACGATATCGCGACCGGATAGATCCAGCCCGAGCACCTTGTTCACGCGGGCGATGCGCACGGTGACCGGCTCCTTGCGCGGCAGGACGCCGACCACATCGACGATGCCCTTCAGCACGGTGCCACCGGCGATTTCGCACATGAGCTGGGCGACGCGATTGAGGGCCGCGGTGAGCTTCACGTGGTCGGTGCCGCGCTCGAAGCGGTAGCTGGCGTCGGTCGACTTGTCTAGACGCTTCGCCGTGCGGCGGATGGTGGAGGGACGGAACCAGGCGCTCTCGATGAGCACGTTCGTGGTGCCCTCGGAAATCTCGCTGTTGCCGCCGCCCATGATGCCGGCCAGCGCGATGGGCTTGAGCGCGTCGCAGATGAGCAGGTCACCGGCGGCCAGTTCCTGCGTGGCGTCGTCGAGCGTCTTGATCTTCTCGCCGGGCTGCGCGGTGCGAACGATGATCTGCTGGCCGCTGACCTTGTCCAGGTCGAAGGCGTGAAGCGGATGCCCCATTTCCAGGAGCACATAGTTGGTGATGTCGACGAGGTTGTTGATGGGGCGGAGTCCTGCGCCCTCGAGGGCGATCTGCATCCAGCGCGGGGAGGGGCCGACCTTCACGCCGCGCACGACGCGCGCGGTGTAGCGACCGCAGTCCTCGCGGGCCTGGAGAGTGACGCGCACGGCGGATTCGGTCTTCTCGGTGACCGACTCTTCCATCTGAAGGCTCGGGTATTCGAAGGAGGCGCGCGAGCGACCGTCCTTCAGCGCATTGATCTTCGCGGCCAGGTCGCGCGCCACGCCGATCACCGAGAGGGCGTCGGGGCGATTGGGCGTGATGGAAATCTCGATGAGTGCATCGACCGGCTCGGCAATGGGGTAGTCGTGGGGGAGGAGCCAGATGCCGTCGGCGTCCTCGGCCACGCCAAGTTCCTTGGCGCTGCACAACATGCCCTGGCCCTCGATCCCCATGATCTTGCGGGGCTTCAGGACCATGCCGTCCGGGAAGGTCATGCCGAACTTGGCGACGGGGACGTAGTCGCCTTCCTTGATATTCTGGGCGCCACAGATGATCTTGAGCGGCTCCTTCTCGTCGGCCATGACTGTGCAGAGGCGCACCTTGCCGGCGCCCTCGACGGCCTCGATCTTGAGGATCTCGCCCACGATGAGCTTGCCGGAGACCATGCCGAGGTCGATGACCTGCTCAACTTCAAGCCCGCAGTTGGTAATCAGGTCGAGGAGCCGCGGAAGCGGTACGTCCGTCTTGAGGTATTGCTGGAGCCAACGAACCGAAATGCGCATGATCGAAGTGTAACCCGGGAAGGATGAACTGTGCCTCTCCCATGGGAGGGCACAGAGCCGCAGGGCCGGAATGTCCGGAGGAGTACCGAGTGCATCAAGCGAAGACTCTCGGGGATGACAGTACTTTCCCCTAGCAACAAATGCATAAGATGACACAAGCTTGACACGCCGTGTCAGCTTGTGCTCACTTTCTCCTAACGATGGCATTCGCAAAGCAGACGCAGAGCGGGATAACCGTCACCCAAAAGGAGCAAATCCTGTGGCACCACTTCGGAAAGTGATTGGGGCGCTGCTCACTCTGTCCCTCGCCTTCTCCACCACGGCGCGTGGCGAAGGCGAGTGGCAGAGCGCAGGCAAGTTGACCGTTCCCTCTCAATACTACACGTTTCTCGCCTCCACACCATCGGGGGATCTGGTCGCTGCCACCCACAACAGCACGCCGGCCAACACTCCACCGGCGGAGTTGTCAGCCTACCTGATCCGCAATCCGACCAGCGGACAGCCGGAGGTTTACCCCCTGACCTCCGCCGTTTTTGAGGCACAGCGCGGCTTCGGCGGCATCGCAACCGACCCGAGCGGCTCCTTCTTCGTATCTGGGGACACGGGCAACCGTGCGACATCGTTCATTCGCAAGTTCACCCCCAACGGACAACCAGACGCGTCTTTCGGGAACGGTGGAGAAGTGCGCCCCAATCGGCGCTGCATGGGCCTCGATGCTCTGGGGAACTTCCTCTTCGTGGCGGTGGATTGGGGAGAGGCATTGGTGCTGGATACTCGGAGCGGCCGGATCTGGGGGGCAGTCCCCCAGGGAGCGAAGGGGTCGTACATGCGCGACGTGACCATCGATCCGAAGTCGTTGCGCTTGTTCGGTGTGGCGCAAGGCGGGGTCCTCATGTGGGGTGGCGGCGCTCCGTGGAATTTGCCCGCCTATCGCTTCGCTCAGTTTGCTGCGCCTGTCGGCGAACCGCGGGCCGGTGAAGGCATTTCCATCGACCCGATCCTTCGTTGCCTTCTTGTGACGCCAATCCCCGGCAACACCCTGCTGGAGGTCTTCGGCAATCGCTCCATCCGACGCACGACCATTGAATCGGCGGCTCCGGATGCGCACCTGTGCGATACCTCCCTTTCGGCGGATGGCACCACGTTGTTCATCTCCGACATGCGAGCGCGAACCATCCATGCGCTCAAGCGCCCCTTCCCGCAGAACACGGCCCCGCCACCGCCATCGGTCGCCGGAGCTGGAGCCGGAGTGCCACTCGCCGTCGCCGCCAATGCGGCCCCACCGGTCGACTGGAAAAAGAACTACACCGACGCACTTCAGGCCGCCCGTCAGGCAGGCAAGCCGATGCTGGTCTACTTCCGTCGCCCCGGCGTCAGAGCATGTGATGAGTTCGAAAAGAGTGTGCTCCTAACCAACGAGTTCAACTCCCGCGCCCAACCCTATGTCTGCGTGTTTGAGGACGCCGCGGCAAGCCAGCTTCTGGCCCGTCGCCTCGGGGTGTTCCGTGTGCCCCACGTCTTCATCCTCGACAAAGCGGGTGATACGAAGGCAGAGTTCTCCTTCAACATCGACAAGACCCAATTCATGAACGCGATCGACGCCTACACGAAATGACGGAGCCGTACTTCAAAATCCCGCTCGACCTGCCCCACGCAGGAACCATCGCCCGCCGGATCGTCGACTATCTTGACCGCATCCAATCGCCCGCTGGCAGCGAGGATCAGTTCGAACTGCTCCTCGCTGTCGCCGGGCGTCTCACTCAGATCTTGGACCCCTATCGCCTCGATGGCGAGAATCCCGCCGATCCGCAGGAAGCCGCACGGGTCGTCAAGGAAGCTTCCCGTATCGCCAAGGGTATGGTCGGCTCCATCGAGCGACTTAAGATCGGCAGCGACCGCCTTGGCCAGCACGTGCGCAACCTTTTCGAATGCCTTGAGATGGGCCGCGAAGGTGCCGAGCTGGGGCTGAAGGCTGGCGAGGATCCCAAGTCCCCGCAGCGCCCTTCCTGAATTATTCCCCGCGCAGGATCTTCTTCATCGCCTCGATGTGGCGGGCCAGCTCCGGGGCCAGCGCCGGGTCGAGCACCTGCTCCTTCTCCAGCAGACTGACCGCCTCCGCCAGCTCACCACGCTGGGCCAGGATGCCTGCCAACATGCGATGCGGACCGGGCTCATAGCGGCTCGTCGCGATGGCGCGGCGATACATTTCCTCCGCCACATCGCCCCTACCCAGTCTCTCGTTCGCCTCACCGAAGCGGTACCAGAGCCGCGCCTGTTCGGGGAACCAGGCCACCGCGACCGCATACTCCTCGCAGGCTTGCTCCATCTGGTTGCGGGCGAAGTAGTAGAGGGCGCGACGCTCGAAGATTTCGCTCCAGGCGCGACGCTCTTGGAAAATCACGTTCAGGTCCGGCGCCGGGAGTTTTGCGGCCTCGCGCCATTCGGCGTCAGCTGCCAGCGCCGCTTCATTCGTGACAAGCGTGTTGGAGACCTCGAAGAGGAAGCCGCGCGGGATCAGGTACTTTGCTGCTGCCGCCGCGTCGGGCGTAAAGTCCACGCAAAGCGGGCCGCTGGTGAAATCGTCCCCGGAGGGAAGCGGCGCGCGTAGCGGGTTGCGGCGTTTGTTGCGCACCACCTCGTTCAGGTATTCAAGTCGCATCGAACGCGGATCACTGGTCCAGCGCTCAGAGGCCTTGGCGATGTTGCTGCCGAAAGCAGGCGCACCCCACGCCATGTGCAGGTCCGGGCGGTGCTTCCTCAGCCACCAATCATAGGCGATGATGAAGGCCACGTTGTCGGTCCCGACGTTCACGACGGCGCCCTCGGGGAGCGGGTCGAGGATTGCCGCGCTGTAACGCGACATGTCGGTGCTGGCGAAGCGGGACTCCGAGAGCGCGGACGCGGACGCGCCCACCAGCAGGACCAAAGCCAGTGCAATGTGCCAGCCACGAAGCGCTGGCGAGCCGCGACGGGCATACAAGTGCTGACCCAGCGCTGCCGCACCGAACCCCGCCAGCAACGCCAGGCAAAGGTAGATGGCGACGTGCCAATCGACCACGCCGTAGTTCTCCGCGTAGCTGACACCGAAGCCCGCCTGGCGCAGGTGTCCGTAGAGAATCCCGACGGCGTAGGGAACGACGAAGGCCGCGATCACCAGGAGCAGCCGCCAGCTCTTCCGTGCGGCAACAACGATTCCGAGGAGCGCCAGCACGATCCCCGCCGCGCCGATTTCACGCGGCAGCGCGTAGCTCTCGATCCACGACATGGTGAAGCCCGCGGGGGCCTCCGACAGGGCTCGGCGCGTGAACTGGTCGCGGCCGATCAGCCACAGCAGATCCTTGAAGTTGGAGACGTCGCCGCTATCGATGAGCGGGTCGGCGGGGGAGCGCAACAGCACCCATGCGTAGACCGATATCCCAGCGGCAAACCCACAACCGACCAGCACCATTCGCTTCAACCACCGCAGCGGATTTTCGCCGTCGCGCCAACCCACCAAGATGATGGGGATGACGAGGCAAATCTGGCTGAGATGGTTCCCCACCGCCAGGCCCCACACCAAACCGATGGCCATCCACCAGCCAACGCGCGTGCTATCGCGCGCCGAAAGCGCCAGATGACCGAGCAGCACCAGGAAGGCAGTCATCAGCGTGTACTGTTCCGTGGCGAGGCACTGCATCCACCAGCCCGGTCCCTGCATCAGGACCAGAGGAGGGACGAGGCTCGCGAGCAGCCGATGGCGCTCGCCAATGTCCGGAATCACACGCGGAAGCACCCGCCAGGCGAGCAGGTAGAGTCCGCCACACGTCAATGCTCCCAACAGGCCACAGAAGACATTCGTGCCCCACGCCGCGTCCGCGAAGCCGAGGCCACGAACGAACAGGGTGGCCAGCAGGCACCACGTCGGCGAACCGGGCGGGTGGGCAATGCCACCGCTCCACGCCACCATCGAGAAGAGTGCGCTGTCGCGCACCGTGGCAGAGGGAACAGCCATGAACCACACCACCAGCAGGAGAAAGGCAGTCAGGCCGGCAGCGACCACCTGCGCTTGGAACGATCTGCTTGAGGAGTGCATCGTTCGACTGCTCCCGGATAGGCGAAGGCGCGGGTGGCAGTGGTAACTGCGGCCCGCGCCTTGGTGCTTCGTCGAGAAGGGGTGGAGGAATCAGCGCTTGCTGATAGCGACGGCTTTCTGGGCGCCTTCCGCCATGGTGGCGGCAATGGTGAGGGCCGTGCCCTGCAACATGGCGCGGGCCTTCTCCTCGTTGGTGCCGGAAAGACGGATGACGATCGGCACGTTGAAGTCGGGAAGCTTCTGGAGTGCATCCAGGATGCCCTGCGCCACGAGGTCGCAGCGCACGATGCCGCCGAAGATGTTGAAGAAGATCGTGTTCACGGCCTTGTCGGAGGTGATGAGCTGGAGCGCATCGGCCACCTGCTCGGCCTTGGCGCCGCCGCCGATGTCGAGGAAGTTCGCGGGCTCGCCGCCGAAGTGCTTCACGATGTCCATGGTGCCCATCGCCAGGCCGGCACCGTTGACGATGCAGCCGATCTGGCCTTCGAGCTTCACATAGTTCAGCTTCTTCTCGCGGGCGACAACCTCAAGGGGCTCCTCTTCGCCGTCGTCGCGCAGCGCCTCGACGTCCGGGTGCTTGTAGAGTGCGTTCTCGTCGAAGTTGAACTTCGCGTCGCAGGCCAGCGCCTCGCCGTTGCCGAGGATCGCCAGCGGGTTGATCTCGGCGAGCGAAGCATCAACGGCGTAGAACGACTGAATCAGGCCGTTGCAGATGGCGTTGAAGGACTTGAGCGCGGTGGCAGGAATGCCGAGGAAGGAAGCGATCTCGCGCGTGTGGTGCGGACGGAAGCCGTAGGTGGGGGGAAGGCCAAGCTTGAGGATCGCGTCGGGGTTGGTGACCGCCAGCTCCTCGATCTCGACGCCGCCTTCGGCGCAAGCCATGACGACGGGGCGCTGGGTGGCGCGGTCGAGGATCACGCCGAGGTAGATCTCCTTCTTGATGTCCACACCGGGCTCGACCAGGACCTTGCGGACCTTGATGCCCTTGATGGTGAGGTTGAGGATGAACTCGGCGGCGGCCTTGAGGGCCTCCATGTCCTTCACCACCTTGACGCCGCCGGCCTTGCCGCGGCCACCGGCGTGAACCTGCGCCTTGACCACCAGGGGCCAGCACATGAGGTCCTGCGCGATCTTGACAGCTTCGTCAACAGTCGTGGCAACCTTGCCCTTGGGGGTGGGGACGCCGAACTTTGCGAGAAGTTCCTTCGCCTGATACTCGTGGATTTTCATCGGTTGGGGGAGCTGCCTTCCATGAAATCGCGGTCGGCGGGCACGAAGCCGGGCGACCGGGTGAACTCAGGCCGCCATTGGGTTGGAGGAGGAAAAGCGGTGTCAAGCAGTGGGAGCGGGGGAGTGGCGGTTCCGTTGATCGGAACTGCCACTCCCCGGGATTCAAAGCTCTGGTCCAACATGACCGGCCTGATCGCTACGGTCTCCGTGGCGTGACGGTCGGTGTGGGGGTTGGCGTCGGAATGGAAAGGGTCGGCATCGATGGGCCTGCACCGAACCCAGACGTCTGTTCAATGGATTTCAACGGGTCTGTCACGTCGAGCGGAATACCCATCGAGCACGTTCCGCCGATCCGTTCGATGGGCTCGGGGCGGTCGCCATCGAAATACATGGATCGCTCGACCACGATTGGCACGCTGGAGGTCACATCCGTCGCAAAGCCTCGGTCTCGCAAGGCGGCGTCCTGAATGGTCATGTAGTTGGTGGCCGCTTTGCTTGCCAAGTTGAGCGTTCGAGTAACAGGCGGGGCGCCATCGATCAGGAACCGGAGCGTAATCGTAGCCGGTTGCGAAGACGGGTTATAGAGGAGGATTTGTGTATCCATTCTTCCGACGGCCAGAGGAACGGCCGCTCCCTCGGCGAGAAGCCAGCGCAAAGCGGTGTGCGGCGAGGCGATCGAGGTGTGCCCATCAACCCAACCGAAACGACCTCTGCTCCAGTACATGGAGCGCTCCACCGCAATCAGGTTTGTCGCCTTGATCGTTGTTCCGTGCCTCAACCCTTGAAGCCAAGGTACTTCCACTGTCGTTCTCGAGTTGGGTGCCAGATCCCACGGCTGGGAAGAGTAGCTGAGGGTGACTCTCGTGGTTGTTGAGTTGGGATTGACGAGCAAAATGAACTCGCTGAACCCCCGCGTGTCTCCCTCCGCAAAGTACCACGTATTGGACAGCTCTGGGAGGCCTGGGGATGCGGTCCCGCCCATGAAGGGGGAATAGACCCAATCCGTGTCCGACCACCACATGGCCCGTTCACCAAGGATTCCCTCGGGGCCGGTGGACCTGACACGGGTGGAGAACGGCACAGACCGGAGTGCCGAGAAGCGTTTTCCCGGTTCGAGGGTCAGACGGCTCTTGGGCCCCAGGACCACACCCTCAGTTATGGTAGATTTCCCTTCGGGATAGTAGCTTACATCGACCGAAACAGGGACGGCATGGGGGTTCGCCAGCAGGATGAAGGTCTGGAATGGAGCCTGGGCGGGGCCCGCCTGACCGGTTGATCCTTCCGGAAAGAACCATTCGGGCTCAGGTGAGACAACCCCGGACGCTGCGTGGGCGGCGTTCCAACGTCCCGAGCTGTCCATGCGCACATACATGGTTCGTTCCGCTGCAAAACCCTGTCCGTTGACCTCCGTCAGGACCGTTGAAACCCCTCCCTTGTAGGTGGGGTTTAGAGTCTCCAAGTCCACCGTCACGCGGCTATTTGGCGGAAGGTCGTAGAAGCGCGAGTCTGCCGGACCCGACTCGAACAGCAGGTCCATTCTAACACGACGAGTTTCCGGGAAGGGGTTGGCCATCAGCACGAAGGTCTGAAGGAAGTCCAGCGTTGCTCCCTCGGCAAAATACCAGGTGGACGGGAGCGAGAACGAGTCCTCTGCCGCACGGTTGATCGTGCGGCTGACAATTGGTCCAACGTCACCTAAATCGTCGATGGCCTGAACCTCGACCAAATTCTCTCCCACTATCAGCGGCGCGCTAAAGTCCCACGTATAACTGCCCGTGGCCATTTGGAAGGGGGAGCCATTCACACGCCAACGGACCCCCGTCACCCGACCATCCCCATCGGAAGCTCTGCCGGAGAACGCGAACGATTCCAGGTTGTGGGCGACATCGGTGTTGCCCGTTGGACTTGTAATCGCCGCAACAGGCTTCTTGTTCGGGGTGACGGTCCATCGGAGGATCAGCGTCCCTCTCGAGTCCACGTCGTAGCTCCCCGCGGCGATTATGTAGGTAACCCCGGGGGTGGAGGTGAACTGAATCCCGCTGGCCGGTGGACACGAGCTGGAATTGTCATTCCGCATGACCAACTCCAACGAGTCTACCGAGTCGCCAAGGTACATGGCCATGACCGTGTCGATACCGCTGCCACAAGTGCTGAAATTGACGGTCGCAATGGCGTCCGCCGTGTATTTCCACCATAGCGTCCCGTACCCTGGCGAGGTGGACCAGTGATCGGGCTCGCCCGCCTCGCGCGATGCTCCCTGATTTTCGGCGCCACTCGTGCCGGAGAGCGATAGAATGAGCGTAGCGCTGGAGAAGGAGTCATTGGCTGGCGCGGCGACGCCACGCCTCAGCACCTTCAGCGACGCCGCACCTTCCAGACCGAGATTGTCCACCGCGACCACCTCAATCACATTCAGGCCGAAGGACAAAGGTGCTGTGAAGGCCCATTCAGTGGTGCCCGTGACAAACTGCAGTTCCCCACCGTTGACTCGCCACCTGACCAAATCAACGGTCCCGTCACTATCGAAGGCCGAACCGCTTATCGGCATCTCGCTGACGTCCGCTTCGACCTCCTGATCTCCGGACGGCTGACTGAAGACAACGACTGGAGGGTAATTCGCCGGGGGACGTGTGATCGTCCGTGTCCTTATCTGACTGGTCAGCCCGGCGCTATCGACTGCATACACCTCGAAGAAATTGACTCCGACTATCAGGTCCGCATTAAACTGCCAACTGGCTGTGCCCAATGCTGAGTTGAGCGCCCCGCCATTCTGCCGCCATCGCACAGTGCTGACTGGAGCGTCAGTGACAGTTGTGGTGCCCCTGATTTGTATGCCGTAACTGCTCGAATTGCTTGGCTCAACGGTCAGGTCTGCGGCAGGAGCCACGATCTCAAGCGATGGAGGAAGGCGCGTCTCGCCCCGGTTGACGACCACGCGGGCTATCGCGCTCGTTGCCCCGAGATTGTCTGTTGCTCTAGCCTCGATGATGTTCTCGCCTATCCCGAGCGAACCGTATCCTTGCCACCGAGTCCCGTTGCGGCTTACGGTAAGCGGTACACCGTTGATCCATAACTGCACAGAGGCAATGCCTCCATCAGAATCCGCCGCAGTGCATTCAACGCCAATCCAGTCAGTTGAATACGGATAGACGGTTCCGTTCGCGGGGGTGGTTATCGAAACGCTTGGCGCCAGGTTTGGAGCCGACCGCGTGATGGTTCGTCGCACCGTGGCGCTCGATTCTCCTCTATCGTCTATCGCCCAGGCATCCAGAACATTCCCTCCGAATGACAGCGGCAGAACGAGGCGCCATTCGAGCGTGCTGGTCGTGGATTGGACAGCCCCGCCATTCACCTGCCACTGGATGCTGGCCACCTGACCGTCCTCATCGGTGGCGCTCCCCAGAACCTCGTAGGTGGTGGTCGTGTGCGGCACCGTTTGGTTGCCCGCCGGCGCCGTGATGTTCAGGACTGGCGCCAGATTTGTGGCCCCGACGACCCGGCCCACAGAGATGAACAGCATCGCAACAAGCACCAAATACCGCGCGCGACGACCGACGCTGAACGCTACATCACGAGAAATCATGGTTTTCCCCCGGAGACACATACTCGATACGATCATGGTGATGTCGATCACAAGTTGTAGCCGTGGGCAATTGGTAACGCACAGCCGCTTAGGAAGGATCGCCCTTCCCTCTTGACGCCGTCCGGGGAGTCCGGTCTCTAATCCCTACCATTCTGATCGGGTTAGGCGACTTTTCGTGTCCATCGAGTTTCAAAGCGTTCAGAAGTTCTTCCAGCGCCCCGGCAAGGGCGGCATGGGGCGGGTTCAGGCGCTTTCGCCCACCACGTTCAACATCCAGTCGGGGGAGTTCTTCTCGATCATTGGGCCCTCGGGATGTGGTAAGTCGACCTTGCTGAACCTGCTTGCGGGGCTCGATGAGCCCTCGGCGGGGAAGGTGCTTGTGGATGGGGTGGAGGTCAAGGAGCCGGGTCCCGATCGCGCCGTGGTCTTTCAGGAGCACGGGCTGATGCCTTGGATGACGGTGCGCCACAATGTGGAGTACGGTCTCAAGCTGGCCGGGATGGCGCCGAAGGACCGGCAGGAAAAGGCCATGCAGTACCTGCGCATGGTCCATTTGTCCAAGTTTGCCGAGTCGTATCCGCACCAGCTTTCCGGCGGCATGAGGCAGCGCGTCTCGATCGCGCGGGCACTGGCGCTGGAGCCGCGCATCCTGCTGATGGACGAGCCATTCAGTGCGCTGGACGCGCAGACACGCGATGTGTTGCAGGACGAGTTGCAGCGCATCTGGGAGGAAACGCGCACGACGATCCTCTTCGTGACGCATCATCTCTCGGAGGCGGTCTACCTGTCCGACCGCGTGATGATCATGACGGCGCCGCCGGGGAGCATCAAGCGCATCGTCCGCGTGCCGTTCGCCCACCCGAGGCAGAAGACGTCGAACGAGCTTTCAGCCTTTATCAACGACCTGCATCAGGACATCAAAACGGAAGTCGACATCGTGGCGGCCCGGGAACTCGATCCCGATTGGCAGCCGGAAAACGCCATTCGCCAGGAAGACGGAATCGTCATGCAAGGAGAAGGAATCTAATGAATCGCACGCTACTCACGGGCTTGTTCATGCTGATCGCGGCGGTGCTGGTTTCCTGCGGCGGAGAGAAGACGGAGGATGGCGGGAAGAAGCCGACCTTCACCATGGGCTATTTCCCCAACGTGACGCACGCGCAGGCGCTGGTGGGCATCCAGCGGGGTGACTTCGAGAAGGCCCTCGGGCCGGACGTGGCCTTCAAGGCGGTGCCCTTCAACGCGGGTCCGTCGGTGATCGAGGCCATCTACGCAGGTCAGCTCGATGTGGCCTATGTGGGTCCCTCGCCGGCGATCAACGGGTTCCTGAAGAGCGACGGCAAAGAGGTTCGCCTCATCGCCGGTTCGGCGGAGAACGGTATCGTGATCGTCGGCAACAAAAAGCGCGGCATCGCGAAGCTGGAGGACCTGAAGGGGAAGAAGATCGCGACGCCGCAGCTTGCCAACACCCAGGACATCTCGGCGCGGCACTACATCACCGCGAAGCTCGGATCGAAGCTCGGTCGCGGGGCCGGTGAAACCGAGGTGATCCCCGTGGCGAACCCCGACACCATGAACCTCTTCGAGAAGGATCAGCTCGACGCCGCGTGGCTCCCGGAGCCGTGGGCGTCGCGGCTGGAGGAGGCAGGTCTCGTTGTCGTCATCGCGGAAGAAAAGGATCTTTGGGAGAGCGGCCGCTTTGCGCTGACCTCCGTCGTGGCGCGGGCCGAGTTCCTGGAGAAGCACCCCGACCTGGTGGGCAAGTTTCTGGAGGCCCACATCCGCATCACCGATGAACTGGCCGACGATTCGGCGCGCTTCGTGCCGGAAATCAACGCGCAGATCGAGAAGGTCTCGGGGAAGAAGCTGGCGGAGAGCGTGCTGGAAAAATCGCTGGCGCGCTGCCGCTTCACGGTGGAGCCCGACCTGACTTCCTTCGAGCGCTTCTTCCAGAAGGGGAAGGAACTGGGCTTCTACACGCAGCCAGTGTTTGACGTGAAACGTTTGCTGGTGGACGGCCCGCTGCACGAGGCCCAGACGCGAATCGAGAAGGCTGCCGACACGCCATGAGCAATGCGAGCATGGACAGCGTGCAGGTGCGTGGCGCTGCGATCAAGATTCAGAACCAGCCGTCGCCGTGGGCGGCGTTTGCTATCCGCGTGGCCTTCATCCTGGGGCTGATGATCCTGTGGGAACTGGTGACGGCCTTCTCGGGCGTGCCAACGTATCTCTTCCCACCGCTGATCGGACCGCGCATAGACACCGAGGGTGTGTTCCACCTGGTGCATCCGGGAAGCGTGCTGGCGGCGTTCCAGCGGATCGTCTCCGACGGCTCGCTGCTGGCATCGACGTTGAGCAGTTTCGGTCGCATGGCCATCGGGTACAGTGTGTCGGTGGTGGGCGGCGTGGCGCTCGGGACGCTCATCGCGCGCAACTGGTATGTGCGCCAAACCATCGGTTCCATGGTGCTTTCGCTGCAATCGCTGCCGAGCATCTGCTGGCTGCCGTTTGCCCTCATCTGGGTTGGCATCAACGAGAATGCGATCATCCTGGTGATCGTCCTCGGGGCCCTGTTCGCCATCGCGATCAGCACCGAGGGGGCGATCCGCAACGTGCCGCCGATCTATACAAAGGTGGGGCGTGTCCTCGGGGCCAAGCGACTGGCATTGGCGAAGGACGTGCTCTTTTTTGCGGCGCTTCCCGAGTTGCTTGGCGGGCTTAAGGTGGGCTGGACGTTTGCGTGGCGTGCGCTCATGGCGGCGGAGCTGATCCGCGCGGATGTGGCGGGCATTGGCGCCCAGCTTCAGGTCGGTCGCGACTTCAACGACATGGCGCTGATGTTCGCGTCGGTCATCACGATCCTCGCGATCGGGCTGCTGGTGGACCTGCTGATCTTCGGAACGGCCGAACGCGCCGTGCGGCGTCGCTGGGGCTTGGAGAAGTAGGGAGTTCCCCTTGTGTCTTTCGACTCTTCGCGATGAATTGCCACGGTTGGGTCACGCGGGGGGGAGGGTTTCATGGAGCCGTCAGGGACCGAGCCGAAAGCGCCTTCGCTGAGCGAGCAGAATCGCTCTGTCTATACACAGCATGCGCGCGAACGCGAGGCGGTTCGCGCGGCTACAGTCGAGGCCAAGGCTCACTCCGCCACCGATTTGCTCGCGCTTTGGAAATGTCGCCGCGACAATCCGCTCTATGTCTATCTGGCGCCTTGGAAGCGCGGCACCGCGATGAGGATACTCTTCTTCAGCGGGCTCATCCTGCACCTCTGGCTCCCTCTGCTTATCTTCTACCCATCCTTGCGGATCCGCCTTGCACTTGCCATCGTGATGTTTCCGCTGGGGTTCCTTCTTCCACCGCTCATGTTTCTCTGTTTCGCGACGACGCGGACCGGCGACGAGCTGGTGGAACTCTACCTCACGCGCATGAGCGATTCCGAGGTGGTCCTCGGGAGCGTCATCTGGGGGTTGCTCACGGGTTGGGCCTCGACCGTCGTCTTGTCGATTTACATCGTGATCGACCTGGTCCTGATCGGAGCGACCATCAACCACATTGTCGCGTTCTTCTTCTGGTACTTTCTTCCGCTGACCATTCTACCGATCAAGTCGCTCCGGCTTTGGCTGACGACGCGCTGGGCTCGGTGGACCATTCTGGT
>WGMQ01000028.1 GCA_016125005.1 bacterium | reverse complement strand
CGTCCGCTGGCGGGTACGCTGGCCGAAGGGGCCATCACGGTGCGCTTCGGTGACACGGCCCTGCCTGCCCGGCTTCACGTTTCCCGCGACCGGCGGGTGGTGACTCTCTTCTATCAGCGCCATTTGCCCGACGCAGCCGTTGTGACGGTGCGCGTGGATGGTGGGCTGCTTCTTGGCGCGGATGGCCTGCCGGTGGACGCGAATGCAGATGGAGTGCCGGGAGGAGTTGGGGAGTTCGCCTTCACCACGGTGCCCATGGCGAGCGTCGGCGACACGGCGGTCACGGGGCGTGTCTTTGCAAGCGAGTTGCTGGCGCCCGAGGGCACGCGAAAGGTCTCGGTCAATCGGCCGCTTGGAGGAGTACGTCTATACGTGGAGGGAGCGGAGGATCGTATCTTTTCGGTGACTGATTCTCAGGGCAATTTCCGCATGGAGCATGTGCCCGCGGGCGAGTTCTTCGTCTATATCGACGGGCGCACGGTCACCACCACTCCCGATGGTGTGTCGACAGCGATTCCGTCTGGTCCCTATTATCCGTTCGTGGGGAAGAAGTGGTTCGCCAACCCGGGGGGCGAGACCAACGTCGGGGAAATCTATCTACCGCTGGTTGTGGCGGGGACGATGCAGGTGGTTTCGGAGTCGGAGACAACCACAGTGGGATTTCCCCAGTCGGTGCTGGATCAGCACCCCGACTTCGAGGGAGTCCGATTGCTGGTGCCACCGGGCGCGCTTTACTCCGACGACGGCTTGCGCGGCGGGCGGGTGGGCATCGCACCGGTGCCGCCGGATCGCATCCCGTCGCCGCTCCCCGATGGGTTGAACCTGCCGATAGTCATCACGGTGCAGACCGACGGTCCCACGAACTTCGACGAGGCGGTCCCGGTGTGCTTCCCGAACGTGGGGACGGTCGATGCCCTGGGCCAGACGACGGCCCTTCCGCCGGGCACCCGGAGCGCCCTGTGGAGCTTCGACCACGACGTCGGTGACTGGGACATCGTTGGGACCATGACAGTTAGCGAGGATGGCTCGCTAATCTGTTCGGACGCGGGCTTTGGCATTCGCGAGCCGGGCTGGCACGGATCGGTCCCGGCGGGGAAGAACAAGAAGAAGAATCCGGGAAACAAGAAACCGAAGGATCCGGGCAAACCGGGGCCGGCACCTCCGCCTCCCCCGCCTGACTGCAACGATGAGGCGGCGACGCAGCCCGACAAACTGACGGATCAGATCGACGAGTTGCTTGGCATCGCAGCGCGCGATTGCCTGCAAGGTCTACGGGACGCGCGGCACGTGGTAAACTGCCGTCGGCGCGTGAACGAAACGCTGAATCGGATCGCGGCCTACTATCATGACGAGGAGGAGAAGCTGGTCGCCAATGAATCCGCCACCGGTCAGGATTTCAGGGACTTGGCGGGGAGTCTCGAAAGCCTTTTGGCATCGCACTTCAATGCGGCGCAGAATTGTGGAACGACCGATCAGTTCCTGAATGGAGTGAACCAGTTCCGTCAAACCGCGGCGTGTCTAGACGCCACGGCGGCGGCAGCGGAGGAGCCCTGCAGCAAGCTGGAGTCACAAGGTGGGCCATGCAAACCTCCCGAGAGCGTCACAGACACCTGCAACTCGTTGCGGAACCGGGCGCGAAATCGGGCGGAAAACCTCCGCAAGCTGGCGGATCGCGCAGAGGCGGCCCATCGGCGTGCGCTCAGTGAGAGGGAGACGCTGTCGGCGATGATCGCGGACCTTCAGGACACGGCCTCCGGCTACAAGTTCGGCAAGGGTGGCGCACCACTGACGCCCGAGCAGCGGGCCGAGATCACAACCCTAAGCAGCGCCATCGTCACGCAGATGCTGGTCCTCTACAACCTCGGGGTGGAGGAAGGTCTGATCCTCGACGAGAATGCGGCGGTTTTCGGCGATCTGGGTGAAGCGCAGGCGAGCATGAACGCCGCGCTTGCCACCTACTTCCCCGAGGCAACGTCGGACACACGGTATTTCCTTCTCGAGACCAACGAAGCGCAGCGCCGCTTTGTCTATCCGGGGCCAGAGGCGAGCCTCTTCCTCCCCGGCGGCGAGGCATATTTCCTGAGTTGGTTCGATCCTCGCACGCGCGAAGTCGGGTTTGCCTCGGGCAGGACGACCGCTGTGGGGCAGGAGGATTTCCTAGAGTCGGGAACCGCGCGCCGGGACGACACGCCGGACAGCGACAACGATGGGTTGAGTGACGCGGCGGAGTTCATCATCGGGACGCTTTCCGATTCGCCTGACAGCGACGGTGACGGTGTCCTGGACGGCGCAGAAATCACACAGGGCTCCAACCCGCTGGATGGCTTTCCCATCGCGACGGGCATCGTGGGCGCTGCTGCCATGGAGGGCGAGGCACTCGATGTGGCGACGCTCAACAACATCGCCGCGGTGGCGAACGGCGAGGCCGGGGTGACCTTCCTCAACGTCTTCAATCCATTCCAGCCCGTTCGCGTGGGCCAGATGGATACTCCCGGCAAGGCAACCCGTGTTGCCCTGTCGGACGTACGATGCGCCGTGGCGGACGATAGAGGCGGGCTCCACCTGATCGACATCAGCGACCCGCCGAATGCCGCCATCGTGCGGACATACCCGCCGTCGGCGCTCGGCGGAGTCCCCCGCGCGGTGGCATTTGCTGGCGATCTGCTCTACGTCGGCACGACCAATGGCGATGTGCACACCATCGACTCCACCGGCGGGCTGATGCTGTCGACCACCCGGGTTGTGAGCCCGGTGCTCGATATTGCCATCGTGCGCGATTCCGTGGCAGTCCTCGACTCCGGCTCACGCGTGATCCTATACGTCACAGGGGCATCGTTCGGGACGTACCTGTCACGCGTGACCAATGTGTCGACCACCGCGGGAAGTCGACTCTTCGCGACGGACGGACTGCTCTACGCCACGTCGATCACGGGATACACGGTGCTGGACGTGGGTTCCCCGACTTCTCCTGCGAATCTGGGCGAGGTACGGCTGAGCCAAGTGGGGTTAAGACAGCTCGTGCTCAACAATGGCGATGAGGGCATCGCCGCCGTGGCCACGGCCAGCGACGCGACCGGCGACGTGGAGTTCTTCGGCACGCAGACCGCCCCCGTGGCGCATCAGTTTCGAACGACCTACGACACACCCGGCGATGCGGTATCGGTCGCGATCTACGGCGGGGTCGCCTTTGCCGCCGCCGCGGATGCGGGTCTGCAAATCATCAACTATCGGGGCTTCGACACTGGTGGCGTGGCACCCACGGTCACCGTGACGACGAGTTTCGAGGGCAACCCTGCCACCGTGGAGGAAGGACAGCTGGTCCGCCTGACGGCACAGGTCTCCGACGACGTGCAGGTGCGGAGTGTTGAGTGGTATCGAGACGGCGAGCGCGTCCTCATCGATGGCAGTTTCCCCTTCGAATGGCGTTTCCGACTCCCCCGCCTCGGCGAGGCATCCTCCATCAGCCTCCGTGCGCGGGTCTTCGATACCGGCGGTAATTCAACCTGGTCGGACACGATCACGGTGAATCTCTCACCCGATGCCACGCCGCCCTTTGTGGCTGAGGTACTTCCGACTCCCCTCTCCTTTGCCACCGGGGCGGAGGTTCGTGTGTTCTTCAGCGAACCGATGAATCCCGAGAGCCTGGCAGGGAGTTTCCGGCTCCGTTCGGCCGGAGCAGACCGTTCCTTCTTCACCGCCGACGACACGACAATCGATGTCACGAATGCGACCTTCGGGCCCGACGGGACCTTCCTCTACTGGGTTCCTGCGACGCCGTTGTCCCCGGGGCTTTACCGGGCGGAGATCTCGGCACCCCTGGCCGACCTTGCGGGCTACATGCTCCAGCCGCTCCGCCAATGGGACTTCATCGTGTATGCAGCAGGTATTGATGGAGACTCCGACTGCATCCCCGACGAGTTGGAGCCGCGGTTGGGGCTGCTTCCCACCGTTGCCGACAGTGACTCGAACGGCATCTTGGATGGCAATGAGGACTCCGATTTCGACGGAGTACCGAACTGCCAGGAACTGGTCCTCGGGTTCGATCCGGCCTTGCCTGACACGGACGGCGACGGCGTGCAGGACGGCCTGGAAGATCGCGACCGAGACGCGCTTCCTGACGTTCAGGAGTTGGTCCGATCGGCTGGGTTGACGACCCCCGATACGGATGGCGACGGGTTCCTCGACGGTGAGGAAGTGCTGGCGGAAACCGATCCGCTCTCCGCTGCATCGAAGCCCGCGCTGGTAGCCGACTGGCCACAGAGCGCCGTGTCGCCGATTTGGTCCCTTCACAATGCGGCGCTTGATCCGCCGACGATCCCCTATTCCGCCGGTCCGACCTTCGCCGTGGAGAACAACCCATGAGAGCGACCCTGATGCTGGCCACTTCGCTTCTGGTCATGAGTGCACCGCCTGGGGCCGCGTTTACCGCCGGTTCCACAGGCGCCGACGGAGCGCTGGTGTTTCCCTCTGGCGACGGTTCTCCGCAGGTGATTGACTTCGATCCGGCAGGTTTCCCGACTCCGCTCGATCAGGACGGCGACGGGGTTTATCACTTCACCTCTGTGACGATCCCCGCCAATGTGACGGTTAAGCTGCGTGCTGATCGCTGCGGCTACCATCCGGTGTACTGGCTTTCCTCAGGACCGGTGCTGATTGCCGGGACTTTGGACCTGAACGGAGAGATCCCGGTGGAAGTTCCCTATGGGATGATCACGCGGCCAACCATCCCCGGTCCCGGCGGATTCCCGGGAGGCGTTGGGGAAGCGAGTGAGCTGGCGTTGGCCCAGCCGGGATTGGGTCCCGGCGGCGGGCAGTTCCCGAGCGCATCGGGTAGCCATGCCACGGCCGGTTATCTCGCCTTTGGGTTTCCGCCCTATGGCAACCCGTTCCTTGTCCCGCTGATCGGCGGATCGGGAGGCGCGGGAAGTCCGCGCGACAACGGCCTCAATCCGATCCGCACGGTGCTCTCCGGCGGCGCGGGGGGCGGAGCAATCCTGATCGCGAGCGATGCATCGATTGTGGTCGCAGGACAGATTCTGGCGCTGGGAGGCGACAAGCTGGACGGGCGCGAGGGGGGCGTCTTCCCGCAGGTTTACCTGTCCGGGGCTGGTAGTGGCGGAGCCATTCGCCTGGTGGCGCCGAGCATCAGCGGTTCGGGCAAGATCGCCACGCGGCGGGGTGAGTTCGACTTCAGCCCTGCGCCGGGCGGGGATGGAAGAGTCCGCATGGAGGCGCTTGAGGATACCTTTTCCGGGCCGGTGCTTGGCTCCTCACGTCGTGTCACGCTCCTTGATTCCACGCCGCTGGGGCTGCCGTCGGACTCCCCAACCGGCACGGTCACCGTCACGCGCATCGCCGGCGTCGCAGTGCCCGTCCGTCCGGGCGGTGGCTTCGCGGCCCCGGACCTGGAGATGGACGATGCGGCCCCCGTTCAGATCGAAATCGAGGCGAGGCATGTTCCCATCGGGACCACGGTGACCGTGTACCTGTTCAACGAGACCAGCTTTCTCGAATCAATCGTCTCGGAGCCCCTCACCGGCAACATCGCCAGTTCGTCCACCACGGCATCCGCCGCGCTGAAGCACGGCTTCACCCGCGGCTACGCAGTCGCCACCTGGAGCAACCCATGAAACGGCACGATTCCTTCACGGCTACACTCCTGATTGCGATGCTGGCGGGCGTTGCGACCGCCGCGCCATTTACCAGCGGCTCGACAGGCGTGGATGGCCCGCTGGATTTTCCCGTGGGCGACGGCTCGCCGAGGACTGTCGTGTTCGATCCAGCGACCAATGTGCCGCCGGTCGACGTGGATGGCGATGGGGTCTATCACTTCACCACGGTGACGATTCCTCAGAATGTGACGGTGCGGCTGCGGGCCGACAAATGCGGATTCAAGCCGCTGTTCTGGCTGGCGTCAGGCGCGGTGAACATCGCAGGCACGCTGGACCTGAGCGGCGAGGATCCGACCGAGTTCCCTGCGGGTACGATCACCTACCCCACCATTCCTGGCCCCGGGGGCTTTCCCGGCGGCGTCGCGTCCGTCAGTCCGGAGACGCTGGGTTCCCCGGGCTTCGGACCAGGCGGCGGGATCTTCCAAGGCTACGAGGGGAGTCATGCCACGGGCGGTGCATTCACGTTCTTCAATCCGACGGTCTACGGGACGGAGTTTCTGGTCCCCCTGATCGGCGGTTCCGGCGGAGCGGGAGGTCCCTATCCCCAAGGAACGTTCACCACGGTGTTCACGGGCGGCGCAGGTGGCGGAGCGATCCTGATCGCCAGCGATCTTTCCATCGTCGTGTCAGGAACGGTCAACGCCCAGGGGGGTATTTCGCCGGGGCGCGCGGGGGAACCCAACGGCGGGGACGGACAGGGCGGTTTCAGCGGCGATGGCGCCGGGGGGGCGATCCGCTTGATGGCGCCGAGCGTGGTCGGCTCGGGCTCCCTGATCGCAGGGCACAACGACTTTCGATTCTTCTACGGAGGACTGGGTCGCGTCCGGATCGAGTCGAACGATCCCACGGAATTCACAGGAACCATTGTTGGCGTCTCGCGCCGCGTGACACTGCACCCGGGCGCCGTGCTCGGACTGCCCAGTCAGGTGGCCCCGCCCCGCATCAGCGCCGTGCGCATTGCCGGACAGAATGTTCCCGTGCTCCCTTCGGGCGCCTTCACGCCGCCCGACGTTGCGATCGGTTCCGATCAGCCAGTGCTTGTCGAATTGGAGGCTAGGAATATCCCGCTCGACGCGACCGTCACGCTTTACTTGTTCTCCGAGGGACAGTTGCTCGCACCGCTGGTGGCGGATCCGCTGGTGGGGACTGCGGCGAGTTCAACAGCTACGCTTTCGGCTACTTTTCCAGCGGGCCTCAGCAAGGGGATCGTGACTGCCACTTGGACGCCGCAATGAGGAGAGTCGCGTGGCTGTTATTTGCAGCATGTGCGGCGGCGGGATGCACGGGGCGGGCGCCATCGCCCGTCGTTGAGTTGCCCGCAGTTGCCGATGGTGTGCTGGCTCTCTCCACAGTGGTTCTCGCTCCCGAAACCGACACGGCGCCGGACGGTGACTTGGTGACGGCATTCCCCGTGGTGAGCCTCACCGGGCGGAGCGAGCCGGGCGCCACGGTGGATCTGGTCGGAGGAACACGCCGCACCACGGCGGACCAACAGGGCGTCTGGCGCTTCGACGATCTGGCGCTCATGCCGGGTACGAACGAGTTGACGCTACGCTTCAGCGAGCAGTCGAACAATCGCTCGGCAGACCGGGCGCTGACCGTGACCCGCGTGCTCCCGGACGAGGACGGGAACGCGGTTCTCGACTGGAACGCGGAGGCGTTGGACGTCATTCGCAAGGAGCGCCTCTTTCCGCCGCCGGGCTCCCGGATGCTGGCGATTCTTCATCTGGCTATTGCCGATGCGGCCGAAGGCGTTCCCGCTCCGTCGCGTCCTGCCGCCGTGGGCGCAGCAGCGCGCCAAGTGCTCGCCACCATGTTTCTGGCCCAGGCGAAGGCACTGGATCGGCGATTGGCACTGACGCTTGAAGAACTACCCGATTCCACTGATCGCGACCAGGCCGTCGCCTTCGGAACGGAGTGCGCGAATCGATGGCTCGCGGCGCGCGCGGAGGACGGTTCCACGCAGGCGACGAACCTTCCGATGTCGATGGCGACAGGCCCGGGGAAATGGCGTCCAACCCGCCCGGTGCTGCGGCCTCCGCTGTTGCCGGGCTGGGGGTCGGTGGCTCCGTTCGCAATGACCTCCGCTGATCAATTCCGGCTGGCGCCTCCTCCAGCTCTCGACTCCGCAGAGTTCGCTGAATCAGTCGCGTCTATACGTGGAGTAGGAGAGTATTTCAGCGCCACCCGCACGGCGGACCAGTCCGCCATTGCGCGCTTCTGGGCGTGTCAGCTGGGCACCGCCAGCCCTCCCGGAACGTGGAACATGGTGGCAGCCCAAGTGGCGCGGGAGAAAGGAGCCAGCCTTGAGGACTGCGCGGAGCGGTTCGCTGCGCTGAACGCTGCTCTCGCGGACGCGGGGATCGCGGTTTGGGAGTGCAAGTACCACTACGATTTCTGGCGGCCAATCACGGCGATCTCGCTGTTGGAAGAGAACCCCGATCCGCAATGGACCCCGTTCATCTCGACCCCGCCGTTCCCCGATTATCCATCGGGGCATTCGACCTTCAGCGGCGCCGCGGCGGTCGTTCTTGATGATTGGTTCGGCAAAGAGACTTCCTTTGCGATCCGCTCGGAAGGGATGCCGCTCCAGTTTGGCGTTCCCGATTTCGAGCGCCAATTCTCCAGCTTCGAGGCCGCAGCGATGGAGGCGAGCATGAGCCGAGTCTACGGCGGGATTCACTACGACTTTTCCTGCCATCGAGGGCTCACCATGGGGCAGGAGATCGGCGAGTGGGTGCTGCAGCGCGGACGACCACGGCTGCAAAAATGAAGCGGGCTCCGAGGTGACTCGGAACCCGCTGTCTATACAGTCAAGATGACGAGATGAGGGAGAGGGCCGTTGGTGTCAGCCAAGGAGCCGAGACCGACCGAGCGACGCCGGATCACGCCAGCGGAACCGTCGTCACGCGCCGGCTTCGATCTCTGTCATCACGCGAAGCACATCGTCGATCAGTTCATTGAGAGCGCCTTCGTCGCCGACTTCGATGGCGGCACGGAGCTGCTCCATCTGGTTCTGGAGTTCACCCTTGAGCGAGTGCGAACCGGCGGTGGCGAGCGTTGATTCGGCACGCTCGATGATGTTGCGGGCCTCGTCGGTACGGGACTCCTTGATGCGCTGGGCGAGCATCTTGGTGACGCGCTCGCGGGCCTCGCGAATCATGCGGGTCTTGTCGCCTTCGTTCAGGCGGCTGTCGGTGGACTCAATGCGGACAACCTTCTCGACACCCGTCGCCAGGTCTTCGGCGCGGACCTCAAGGATACGGTCCGGGGTGAGGCGGAAGGTGACTTCGATGCGGGGCACGCCGCGCGGTGCGGGCGTGATGCCTTCGATGCGGAGCAGGTCGAGGAAGGTGTTCTCGGAGGCGATGTTGCTTTCACCTTCGTAGATCGGGAAGCTGATGGCTTCCTGGAAATCGCGGGTGGTGGTGAAGATGTCCTTGGCTTCCGTCGGGTAAGTCGAGTTGCGCTCGATGATGGTGCCCATGCTGTCGTTCTGGAGACCGACGCCGAGCGAGAAGGGGGTCATGTGGATGATGACGGGGTTGCTGCCCTTGCCCTGATAACGGGTGGCGGCGGTCTCCTCGATGTCGCCCTCGATGGGGGCGAGCACGAGGGTCTGGACGGCGGCGCCCATCGCGACCACTTCTTCGGGCGAGATGTCGCGGTGGGGATTTTTGCCGATGAAATCGCGGACGAGACGCTGCACGGCAGGGATGCGCGTAGAGCCACCGACCAGAAGCACGTTATCGATGTCCTTCACGCCCAGCCCGGCGTCGCGGAGCGCGGCCTCCATGGGGGGGCGGGTCGCCTCGACCAGATCACCCACCATCTTCTCGAAGACGTCGCGGGTGAGCACGGTGTCGAGCGTCAGGGGTCCCTTTTCCGTCATGGTGATGGCTTCGACCAGGACGTGGGTTTCCTTGAGTTCGGACAGTTCGATCTTGGCTTCTTCCGCGGCTTCGCGGAGGCGCTGCTTGGCGATGGGGTCCTCGCTGAGGTCCACGCCGTTGTCCTTCTTGAAGTTCTCAATGAGGTAGTCGACGATGCGCTTGTCGAAGTCGTCGCCGCCGAGGTGCGTGTTGCCGCTGATGGCACGGACCTGGAAGACGCCGGAGATGATTTCGATGATGGAAACGTCGAACGTGCCACCGCCGAAGTCGTACACGAAGAGGATCTGGTCCTCGTCGCGGTCGAGACCGTAAGCGAGGGCGGCTGCGGTGGGCTCGTCAATGACACGGCGCACGTTCAGGCCGGCGATTTCGCCTGCGTCCTTGGTGGCAGCGCGCTGGGCTTCGGTGAAGTAGGCGGGGACGGTGATGACGGCCTGGGTGATCTCTTCGCCGAAGTAATCCTGGGTGTCCTGCTTGAGCTTCTGGAGGATCATGCCGCTGATTTCCTGCGGCGTGTACTCCTTCCCCTCGATGCGGACGCGGTGGTTGGTGCCCATGTGGCGCTTGATGCTGAACACGGTGCGCCCGACGTTCATGATGGCGCCGCGCTTGGCCTTCTTGCCCACGAGGATATCGCCCGACTTGGTGACGCCGACGACGGAAGGGGTCAGTCGCTCACCGAGGCTGTTCGGGACGACGAACGGTCCGTTTTTTTCCATGACGGCGACGACGGAGTTCGTTGTTCCCAGATCGATACCAATGATGCGCCCCATGTCTCCAGGCCTCTCTTTGTTTACTGTGCGACGACCACTTTGGCGTCTCTAAGTAGCTTGCTTCGAAAAAGGTAACCACGCTGCTGCTCGGACACAACGGTGTTTGCAGGAAAATTACCCGCGGGTACCACTGCCACCACGTCGTGAAACTCGAGGTCGACCTCGGTGCCGACGGAGTTGATTGCCGTCAGTCCGATTGTCTCCAAAGTGCGTAACAATCGGGTCCTTAGGGCCTTGACGGAGGTGAGCCAATTCTCAAACGACTCGGCTTTCTGTTCATAACTATCCCCGAACTCGATGATGCGGTCAAGCGCGTCCAGAGATGGGAGGAGCCCTTTTGCAAGATTTCGCAACTCGGCGTCGCCACGCCCAGATTCTACGGGGCCCGCGGTCACTTGCTCGGCGGCCCGGCGGCGCTGCAGTGTGGCAATCTCGGCCTCCAGGCCTGCGACCAGGCCGCGGACCGATTCCGAGACGAGATCGTGGACGTCGGAGGGGTCGAGCGAGTTGTCGACGGGCAACAGCTCCAGGTGTGGTTCGAGGGTGCCTTGCCACAGCCACTCCCGGACTCGTTGGGCAAGCATCAACGCTTCATCCGGAGGTCATTCATCGCCTTGCGGGCGTCCTTGTGCTTCGGGTCGATCGTGAGGACGCGGGCGTACTCATTGGCAGCGGACCGAACGTCGCCCTTCATGTCGTAGGTCGCGGCGATTTCCATGTGGACCTCGACGCTGCGGGGCATCAGGGTCAGCAGTTGCTTGAAGTGGACGAGCGACTGGGTGAACATGCCCTTCTGGCGGAAGGTGCGGCCAAGACTTAGGTGGGCGCGAACAAGCTGGTCGCGCGTCTCGGCGCTCTTCGGGTCGATGGCCATGCTCTTCTTCCAGCAATTGAAGCCTTCGTCCTTGTGGCCGCTGTAGAGATACGCCCATCCCATCATGTTGAGCACCTCGGTGTTCTTGGGGTGCTGGCGCGTCAGCTTGTTCAGCTCGGTAAGCGCCTCTTCATAGAGCTGCGATTCCATGAGCTTGGTGCACAGCTGGTACTGGGCATCGAAGTCATTCGGCTTCAGGCGGGCGATTTCGCGGAAGCGATCAAGGCCGGTGGTGGAGGGCGCCTCGGGGACCGGCGCGGGGGTGCTGCGGGGAATGTCGGGCTTGCGGACGCTTGTCGAGGAATTGCCTGTGGCCTGGGGAACTCCGGCACCGGAGGGCCGCGGGTTGCTCGCGCTGGAGGGTGCCGCCGTGGGGGCGGGTGCAGGGGCCGGGGCCTTGGGAGCTGGCTTGGGCGGAGCGGCGGATGGGTTGGCGTCAAGGAACTCGCCGTGGTGTTGAAGTGCCTCGACGACCATCTGGCGGAGATATTCGTTCTCCCGGTCTTTGGCCATGGCGGCCTTCCAACGGTTGACTGTTTCGCCCCAGTATTGTCCGGCTTTCTCCGCTAGTTTGGCCTTCTCGCAGACAATGGCCAGGTTGTGGATCACATCGCTGTCATCGGGGTTGATCTTGAGCGCATGCTCCCAAAGCTCGATTGCTTCCTCTTGAAGGCCGTGGAGCGCATAGGACTGGGCGAGCGCCGAGCAGCCTAGGTGCAGGTTGTGACGAGCGCGGATGTGGGCGGGGTCGATCTCCATGACCTCCTCCCAATCGCGGATGGCTTCCATGATCATCTTGCGCACGATGTGATGATGGGCGTGCTGACAGAGGAGTCGCATGAGAAGGCCGCGGGGCTCGTCGGCGGTGGGATTCTCGCGATAATCGGCGCGAGCCTTTGCCAGTTCGGCCTCCGTCGGGCCCTGATTATTGACGCACTTCTCGTCGGCGTTGAAGAGGTAATCGCCCTTCGGTCCGTTGAAGGTGAAGAGGTCTTCCTTCGCGCGTGCGGTCGGGTTCTTGAGCTTGTCATAGGCAGCCTGAATCACCATGAAGCGTTCGGTATGCTTCTCGGGATCAAACTTTTTGACGAGGTTGACGTAGCTCGCCTTGAGCTCCCGATCCGAGACGCCCTTGGCGACCCCGAGAATGATGTAGGGGTTGTTGCTATTGTTGTCTGCCATGAAGCGGAAGGGCCTGGTTGGGATTTGGGGAGCGTGACCGCCGCGGTATCCAGCCTGAACCGTGGGGTGATTGACTAGGTAGTGGTCTCTGGCCAGTGCAAGGAGAAATCAAGGCCAGGCGGAAGCACGATCCTAGTGTAGCAACGGGGTGTTGGGATCTGGCCCGCCGTCCGGGTTGTTCTGATCGACAATGTTGATCATGTCCTGGCCCTCTTCCTCGACGCCGCGGTTGTCTTCGTCCTGGCGTGCCTTCTGGACTTCCTGAATCTTGGCAAGGGAGCGGCGCACCGATTCCATTTCCGCGCGGATCGAGTCTTCCGTTTCCGGCACCGTGTGCTTGCTGACTTCCTCGAAGGTTGTCAGGCCGAGGCAGATCTTCAGCCAGCCGTCCTGGCGGATGGTGATCATGCCTTCGTGAACGCCCATGGCGTGCAGGTCATCCGTGGTGGCGCGCTGGAGGATCAGTTCCTTGATGGACTCGGTGGCTTCGAGCACCTCGTAGATGCCGAGACGGCCCTTGTAGCCGGAGAAGTTACAATCATCGCAACCGCGGCCCTGCATGAACTCGACCCCTTCGACGTCGTCGCGCGTGACGCCGAACTCGACAAGTTCCTCGTCCGTGGGGAAGTATGGGGTGCGGCAGCTCGGGCAGATGGTACGAATGAGGCGCTGGCCGACGACGGCCTCGAGAGTCGAGGTGAGGAGGAAGGGCTCGATACCCATGTCCACGAGACGGGTGATCGTCGCGGCAGCGGAGTTGGTGTGCAGGGTGCTCATCACGAAGTGGCCCGTAAGGGCGGCCTGGATGGCGATCTGGGCCGTTTCCGCGTCGCGGATTTCGCCGACCAGGATGACGTCGGGGTCCTGACGCAGGATGCTTCGGAGGCAGGCGGCGAAGGTAAGGCCGACCTTGGCGTTGATGTTGACCTGGACGATACCGGGAAGCTCGAACTCGACGGGGTCTTCCGTGGTGATGAACTTGGCGCCGGGCTCGTAGATTTCACGCAGCGTGGCGTAAAGCGTGGTGGTCTTGCCGGAGCCGGTTGGGCCGGTGACCAGTAGGATTCCGTTCGGCTTGTTAGCTCGCTTGAGATACGGTTCCAGCACTTCCTTCTGCATGCCGAGCTGGCTGACGCCGATCATCATGGCGGACTTGTCGAGCACGCGCATCACGATGGATTCACCGTGAACCGTGGGGACGCAGGCCATACGAAGGTCGACTTCGCGGCCCTCGATGTTGAGTCGGATACGACCGTCCTGAGGGCGGCGCGTTTCGGAGATATTCAGGGCGCCCATAACCTTGAGGCGGGACATGAGACCAAGCTGCATGCTCTTGGGCGGGGAGGGAATTTCCCGTAGCACACCGTCGACGCGGTAGCGAATTCGGATCAGGCCGGCAAACGGCTCAATGTGCAAGTCGGAGGCGCGATCCTTGACCGCTTGGATCAGGAGCAAGTTGACGAGCTTGATGACCGGCGGAGCGTTGGCGAGTTCCTCAAGGTTAATCGCCACTTCGCCCTGTCGGGTCATGTTCTCGCTGTCGCCGCCCTCTTGATTCTGGAGGGTGACGATGACTGAATCGAGGTCTTCCTCGCCCACGCCATAGTACTTGTCGATGGCGTCGACGATTTCGTCTTCGGGGCAGACGATCAGGGAGATGTCATGCTCCGGGAGCATGAGGCGCAGATCGTCACCGAGGGTGATGTTCATGGCATCAGCCACGGCAACCGTCAGGATCGGGCGACGCCCCTTCTCGATGATCTCATCGACGGGGAAGATCAGCTTTTCGCGGGCAACCGCCGAGAGGATGTACGAGGTGAGGCGCTCGACCTTATCCTCGTCCTTGAGGTCGTAGTCGGCGATGGACTTGTAAGGGAGACCGGACTTCTCGGCGAAGGAACGAAGAATGTCGGCGGTGGTGGGCATATTGCCCGTGCCGAGATCGTCAAACATCTCATCGCCCAGGTCGGTGTAGGAAGGCGATGATCCGGGGGTGGGTGCGTTGGCGCCAATGCGACCAGCCGCCTCGGTGGGATTGACCAAGGTCTGTGGCATCTTCTTGCGGCTGACTTCCCGCGCAGACATTCCCCCTTCCATCTTCAGGAGGGTTTCTGCTTCTTTGCGGGCGTTCTTGAAGCGATCATCTGTGGACATTGGCTAATCCCCGGTTCAGCGTGAAAGCGTCCGCGAACTTACCGGGCGCTTCCTCAATCGAGGAGGAAAAGACCACGCGGGGGGCTAGTTGGCAAAGTGAAAAGAGGCATCAGAGGGAAAAATCCCCGCACGGTCAGCTGCGGGGCTCGATTGACAGCAAGCGGCGCCCCATGGCGACGGCGAGAAGGAGCGTCACCAAGCCCCCAAGAAGGAGCGTGGTGGGGGTGCCGATCTGGGTGGCAATCCAGCCAGCAGCCAGCGAACCGAAGGGGCCGATCCCCACGAAGCAGACCACGTACAGACCGAGGACCCGCCCCCGCAATTCGTCGGGTACATTGGTCTGGAGGAAGGTATTCATCGAAGCGAACATGAGCATCATCGAATACCCTGTGAGGACCAGGAGGAAACAGCTCAGCTTGAAGTTCGCGTTGAGCGAGAAAGCGCAGAGTCCGAGGCCGAAGCAGGTCATCATCACGAGGATCAGGCGCGGGAGGCCGACGTGTCTGCGGCGCATGGCGAGTGTCACTCCTCCGGCGAGCGCACCGATCCCAATCGCGCTGGTCAGGAAGCCGAAGGTGCGGGCGTCGCCTCCGAGAACCACCTTGGCAAAGGCTGGCATGAGCGCCAGGTACGGGAGGGCGGAAACGGCGACGATGGTCACCATGATGAGGATCGTGCGGACTCCTGCACTCGCCCAACAATACTGAATGCCCTCCCACCAGGCGCGCCAGAAACGATGCTGCTCGGTCGGCTTGTTCCCGGGGCGCGGGACGATGATCACCAGCGCCCAAAGCACCGCGATGTAGCTGAGGGCGTTCAGCATGAAGCACCAGCCCTCCCCCACCATCTCGACCAGGATTCCCGCAAGGGCGGGGCCGATCAGCCGGGCAGAGTTGAAGAGCGTGGAATTGAGGGCAATGGCGCCGGGAAGATCGACGCGATCATCGAGCATCTCGACAATGAAGGATTGGCGGATCGGTGTCTCGAAGGCGCTGACGATACCGGAGATGAGGCTGATGAGGAGGAGTTGCCAGACCTGCGCGTGGCCAAGCATGACGACGGCGGCGAGGGCGAATGCCATGAGCATTTCCCCAACCTGAGCCCACAACAACATTCGTTTCTTGGAGAAGCGGTCGGCAAGCGCGCCGGCGAAGGTGGCAATGAAGGCGGTCGGTGCCTGTCCGAGGAAGACGATGAGCCCCAGGGTCGTCTCGCTTCCCGTGAGGCGATAGGCCAGCCAGGAGAGGGCGACGCGCTGCATCCACGACCCAATGAGCGACGTACCCTGACCGAAAAAGAACAGGCGGTAGTTCCGGTGGCGCAGAGCACGGAGGCCATGCTGGAGGGATGCTGGTATCATGGCCGTTGGGGTGGAGAGGATTGCGGGGAAATCGGCAGGAGGTCAGGCCCGCTGCGGTCGGACGGCTCACTTACCGATGGTCTGGTCGCCCTTCTTCCAATTGCAGGGGCAGTACTCGCCCGTCTGGAGAGCGTCCAGCACGCGAAGTATCTCGGTGGTGCTGCGTCCGACGGCCAGGTCAGTCACGTAGATGAAGCGGACAATTCCCTGCGGATCGATGAGGAGCGTGGCGCGCTGAGGGAATCCGGATTGGGCGTCCAACACGCCCAGTGCGCTGGCCAGTTCGCGCTTATGATCGGCGAAGAGGGGGTGCTGCATCCCCTTGAGTTCTTCCTTGGCGGTGACCCAGCCCAGGTGGGCATAGACGCTGTCGCAGGAGCCGCCTATGACGGCGCAATCCCTCTCGCGAAAACTCGGGACGGCGTCGCTGAACGCCTTGAGCTCGGTTGGGCAAAGCGGGCTGAAATCAATGGGATAGAAGTATATCATCAGCCACTTGCCAGCGTAGTCGTCGAGTCGAACGATTCCGCTGAAGTCGTGCCCCTTGAGTGCGGGCAACTCGAACTCGGGGCACTTCTGGCCAATCTGGATCAAGATTCAGTCCCTCGCATTGGGCGGCCGGTAAAGTAACGACCTGCCGCTGTCATGTTGGGTCCGGGGCGGTGGGGTACGCAACCCAAGCCTACGCGAGCGATCCCAGCAGGTTACTGATTCCGAAGGCGACAGCACTGGCGCGGATCGCCTCGTCGATTTGTTCGTCGGTCATTCCCAGATTCCGCGCCTTCTTCAGGTGGCTGGCGACGCAGGCATGGCACCCGTTGACGGAGGAGACAGCGATGCAGATGGCCTCGATCTCTGTGGGTGGGAGGGATACGCGGGAGAAGCTGTTGGCGACAACGGGAGCGCGGAAGGCGGAGAAAATGTCCGCCTGATCGTGGGGCACGTGATCGCGAAAGCGGTAGTACCCGTTGAAGATGGAGCAGATTCCCGCAATCGACGCGGCCTCGGTGGCTTCGAGTTCGCTCCGTCCCTTGGCGGCTGCGGCGCTGCGGAAGAAGTCCAGCCCGGGGCGGGCACCGACGGTGGCGGCGACCGCAACGCCCACGATGAGCTTCGTCGCCTCGGTGAGTTGACCATCGGAAAAGTGACGGCTTAGGTTCGCCTGGATGTCGTGCGCGCTGAAATCGACTGCGGCCAATGCCTGGAAGGCTGGAGGAAGTTCCGCGACGGAAAACCGTTCACAGATCAGTTTGAGGGCCTGTATCCCCCGTTCGGTTGGCGGTGCGTTCACTGGAAATCTCCCGTCATGGATAGGGTTGACCCGACTCGGGGCCGATTGCTGAGGTGTTTGTGCAGTCCGCCCAGCCCGCGCCGAGTCGTCAACTTTCGTGCCTTTGTCGGGACGCAGCGCTGACAAGAACCCGTCGAGGCACCGCTTGAGCCCGGTAACTGAACCTTCCCAACTTGATCTCTCCATCATCCTCATCAACTGGCGATTGAGGGCGGATGTCGAATCCATTCTTGAGTGTCTGGCTCGCCACCCCCACCGGTGCAGCGTGGAGATTCTGCTGATCAACAAACCTTCGGGGGACGGGACGGAGCAAACGGTCCGTGAGCGCTTCCCCGAGGTGCGGCTCTTCGCGCACAAGAAATTCGGCTTTGCGACCATGCGCAACGTGGGTCTGCGCCATGCCAAAGGGCGATACTGCCTGATCCTGGACACCGATGTTGAAGTGCTTCCCGGCTGCCTGGACGAGATGGTGGCCTTCATGGACCGCTCGCCGCGTATCGGCGGTTGTGGTGGCCACACGGTCCGGCTGAATGGGGAACTCGAGTACAACGTGAAGCGCTTCTACGACCTGGGGACGGTCATCGCGCGCCGGAGTCCGTTGGAGAAACTCTGGCCAAAGAACCCATGGAACCACCGCCACCTGATGCTGGACAAAGACCACCGTCGGCCGTTCTACGGCGATTGGATGGCGGGGGCGTGTTTCTGCGTTCGGCGCGAGGCGGCCCTCCAGGTGGGTCTCTTCGACGAGGCCATGCACTATTTCGAGGATGTGGACTGGTGCTGGCGGGCGAAGAAGGCGGGATGGCGTATTGCCTTCAATCCAAATTCCCGGATCATTCATAAGGTCAGGCGACTGAGCGGTCAGGGCTTTAACAAGAACACGGTCTCCCACCTGATGAGCGGTTTCCGGTTTTGGTGGAAAGTGCGGCAGGAGGGCCTGGACTGGGCTTTCCCGACCCGGCCGAGCACCGGACTGGCAGGAGATAAACTGGCTCCCGCGGATGCGGACCGCTCGAAGCCCGATCTCTCGGTCGTTGTCATCAACCTCAACGGCAAGAAGCTGCTGGACGATTGCCTGGAATCGCTGCGTGAGTCCTCTCCGCGCCACCGGCTGGAAGTCGTGGTTGTCGACAACGGCAGCACGGACGGCTCGACGGAGATGGTGACCGAAAAGTACCCGGAGGCGATCCTGGTCAAGAACACGGAGAACCTCGGCTTCACCAAAGCGAACAATCAGGGGATCGAGGTCTCGACCGGACGTTACCTGATGCTGCTGAACAACGACACGCGCGTGCTTCCGGGCGCGTTCAGCGACACGATTGACTATCTGGACAAGCACCCGGCGATTGGCTGCGCAGGGCTGAAACTGCTGAACGAGGATGGGTCGCGCCAGTTGTCGGTCCGCCGATTCCCGAGCTTCAGCCAAGCGCTGTTCAACCGCTATTCGCTGCTCACGCGGTTGTTCCCGAACAACCGTTTCTCGCGCGCTTACCTGATGACGGACTTCGAGGACGGCAAGATACAGGACGTCGATTGGGTGAGTGGCGCGTGCCTTCTCTTCCGTATGTCGGTCCTCGATACGATCGGCGCGCTCGACGAGCGTTACTTCATGTACTGCGAGGACGTGGACTACTGCTACCGTGTCTGGCAGGCAGGCTGGCGAGTGACGTATATCCCCTTCGCCGAGGTCTTCCACCTGATCGGCCAGGATACGAAGAAGGTTCGCGTGAAGCTGACTCTGGAGCGGCACAAGTCGATGTACCGGTTTTACAAGAAGCACTACAGCCGGAACCTGATGTTCCTGGATGCGTTGACGGGAGGCGTGATCGCCGTGCGATGCGCGTTGCAGCTGGCGATCGCCTACTACGCGGCGATGAAGGCCAAGGCGGGGGCACGCTGACCGATGATCACACCGTCCGTTGACTCGTTCCTGCTTTGCCTAGTGGCCGCTGCAATCATCGAGGCGGTGGCGCTCCCCCGCTGCCGTCGCCGGGCGACGGGTGAATTGGTGCGTCCGTTTCCGACTCTGGCCGTGACAATGATCGGAGCGTGGGGACTTTTCGCGCTGGCGCCCGCCTCCTTCTACGACATGCAGGCAGGTCCCGGAGCGGGGCCGTTGGTGGGTGCGGCAGTGGGCGGAATCATTCTGCTGGTCGCGGGAAAGCGGAGCGAGCGCACGCGCCCAAGCAGCCGCCGACACTTTGTGGCAACGATGCTGGCCAGCCTATGCCTGACGGTTGGTGGCCTTCGGATTCCCTATCTGGAGCTTCCACTCCTGGGGGTGGTCGAGCTGCCCTGGGTGCTGTCGTTCCTTCTGACGGCTGGCTGGGTCTTCCTGATTACAAGCCTCTTCGAGATTCTGGGGCTGGTTCCGCTGGTGGCGGGCGCGGCGGGGCTCTGCGCCGGCGCGTTGGTGCTCATGCCCGTGGAGCTATTCAAGACCGTGCCGGGGCTGGTCCTTTGCGCTTCTCTGCTGGGGGTAATCATCGGGCGGCTGATCGGTCAGATTGCGGTGGCCCGGACCCGTTCGTGTTCCACGCCGGAGGTCCTGGTGCTGGGCTACGCCGCTGCGGCCAGCACGCTCACGATCTTTGCGAAGAACATGGTCCTGTCGACGTTCATCCTGCCCATTGCCGTGGTGGCGACACTGCTGGTGCTGGCCGTGATTCACAGCCTCAACGGCAGCCTGATGCTCCGGCGCACGCCGCGGTGATCAGAACTCGTCCTTGAGGTCCCGCGTCATCAGGCGTTCGACCGCCTCGCGCGGCGTCCACTTCCCGTGGATGATCTGATGAACGGCGCTGGCGATGGGCACCTCGATGCCGAGTTCCTTGGCGCGGTTCACGACCGCCTCGCAGGTGGGAACACCTTCGACGACTTCGCCCATGCCCGCGATGACCGCCTGGGGTGCCTCGCCCCGGCCCACAGCCTCACCGAAACGTCGGTTACGGGAGTGGGGCGAAAAGCACGTGACGCAAAGGTCTCCGAGTCCCGCCAATCCCGCGATGGTTGCTGCCTGCGCGCCATGTGCCACGGCGAATCGCTGCATCTCTGCAAGGCCGCGTGTCAGCAGCGCTGACTTGGAGTTCGCGCCGAATCCCAGCCCGTCACCGACACCGGCCGCGATGGCGATCACGTTCTTGAGTGCGCCGCCGTATTCCACTCCCAACACGTCACTTTGTCGGTAAACGCGAAATGCCTGGGTGGCCATCCAGTCCTGTACGCGCCGACTTGTGTCCTCATCAGCAGAGGCCGAAACGACCGAGGTAGGCACGCCCTGGGCGACTTCGCGGGCGATGCAGGGACCGGAGACCACGGCGACGATCGTGGTGGGGAGCCCGTCCTCGACCACCTTCGACAGCGGGCGAAGGGTTCGCACGTCGATACCCTTGCTGGCGATGACCGCGACCTTTGGCGCCGCTGCGATTGTGGCCAGTTTGCCGCATACGGAGTCCATCGCCTGGGCGGGAACGACGAAGATCATGCCATCTCGCCCGGAAACCGCATCGGTCAGGTCACTGGAAAGATTGATGCTTTGCGGGAGCCGCAGTTCCGGCACGCCGGGCGGATGGCCCGCGGCCCGAAGTCGATCGAGTTCTGCCTGATCGTGCCCCCATAAGGTGATTTCATGTCCCTTCCTGGCGAGCATGGCAGCCATGGTCGCCCCCCAGGAACCGGAGCCAAGGATGGTCAGTCGTGCGGGATTGCTCATTTGGGTCGCAGGCTCTTTTGGGCTTCGATCTCGTTAAGGAATTGGGTACGCAGTCCGCCGAGTTCCATGATGCACCACGGATAGTCGCCTGGCTTCATCTGGATTCGGTGCTCACTGGAGATTCCCATGACCTGAAGGGCCACGGCCCCGTCGCCGATGGGACGCTGCTCGATGACGCGGGCGATGCCGTTCATGGGGGGGCGCGAAACGACGGCGATCATCGCCTGCTCGCGCCGCGAGGCATGGCTGAGTTCCTTGAACTCCTCGGGACGAAACTGGAAGAGCGTGAAGGCGATTCCGTCGACATTGTCCTCAAAAAAACGGCGGGAATCCGCGTCGAAGAAGGTGAGCCAATCATTGACGACCTTCGGGTTCGGGCGCCCTCCGGCCCGGGTGGAGAAAGGCGCCACGAAGGACGTATAGCTCGCAAGCGTCTGGTCAACGGTCCGCAGTTCCTTGCGCGGGTTCGTACCGAAGTAGAGCATGTAGCCAGCATAGGCAAGCAGGCACGCGGGGACGATGATCCATAGGGAACGGACGAGGCCCTTGAGGCGCTCGCGGACGACTTCGTTGATGTCCTGCTCAGGTGGGGCTTCGGTCTTCGCCAAGGCATTTCCTCCACAAGACGTTTGCGGCAAATCTCGCCGTTGCTTGCTGGAGTGTCAACGAGCGACACCTCATTCCTGCAATAGCGTTGGCATCTGCTGGATCTGCTCGAGGATGCCGTCGATGGAGTGGAACACGCGCGCGGCTCCGGCCGCGAGTAGTTCATGCACGGCCTCGGGGGTCGCCTCGGCCTCCGGGATGAAGCCCATGGGTACGACACCGGCGGCGCGGGCGGCGAGGACCTGTTCGCGGAGGCGACAGACGACCCAGGCCGTGCTGGCCCCGCGGGCAATCAGGGCACGCCGTGTGGCATGGGCGCGGTCTTCGGGAGAAGGAGATTCGGCGTAGGTCTGCTCGCGGAAGTAGCGCTCGATCCCGTTCATGGCCAGGAATGCGGCGACACCGGTGGCACTGACGGCGGAAACGAGGGCCAGCGGAGTCCGCATCGCCAGGCGCCCGATGTCCTGGGGAGCGAAGGCCATCTTCCCATGCGTATCGAGCACGCCCGCGAACCAAAACAGGATGGTCTCGGGGGCAAAGGCGGAACGGATCCCCTTCACGAGGCGCTCGCATTCGTAGGCATTGCCGGGAAGCGTGATACGAAGCGCCCGCCCCAGGCGCGGGTGGCCGGGATAGGCGCGAATCGCAATGCCAAGTCCCGCCATGATGTCGCGGAGCCAGAGCGCCGAATCCGTCTCGGCGAAGACGAAATTGCCCTGCGAGTCGTAGACGCGAACGCCCACCGACTCGAGTTCCTTGACCACCCGCGCCCGATCCTTTCGGACCTGGGCAACGAAGCGTTCCATGCCGCCGTCGTCCTTCTCAAGACGCGTGGCGGCGAGGGCGATGGAGGGGCGTGCAACCGCGTAGGGGCCCCCTGCGGCGCGCATCCAACCGATGACTTCACGAGGGCCGACCGCGTAACCAACACGCAGTCCCGCCAGGCCGAATGCCTTGCTGAGGGTCCGCACCATGACCACGTTGGGGAGGCTCAGCGCCACCTCGGTCAGGTCGATGTCCGCGAACTCGATGTAGGCGAAATCCGCCAGGATGATTGCCTGGGGGGCAGCCTCGGAAAGGCGGCGCAGATCGTCCGCTGTCCCCACGGCTCCCGTCGGATTGTTCGGAGAGACGAAGGCAACCAGCGTGGTGTTTGGCTTGATGGCCGCGATCATCGCATCGGTCGGGAATGGGTCACCGGGAAGCCAGGGGACCTCTACGACGGGAGCGCCAGCCAGTCGCGCATAGCGCGGCAGCATCTCGAAGCCTGGATCCGTCGTGAGCAGCTCGTGCGCGGAACTCAGGATGGAGCGGCAGAGGCGGTCCAGCGAGTCGTCGCCACCGGCAGTGACGATCAGGCATTCCGGGGGAACTCCCATGCGCTTCGCGAGAATCGCCTGCAACGCGGACGCATCGGGATAGCGACGCATCACGTCCGGTCCCTTCTCGGCGAGCAGGGCGAGCAACTCGGGGCTGGGAGCCTCGCCTTCGTTCGCGTCGAGCTTCAGGTCGGTCGACGCGGGGTGGCGCGGAACGCTATACGGCTTCACGCCAGCGACTCCGGAAGTGGGCTTCACCCGGCCATTGAATCTCGGCTCCAACATCAACAACTCCTTGGTTCAGGGGACGATCTGGGAAAGCTCGTAGACAACGATGTCCGTGCCACCAGCGGCGCGGACCTGAGGGATGACACGGGCCAGGTCCTTGCGGGGAACGGCGGACTTGATGGCAAATCCCGCATCGCCGTGCAGCGTGGAGATGGTCGGCTCCCTCATGCAGGGAAGGACGGCGACAACCGCTTCAAGCTGGGCCGCGGTGACGTTGACCTCCAGCATGACGCGGCGGCGGGCCTCGATGACGGAGGTGAGCAGCATGGCGAACTTCTCCAGCTCGGCGCGCTTGTGGGCGTCGGCCCAGGCTTCCTTCGATGCGTATAGACGCGTGGAGGAGCGCATGACCTCGTGCACGATGGCGAGTCCGTTGGCGGAGAGCGTGGCGCCCGTGGCCGTGTTGTCGACGATGATGTCGGCGTCCTCCGGGGGGAAGACCTCGGTGGCGCCGTAGGAGCGGACAAAGCTGGCGTCGAGCCCCGCGGCGGTGATCCAGTTGCGCGTCAGGGCCTCGTACTCCGAGGCGATGCGCAGGTGCTGCTTGGGAAGGGCACCGTCGATCAGGATGTCGCGCGGCGCGGCGGCAACGATGCGGACCGGGTCCAGTTCCGTGTCCATGATGTCGACCAGGTCGGCGTTCTTCTCGCGCACCCAGTCGGCTCCCGCAAAGCCCACGTCGCGAATTCCCGCATGAAGCATTTCGACGATGTTCTGGGGCTTGAGGATCTTGGTTTCCCAGCCTTGGAGGGAAATGGTCGGGCGATAGCCGCGGCTGCCGGCACGCAGGGAAATGCCCGCGTCGGCCATCAGCTTGAACACGCCGGTTTCCATGCGGCCCTTGGGGAGGGCGAGGCGCACGATCGAGGCTTCAGTCGTCATCGGAATATCCGAAAATAAGTTGGGCGCCGGCATGGAATGCCTCCGGCGAAGGCGGGAGAGTTCTCCAGTAGCGCCCGAGTGTCAAGCCGGTGCCGCGGGCAGCAGCGCCGCAGAACGCAACTCGATAAAATGAAAGACTCACCACGGAGACACCGAGACACGGAGAAAAACGGTCAGTGAGTTGATCTTGAGAGTCATGCTCAGTACTCACAGCATCGGAGAATTCGGGAGGGGACAGGGCAACCAAGGGCAGCATTGCTAATCACCCGGTTCGACGCCGGCTCTCATCATGCGCTTTCGTTCGCCTTCCGAGCTCTTCTCCTCCGTGTCTCCGTGCCTCCGTGGTGAACTCTGCTTGTCCAATTCCTCAGCTTTGATGAGCGACGCCCAAGGCTGCGAGTTCCGTTTCGACGAGCCTCATGCCGAGTGCCTCGGCGATCTCTTCGAGAAGAACCTGCCGGACAAGCGCCATCGGCGGGGTCTTGTCGCCCAGCAGCTTTTCCATGGAACCCACGCCGCGGTCGCGAATGCCACACGGGATGATGAGGCCGAAATGGTTGAGGTCGGTGGTCACGTTCAGCGCCAGGCCGTGGATGGCCCACCAGCGACGCACGCGGATGCCCATGGCGCAGATCTTTTCCTTGCCGACCCAGACACCTGTGCGGCCTTCCACGCGATAGCCTTCGATCCCCCAGCGGGCGACCGTGCGCATCACCGCGTCCTCCAGCAGGCGCAGGTATTCGTGCAGGCCGATGGCCTCCACATGGACGAGCGGATAGACGACCAACTGACCGGGTCCGTGGTACGTGACCTGACCGCCACGGTCCGTCTCCACGACGGCGACACCGCGCTGGCGGAGAACCGGCGCGGGGGCCACGACCTCGTCCTGCGTGCCGCGGCGCCCGACGGTGATCGTGGGCGGATGCTCGACGCTGAGAATGACGGGGCCGAGGGCTCCGTCGATCTGGAGGGCCTGAAGTTTCGCCTGAAGATCCCACGCGGCCTGGTACTCCATGCGCGCGAGGTCGACCGATTGCAGAATACGATTATTAGACATCTCATCCTCCAGAGCGGGCAAATCGTCACCGGGAAGCGGTCGGCGGTCAACGCGGGAAACGGGTCACTCCGCGTCGGTATCGCGGTAGCGCAGCTCGAACATTCGGCGAATGCTCGCCTCACTCCGCCGCTCGACCTCCGTCTGGATCTCGCTCCGCCGGATGGGGTCGTCAGCGTATAGACGAAGGGCCTTCACCGCCTCGGTGGCCGCGTAAGCGCGTTCCGACGCGAGGACCTCCATCAGAAACCGGTAGGCCTCGTCAGTCCGCAGGAGGGCGATGGGCATCAGGAGGCCGATCTGGATCTCCTCGTCGGGGCGGGCGGAGCGCACCGCCAGCAGCAGCGGCAGGACCTCCGGGCGATGGGTTTGGGCGAGTGCCAGCGCCGCCTCCAGCGCGATCGGTGGCGAACGACGTTCGAGTTGTGTTCGCACGAAGGGGAGGGAATCGACCGGTGCGCGCCGAAGCATCGCCGCGAGGCAATCGCCCACGATGGAGGGTTCCTTATCCCCGACCAGCGCTTTCAGCCGGAGCGCCAGCAGCCCTTCCTGTCCACCCAGGGTCTCCAGCGCCTTCACCGCGACGGCGCGCGTCTCGACCTCATTGTCGATCAACAGGTCGACGGCGATCTCATGGGCACGCTCGTAGCCTATGGTCACCAGCCCCGCCAGACATTCGCCACGGAGCAACCCGGCCACATCCACGGATCCACCAAAGACCGGTTCCATCTGGATATGACGAGCCCCGCGCAGCAGTCGTTCCTCGTCGGAGCGCTCGAAAGTATTGAGCGCGACAATACAGGCGGTCTTTGCGAGGCACCCCTTGTCGTCCTGCTCGTGGCGCCCGTAGAAGCGATCATAGGCGCCGGCGAGCGCATCGCTGAGTTCGGTCGCACCGAGGGCCTTCGCGGCAATGGCGGCTGATTCCACGACAAGACTGTATCGCGAAGCCAGCGCCTGGCGGAGCGCCTCAACGGAGGCGTCGTCCTTGCGCGCATGGCGGAGCGCCGCGACCTGGTCCAGCTCCTCGTCCATGCGGGTGCGCTTGGCCACGAGCGGTCACCCCGCCGCTTGTTCGCGATACTGTAGGTCGTATAGACGTCTATACAATCCATCCTTCGCCAGCAACTCGGCGTGGGTGCCTTCCTCGGCCAGATGGCCGTGGTGGACCACGAGGATCTTGTGGGCGTTCTGGATCGTGGATAGACGATGGGCGATGACGAGCGAGGTGCGTCCGGCGCAGAGCTTCCGGACGGCTTCCTGCACCTTCAGTTCGGTCGTGGTGTCGATGTTGGCCGTGGCCTCGTCCAGGATGAGGAGTTGCGGGTCGAAGGCTAGCGCACGAGCAAAGCTGAGGAGCTGCTTCTGCCCGGTGCTGAGTGTCGCGCCACGTTCCTTCACGCCGGTCTCGTAGCCGTTCGGCATCTCCTTCACGAACTCGTCGAAGCCGACCTCGCGGCAGACTTCCTCGATCTTTTCGTCGGTGATTTGCTTGTTCCCCAGACGCACGTTTTCGCGCACGCTGCCGTGGAACAGGAACACGTCCTGCAGGACGATGGCGATCTTGCGGCGAAGATCGTGCTGGCGCATTTGACGGATGTCGACGCCGTCGATCAGGATGGCGCCCTTCTGGATTTCATAGAAGCGGCACAGGAGCGACATGAGCGTGGTCTTGCCGCTGCCGGTGGGGCCGACAATGGCGACGGTCTGGCCTTCCTCGATGGTGAAGCTCACGCCCTTCAGAACCCAGTCCTCTTCGTTGTAGGCGAACCAGACGTCGCGGAATTCGATGCGAGTCTTGAGATTGCTCGCGTCGACAGGATTGGCGGGATCCACGATGGCTGGCTTGGTGTCGAGCAGCGCAAAGAGACGCTCGCCGGAAGCGATGGCCGACTGGATGATGTTGTACTTTTCCGACAAGTCCTTGATCGGCTCGAAGAATTTCTCGAGCGCCATGATGAAGAAGCCCAACTGCCCCAGCGTCACGACGGTGCCCGAGGCGGTGCTCAGGTACTCCATGCCGCCCTTCCACAGCACGATCACCATGCCGAGCACCGCGGTGATTTCGACGAGCGGGAAGAAGAGCGCGTACTGGAAGACGGTCTTGATGTGCGACTCGCGATGCTTGTCGTTCAGTTCGTCGAAAATCTCGTGCTGACGCGACTCGCGGATGTTCGACTGCACCGTCCGCATCCCCGTGACGTTCTCCTGCATGAACGTGTTGAGACGCGACAGGCGCACGCGCGACAGGCGGTAGTGATAGAACACGTTGTTCCTAAAGTTCCATGACGCCAGCAGGATCAGCGGAATCACGATGAGCGACCAGAGCGCCAGATACCAGTTGAAGTAGAACAGCGCCCCGAGGATCACGACGAGCATGAACATCTGCTGGAAGATGCCGACGATGCCCTGCGCAAAGAGTTCGTTCAGCACGTTCACGTCGCTGGTGATGCGCGTGATAAGGCGACCCACCGGGTTGCGGTCGAAGAAGGCCATGTGCTGCTGCTGGACGTGACGGAAGATCTCGCGCCGCAGGTCGAACATGGACTCCTGACCGATGGCGGCGATCAGGTATTGGTTATAACGCTCGAAGAAGAACAGCACCAGATGTACGGCCAGCAGGACGCCCGCGGCCATGATGACGCCGCCCATGTGACCCGGCACGATGTACCAGTCGATGGCGTACTTGATGACGATCATCGGCACGGTGGTCATGATGGCTATCATGATGCTGAGGGCCACCGCCTGCGCGATGCGATGACGCCGCGGATGCAGGTAGCGCCACAGGCGACGTAACTGCTTCACGTCGCCCTGCTTGTGCAGTGCCTCGCGTTCTTCCTGGCGCTGGCTTTCCAACCGAATCTGGCGAAGATGAGTTGCCTGGTTCATGCGCGGCCCGCCTCCACTTCGTCGGAATCGAAGTTCTCCAGTTCCTGTTCTGAGAGCTGGCGCTTGTATAGCTCGCTATACAGGCCCGGTTGCGCGATCAGTTCATCGTGGGTGCCGTGCTGGGTGATGCGGCCACCCTCGATCACGATGATCTGGTCGGCCAGCGAGACGGTGGAGATGCGATGGGAGATCAGGAAGGTCGTGCGCCCCTCCATGTACTGGCGAAGCTCGCCGAGGATCGCCTCCTCGGTGTGCGTATCGACGGCGGACAGCGAGTCGTCGAGCACGAGTACGTCCGCGTCCTTCGCGATGGCGCGGGCGATGGCGACGCGCTGCTTTTGGCCGCCGGAAAGATTCACGCCGCGCTCGCCGAGGAACGTGTCGTACTTCTTGGGAAACTCGATGATGGAGGAGTGGACCTGGGCGCGGCTGGCGGCGCGCTCGACCTGTTCCTGCGGCGTGTCGTCCTCGGCACCGAATCGGATGTTCCAGCCGATAGTGTCGGAAAAGAGGAAGGTCTCCTGAAACACGAACGCGACGCGGCGGCGGAGTTCCTGCAACGGCCAATCGTTGATGTCATGCCCGCCGACCATCAGCATCCCGCGGGGAATCGGATAGAACCGCGCCAAGAGGTTCACCAGCGTGCTCTTTCCGCTGCCGACGGGGCCGACGATGCCGAGCGTTCCACCCGCGGGCACACGCAACGTGACGCCCTGAAGTTGCGGGCGCTCGGTGGCGGGGAACTGGAAGGTGAGGTCGTTGAACTCGATGTCCATGGAATTGACCTGCGGCGCCGCCTTGGCCTCGTCACGAACACTCGGCTCGGCGCCGAGGATCAGATTGATGCGATCAAGTGAGGCGACGCCGCGCTGGATGATGTTCACCACCCAGCCCGCCGCAATCAGCGGCCACACAAGGCCAGAGAACAGCAGCAGAATCGAGAAGAGTGTGCCGACCTGGAGCTCGCCCGAGATAATCCGCGATCCACCGTAGACCAACAGGATGACGTAGCTGAGGGCAACAATGACGCGGATCGACGGGAAGAAGAGCGCCTGAATTCTGGCCACGTCCAGCGAACGACGGATGTAGTCCTCGTTCTTCTCGGTGAACTTCTCTTCCTCTGCGGATTCCTGCACGTAGGCCTTCACCACGCGGCTGCCGGCCAGGTTCTCCTGCACCATCGTGGTCAGGTGGCCGTAGGAGTCCTGCTGGAGCTTGGAGAACTCATGGGAGCGCGAACCGAAGTACTTAACGAGCGGCGGAAGCGCGGCCATGGGGATCATCGCGATGAGCGAGAGCTTCCAGTCGAGCAGGAACATGCCGAACAGCACGGCGGGGAGGCTGAACACGGTGTTCGCCGTGTACATGATCGCCGGACCGATCAACATGCGGACGGCGTCCATGTCGTTGGTGGCGCGACTCATGAGGTCGCCGGTGTTGTTGCGGTCGAAGAAGGAAGGGTCGAGGGACTCCAGCTTCGCAAAGAGCGTGTTCCGCATCTCGTATTCGATGTCGCGCGAGGCATCGATCAGGAGGCGCCGGTGGAGGAAGCGGAAGGCGCCTTCGAGGCCTGAGTAGCAGAGCGCCAGCACCAGAAAAACGATGAGGAATTGGCTGTCGATTTGACGCTTCTCGATGGCGTTGACCGTCTCTCCGATGAGGAGCGGGACCTGCACGGCAAGCACGTTGGCCGCGAGCACGAACACGACCCCGAAGACCACCGCGATCCAGTGGTTCTTCAGGTAGGGAATAAACGTGCGGAGGGTCTTCAAGAGGTAGGATTCCTGTATAGAATCAGTTGGGCCGGGCACTGCGGCGCGAGAAGCGGGCCAGACAACGGAGCGCGAAGACCAACGCTGCTCCGTAGGACCGGATCATTTCAAGGCGGAAGCCTTTGGCGAACGGTCCCGTCAGCCAGCGGAACTCGAACGGCACAAAGCGGAAGAGAAACTCGCCCAAGGTGTAATTCTTGATGATGAAGCGGAGTCGTGACCGGTAGGCGGTACGGACAAATCGCTTGGAATCACGGGTCAGGCCCGGCGACTCCCAGTGGTAGCCGATGGCGTCAGCCACGTAGCGAATGCGCTTACCCTCCCGCTTGAGCCGATAGCACAGGTCGGTCTCCTCGTAGTAGGCGGGCCAGTATTCCTCGTCGAATCCGCCGAGACGCTCCAAGTCGCTGCGGCGGAACGCGATCAAGGCCCCTGTCACATAGTCCACATCCCGGCTGGTGTGCCAGTCTGTCCCGTGGTCCGGCTTCACGCCATAGTGTTCCGTCATGGCGTTGGGATGAAGAATCCCGCCGGCGTGCTGGATGGCAGTGGAGTTGGGGTAGTAGAGCAGGGCGCCGGTGACGGCGATGTCGGGCTCCGATCGTAGCGGCGCCAGGAGCTTGGCGAGCGTGTCCGGCAGGACGCGGCAGTCGGGATTGATGAACACCACGATGGGGGCGCTCCCCCGCCGCCAGCCGACGTTGTTGCCGCCCGAATAGCCCAGATTCTTTTCGAGGCGAATCGCGAGCGTCGTCGCGGGATGGGCCTCGGCCACCGCATGACTGCCGTCCTTCGACGCGTTGTCGACGCAGATGACCTCGATGGACACGCCGCGGGTCCTGGCAAGCGCATCGAGACACCCCTCCATGAAGCGCTCGCTGTTGTAGGCGAGCACGACAACAGTCGCGTCTGGCGGAGGTGATTTGGGCTGCTGGGCGTCAGGAATCATGTCGACACCAGAGAGTGCGCATGGCCCTCGGGGTGCAAGGCAAGCCTCAGAGGACGCGGCGGCGAGGGTACCACTTAGCGATGCGCGATGATGCGCTCAAAAAGTTGACCACGGAGACACGGAGGCACGGAGAAAAACAAAGGCCAAGAGAATCAAAAAATCCCGGGAAACGACTGCGAGCATTGTTTGTCGCATGACCTGTCCGGGATTAGCTCCCCAATGACGAGTTTAAGCTCAGCGACTGGCGAAATCCACGCTTTTCTCCGTGTCTCCGTGCCTCCGTGGTAAGGCCTTCACTTTGCCGAGTTGCCGGTCCCGCGACGATCCTTCACGACCTCGACTTCGTTCACGACGCCGTCACGGATGTGCACGATGCGCTTGGCGTGCTCGGCGATGTCGCGCTCGTGGGTCACGAGGACGATGGTGCGCCCCTCGGCGCTGAGGCGTCCGAACAGCGCCATGATTTCCTCGCCGGTCTTCGAGTCCAGGTTACCCGTCGGTTCGTCGGCGAGGAGAATCGCGGGATCATTGACGAGCGCCCGCGCAATGGCAACGCGCTGGCGCTGACCGCCGCTCAGCTCGTTCGGGAGGTGGCGCGCGCGGGACTCGAGACCAACGGCGGCGATGACATCGACAGCCTTACGGTGGCGGTCCTTTGGCTTGGCTCCCGCATACACCATCGGCAGTTCAACATTCTGCTGCACGTTCATGATCGGAAGCAGGTTGAAGCTCTGGAAGACGAAGCCGATCTCCCGGTTGCGGGTGTGGGAAAGCTCCTCGTCATTGAGCGACTGCACCTGGCGATCGCGAAGCTGATAGACACCCTGGGTTGGGCGGTCGAGGCAGCCGAGGATGTGCATGAGCGTGGACTTGCCGCTGCCCGACGGCCCCATGATGGCAACGTAGTCTCCATCCTCGATGTCCAGATCGAGACCGCGAAGGGCCGGGACTTCGTGCGAGCCGAGATAGTACGATTTATGGATGCCCTGAAGACGAATAATCAATGCCGGGCGCCTTCCGTGGACTGGCTGACCTCGGCGCCGGGGCGATCAGACTTGGAGTCTTCCGTCCGGGATTTGCGCAGGTCCGCTTCGACCTGCCGGAGTGCGTTGAAGCCTCGCTGACGAGACTCCTCTAGGGGTAGCTTGGGATGACGGAGATAGACGCGGTCGCTCTCCGTGATCGTGCCCTTCACGGCAGCGGCGCGGTCGTTGGTCTGGAGAACCTCCAGAGGAACGAACTGCCCCCCATCAGTGGTCGAGCGGAACACGCCCACCTTGTCGTTCTCGAGAGTCAGCGACTCCAGTGGAACCATGAGCGCCCCCTCGATCGCCACAGTGACGATGCGAACGGTAGCGGTCATGCCCTGATAGAAGAAGGGCTCGCGATCGGCGAGGGTGATGCGGACCTCGAACTCCTTCGGTCCGGAGTTGGTGCTTGAGCCCCCGCCCCAGCGGCCACCCGCGGCGCTGGTGTCGATGGGGACGATGGACTTGCGGTCGACGGTGCCGGGGAACATGCGGCCGGGCACCGCGTCGAGGTAGATCTCCGCGGCCTGGCCCTCGCGGACTTCGGCTACATCCAGCTCGTTGACCGGCACGACGGCCAGCATCTGTGAGCGGTCGGGAATCTCCATCAGGTTGAGGCGCGGCCACACTTGATCGCCCTCGGCGACCTTGCTGTTGGTGCCGTTCTTCCAGATGCGGAAGTAGGCAACCTCGCCATCGGTGGGCGCACGCAGGATCGCCGTGTCTATACGACTCTTTACGTCGCGAATCAGGCGCTCGATGCGCTCGATCTCAAGTTGGGCCTTGTCGATGCCGGTCTGCTTGACGCGAAGGTTTGACGCCAGGTTTTCGCGCGTCTTGAGCAGGTTGATGCGGGCCGAGCGCAGTTCCACCCCCGCCTGGGTAAGGGTCAATTCTGCTTCCTCCAGCTTCGTGCGCGCGGAGATGTTGCGATCCACCAGCTCCTTCTCCGTGGCGTACTTTTGCTCCGCGTCCTTGAGGCGCTGTTCGGCCAACTCAACGCGGGCCTCCTCGGACTTGAGGTTGTAGTCGTTCTGGATTTCCTGAAGGCGAAACTCCTCCTTCGCGGACTCAAGGTCCTTTTGCGCGAGGAGCAGCGAGGCGTCGTGGTCCTTGAGGTTTTCCTCCAGCTCGTCGGTGTCCATCCAGAGGAGCGCCTCGCCTTCCTTGACGGGCGATCCTTCCGGTACGAGACGGACAACCTTCCCCTCAAAAGGGGACACGATGATCGAGCTGCGTGCGGCCTTCAACTCGCCGATGCTGTTGACGGTGCGCTGGAAGGTGCCGCGGACGACGGGGCTCGACGGGATGCTGTCGGACTGGGTTGCCGAGCTGCTCTGGGCGCTGGCCCCCATCGGAATGCCAAGCAACAGGAGGGCGCCGAGCACGGCGGCATGAACACGGGTGCTTGCGGTCATTGGAGGGGCCTCCCCAGGGCAACATAGAGTCGCGCGACCTGAATCTGGTAGTTCAGGATCGCGTCGCTGTAGCGCGTCTCGGCGTTAAACAAGTCGTCCTGCGCGAGGCGAACTTCGGTGACGGTGGCGAAACCGACTTCGAACTTGCCGTTGATGAGTTCCAGGCTTCGGCGCGCCTGCTCCACGTTCTTGCGGAGCAGCGTCAACTGGGCCTCGGTCGTTAGGAGACGGCGGTGGGTGGAGAGCACATCGCTGATGAGCGAGCGTTCGGAGGAGAGGCGCGAGGTGCGGCGCTGGTCGAGGCTGATGGTCGCGCGGCGGGCGGCTTCGCGGCGGTCGATGTTCACGAGCGGCATGCGGAAGGTGAGGCCCGCATCCCAACCCTGGTTCTCGAACCCGTTGGCGTCGAGGTAGCGCCGGTCGGAGTCGCTCCGGCCATAGCCGGCGTCGAAGTCGAGCTGGGGCAGCACGGCGTTTCGTGCCACGCGGGTGTCGATCTCGGAGAGCGAGATGGCGATGTCCTGGCGCATGAGTTCCATGCGGTTGTTGAGCGCCTCGGTCACGGCATCCTCGGTCTCGGGGATGTCCACACGACCCGATTCGGCGAGCCGGTCGGTGATGTCGACGAAGGAAATCGGCGTGTCGAGCGGGAGTCCGAGCAGAATCAGGATGCGATCACGCGCGTCGTCCAACTGGCGCAGGCGACCGATGGCGGTTTCCTGCTCGGAAAGATACTGAATTTCAGCGCGCAGGATTTCCGATTCGTCGACGCGACCGACGTCGAACTTGACGCGGGTTTCCTCAAGGAAGCGGGTACGGATGCGGATGGCGTCGGAGGAGACCTTGAGCTGGCGCGCCACCTGAAGGAGCGAGAAGTAGGCGTTGATGACTTCCAGCACGGTGTCGCGCTCGGAGAGCTTCTGCGAGAGAATCTGATCGGCTTCACGGAGGCGGGCGCGACGGAGGTCCGCCTGGGCAACCTCCGGCCCGGCGCCGCGAAGGAGCGGCTGGATGTACCGGATGCTGGCGTTGGAGTCGTAGGTGGTGCCATCGACGAGCGTGCCGCTGCCGTCGGTCGTGTTGGTGTCCGTGCGGCCCTGCGTGCCGCGAACGGTCAGGTTGCCGCCCGTGGGAAGCTGGACGCCGGACTCAACGCCGCCCGTCGTTCTGACCACGTCGGCATCGCGCGTCGTATTCCGCGTGTCGGTTCCATCGACACGGGTGGCGTTCGCATCGCGATCAAAGGAGTAGCGAGACTCGCCGATCAAATCCACATAGGGGATGAAATCCGATTCGGCAGAGCGGAGCTGGGAACGGGCAATGGTCAGGTCACGGCGAGTATTCTGAAGATCGAGGTTGTTCTCGACCGCGAGCGAGACGAGCCCCGACAGCGACAATTCGGCGTAGGGACCGGACTTTCCGACCCAGGGGAAGACGATGCCGGATGTCAAAACGTCGCTCTGCGCAACGGTGAGGAGGCCGGGGAGATAGCTCTCGCCCATGGGCTGCTCGGTGCCCGCGGAAAAGCGCAGGTCGCTGTAGCTTGGCAGGTTGTTTTCCGTGGCGAGGGCCGATATGACCGTGCGCTTGTCGAGCTTTGCCGCCGGTTCGGCGGACTGGGCGGCCACGCCGCTCCATGTCATCAGGGCCATCAGATTCGCCAGCAGGAACGCCAACCGTTTAGTCATTCAACTCTTCCAATTGTGCGGTGTGAGCGCGACCGCCCCCGCGCTCGCTGAGCGAGAAACGCACCGGAGGGCCTGTGGGACAACACAAGAATGGACGAAAGTTTGCTTGCCCTTGCACCAAGGCGCGCATTCCCTTTGGATTCAACGCGCCGGATCATATCCAGACACAGGCCCAACGCTGCACAATCCTGCGAGATCGCCGCTCTTTTTCGGAGTACAAGCCCGCCCATGCAAGTCGTCACGTCCATCAAGAAAATGCAGGATATTGTCCGCGAGCTCAAGCGGACGCAGCAGACCGTGGCATTTGTTCCGACCATGGGCGCCCTCCACAAGGGGCACGGCCGCCTGATGGAGCGCGGCAAGCAAAACGCCGATGTCTGCGTTGTCTCCAACTTCGTCAATGCCAAGCAGTTCAACGACGCCGAGGACCTCAAGAACTATCCCCGCAATCCGGAGCGCGACAAGGAATTCTCGGAAGCCCACGATGTGGACTATTACTTCGCTCCCGCCGACGACGAGATGTACCCGCCCGGATTCCTGACCTCGGTCAATGTGGGCTTCCTGTCCTCGCGCCTTGAGGGCGAGTTCCGCCCCGGCCATTTCCGCGGCGTCTGCACCGTGGTGCTCAAGCTCCTCCACATCATCCAGCCCACCCATCTGGTGATGGGTCTCAAGGATGCACAGCAGTTCGTCATCATCCAGCACATGCTGACCGACCTCTGCATGGACATCAAGATGATCGGCGTGCCGACCATGCGGGACCGCGACGGCCTGGCGCTGTCGAGCCGCAACGCGCTGCTCTCGGATGAGGACCGCCAGAAGGCCCTCTGCATCAGCCGCGCCCTGAAGCGCGTGCACTTCCTGGTGAAGAAGCAGGGCATCCTTCACTCAGGCGAGTTGCTTCAGGCAATCCGCTCCGCCATCGGCACCGCGGGCGTGGAACTGGAGTACGCCGAGATCGTCAACAAGACGACTCTTGAGCCCATCGACCATGTGGTGCGCGGCGGCACATTTGTCCTGATTGCCGTGCGCATCGGTGGCATCCGCCTGATCGACAACACGCGGATCTGACGCTCCACACCTTCCTGTCACTTGGTTGTGCGCAAATTGGACCGAAGTGGTCTTTTTTGCATTTGACGGGGACTTCATAAAAGGGTTTCTCGCGCTGTGGCGAAGGAAAAGAACCACAGCAACCCGCGTTGGAGTCACCCCGATATGTCCCAAAAACGCGCATTTGATTCAGGACTGCACCTGTCCGCGATCTCGATGAACCGGTTCGTGGGGAGCCGTGAGTTCACCGACACGGACCCGCAGATGCTGCACGCCATGTGGCTGATGGGATTCGGGGCAGACCCTGACAAGAGCCTGGAAGAGGTCGAGCACGCTGAGATCGTGTACGACAAATTTGCACCGGGTATTTCGAAGCGCTGAAGAACTCCGCTTGCGCTCGCCCGATGAAAAACCGATGCTAGTTCCCAGAAGATGTGCGCCGGTGGTTTGCCCGGCCGGCCAACCTGAGCATCTTTTCAGGTGCCCCGCCGCACTGTCGGGGGCCCGCTCTGCGGGCCCCCCCCTCCCAACATAAGAGTGAGAGCGCAGGATAACTGCTTCCTCGCCCTTGGCCTTGAATCCGCCCCGATCCGTCGGGGCGGTTTCTATTTCCACCTACCCCCAAAAGAAAATCGGCCGGGTCCCGAAGGACCCGGCCGAGTGTTGGAGCGGGCATGCATAAAGGCCCGAACGATACGATGGACCAAGAAGCGCAGCCTCGCTCCTCGGGGAGGTAAGAAATTCTCTCCTTCAGATTTCGTCCGGAAAGGTTCGGATGTCGTCGACCATGACGGTGAGGGTCTGATAGAACCATATGCCCCAGATGCGGGACATCGTATAGGATCCTGTCGGGACTCCCTTTGCAGATTCAAGGTCGCGCAAGATGTTGCGGCTTATGTACGACCATTGTCCGGCAGGCGCGGCGCCCGGTAACGAATAGTAGTAGCGATTGTTGGCGGGGTCGTTGGCTGGGGGGGCACCGGACTCAAACACATAGACGATATAGTGGACCGGGAGAGATGCACCTGTTGAGGCATTCTTTGGTGTCAAGCTAAACGAGATGGAATTGGCAGCATTCGCCTGAGCCCGATTGTACCACAGCGAGACATTCTGGTAAGAAGTCAGAGGAAGAGTGTAGTCTGTGCGTTTCCAACTGGAGGTGGTCGCATAACAGCGAATGACGTTGCTAACGACACCGCCCACTGTTGTGGATATGCTGGAAACGACCGGAACCTGTTGTCCCGGCAAACCAATGGGGTTGAAGTTTGGGACGTGCGTTGGATCGCCGTTCATTAGTACAGGGTAAAGTTCGCTCGTGGATCGCCGGTTAAAGTAGAGAGTCTCCGCTCCCCCTCCAGCTCGATATGCCAAGCCCAAGCTCTGGCGAGAATCGCTAGCGGCAGCAAAGCCATATCCATGACTGGAATTGTAGCCTAGTCTAACAACCGTTATTGCCGGACTCCAGCCTGACTGACCCAAGACGGTTTCTGACAGAGCACCGAGATCGCCTTCCTCCTGATCCGACACCTTGACGAGCAGATGCACCTTCTTTGGCTGCGTCGAGCGGGTGACATCGATCTCCAGATCCTGTACGGTTTGGTTAATACCAAATACGTCATCAACGACATCGACGGGAGCAGACAACGACCCGCTAGATGTGTTCAGATGCATCGATCTGACCACGCGAAGGTAGTCACACCCGTGAGCCCTGAAGGCGACGTGGAACACACCATCGGCACCAGCGACGCGAGGATAGAGCACCTTTCCGAGCGGATCCTTGCCCCATCTGGCATAGGTCGGAGTCAGGGTGGGATGGACGCTCCAAGCTCCAAGAGATGGATTCGAGGAAGACTTGTATAGCACCTTGATGTAAGCTTCGCCGATATTGCTGGGATCGTCGCACTGAGAATACAGAGAACCGCTTAGGCTGTAGTTATAAGCGATCACCCAATTGCCAGCCTTATCCGAGGCCACGTCGGAAAACCAAGCGATCTTCGCCGTATCGAGCACGTTTGCACTACCGAAACTGGCGGCATTGTCCGTGGAATAGTGAGCCACCAGCTGATCACCTACAAAGTTCACGAAACGCGAATAGACAACGATCCAGTTCCCCGCACCGTCCGTGGCAATCCGAGGCGAGGAGGAAAGGACATCAGCCTCTTGGTGAGTCGTGCTACCTAGGAATGTTGGAGTCGACCAGACCTTCCCTTTGTCAGACGACGACGTCACGTAGATGCCCTTGCTGTCGTCTGCATGATGAACTTCATACGCAATGGCATACTTGCCTGCGCCATACTCGATGTCGAGTGGTAGCGCACTCGCGACCGTCGAGTCCCCGACTACGGGAGGAGGCGAGTCTGGCTCACGCCATGAGTACCCATCGTTTAGAGAGGTCCTTATGGCCAAACCCAATCCACCACCCGGAAAACCCGCAGAGGGCGCCGTCTGGACTGTCGCGGCAGCTACCCAACGCCCCTCTGAGTCGGAAGCGAGAGACGGCTCCGTCATGGTGACCACGGCACTTCCAAGGATAGTTCCTGGGACTGGTATCGGCTTCTCAATCCAACTTTGGCCCGGCAGGTCCACAATCGTGAGTGTAAAAAGGCATGCAGCTGCGAACCACGATTTCACTTTCATATTTTTTCCCCGTTGATTGCGTTCGGTGATACGAGAGTGAACATGCACACTCAATCGTGGTTTGGCAAGGAGAATTTTCAAAGCAGAACATCCACAAAACGAACAGTACGGACGCGCCGACCGCAAACGTCCAGACAGGCTCGCCACGATAATGACGGAGGTGACCTCGCTGGTTTTGGAGGGGATCTCAGCAGAGCTTTGCTTGAATGTCGCCAGCGGGCTGTGGAACAGAGCGACCGTCCGTCATCACTAGCCGAAAGCCCCCCTCGCCAAGTCGCAAGTGGGCCATCCTGTAGGGATAAAGAAAATCCCCCGGCGACCGTGGAGGTGCCGGGGGATTGCTCCGTGCTTTGTGGGTTGGCCGAATTACTGGCCAGCGACCATTGCCCAGCCCTTCTGCTCGGATTGGGCCTGGGAGCGAACGACGCTACCCACCGAGATCGTGCCGTTGGTGGGATCATAAGGAAGACCGACGCTGGAGGGGTTGGCAAAGGCACCCTTCGCATTGGTGGGGTTGTTGTCCCAGTCGCGGTCAGGGCCGACGGAGAAGATGCGCCATCCACCATACAGTTCGCGGAACTTGGAGCCAGTCAGGTTTGCTCCTTCGTTGAATCCGATTCCTTGATCGTCAGCCTTGAACGGGCGGCCCTTGGACCATTCCCAAACGTAGGCCTTGTACGTGAAGAGTTGAACATCGGGACGAGCGCCGCCGTCGTTTGTGAAGAAGGCGTCCCGCAGGTCGGAGTTTGTAAGGTATGCGATAGGGGTGCTGAGCGCGACAGACATGATGCCGGTCTGGCCACCCAGTCCGTCGATTACGCGCTCGCCATAAGGGCTTGCAGCGGGCCACCCTCCGCCGCGGGCTTCGGGCGGGGGATTGTTGTAGTCAACTGCGTAGGCTTCGATGCCGGTCGCCAAGGTCCGCAGGTCGCTCTTCACACGGCTCACCTTCGCACGAGTCTGGGCTTCGAGGAAGTTGGGAACGGCGATGGCGGCCAGGATGGCGATGATCGCGACCACGATCAGCAGTTCGATGAGGGTAAAGCCAGATGATTTTTGCTTCATATCGGGTGAAGCTCCTTCCGGGATGTGGGTGTCCGCCAAGCTAGTGTCTCCAAAGGGGGGGAGAACCTAGCTTGGTTGGCGCAGCCGACTTAGTCGGGTGTCCGTCGGTCAAGGACAAGTCGCAGCTTCGTCACTATTCCGTCAAGCTCAATCTTTCCACACGATGGTTCAAATTCGGCGACAATTGCACCGTGCCGTACCATCCCGTTTTCGCTTGCCGGACCCAGCCACCAGAATCGCACTCTATTGCCAGTCTGCCAGAGACGGGCGCATGAATTGCTGGTCCGAGACTATCCTTAGGAACGATCCCACGGCCAGGAGCCACCTGCCCCAGCTCGCGATGCTCCCACTACTTCTAGCTATCCCCTTCATCGGCGCGGCCCTTTGTGCCGCCCTGTCGTTTGCAAATCTGTCACGGCGCACCCCGTGGATCATCACGATGGTGACGACCGTGGCGGGTCTTGCGGTGCTTGCCAACCTGACCGGTGTCCTTCCCGGCCCGAGCGATGTCGAGTTCTTCCGTCCCTGGGTTGCGGAAATTGGGCTCAACTTCTCGCTCTGGCTGGATGGCCCCGCGGTTTTCTTTGCGTGGCTGGTGCTGGGGCTGGGCGCGCTGATCTTTTTCTACGCCGGGTTCTACATGGACCCGGGCGACTCGCCGTGGCGCTTCTTCGGGACGATGCTTTTCTTCATGGGCTCGATGCTGGGCGTGGTGCTTTCGAAGAACGCACTCCTGATGTTCGTGTTCTGGGAGTTGACGTCGATTTCGTCGTTCATCCTGATCGGTCATTGGCATGAGAAGGAAGGCGCGCGCCGCGGCGCCGTGCGGGCGCTGGTGGTGACAGCCGCGGGCGGGCTGTGCCTGCTGGCAGGGCTTGCGCTGCTACTCTTCAAGATGCACGACGCGGGCATTCCGATCGCTTCCGCGCTTGAATGGGATGTGCTCTGGGCCAACCGGGCGATGATCTCGGGCGAGTTCTGGGTGATGGTTCTCCTGCTCATCGGGGCCTTCACGAAGAGCGCCCAGTTCCCCTTCCACTTCTGGCTGCCGGGGGCGATGGAGGCCCCGACTCCGGTGTCGGCGTTCCTGCACGCGGCCACGATGGTGAAGGCCGGCATCTACTTGCTGGGACGCATCTATCCGATCTTTTCGAGCGAGGTGACGTGGCTCGCGATTGTTGGCGGTGCCGGCGTCCTGACGATGTTGATCGGCGGCTTCATGGCGATCCTGAGCCATGACCTGAAGCAATTGCTGGCGCACTCGACGGTGAGCCAGCTTGGTCTGCTGACGGCCTACTACGGATTCGGGCATGGCCAAGTCGGGACGGATCACCTGCTGAAGATGGACCTGTTGCTGATCGGCAGCCACGCGTTCTTCAAAGGGGCGTTGTTCATGCTGGTGGGCGTCATTGATCACGCGACTCACACACGCGACTGGACGAAGCTCGGCGGGCTGATCAAGTCGATGCCCGTGACTGGCGTGCTGGTGATCCTGGGTTGTGCGTCGATGGCCGGCCTGCCGCTGACCTTCGGCTTTGTGGCGAAGGAGCTTTTCCTCCATCAGGCGCTGCATCTGGAAACCGATATTCCCGTGCTGAAGTACGGCCTTCCGGCCATCGCCATCGTGGCCAGCTTCTTCACCGCGGCCTACTGTTACCGTGCGGCGATTTCCCCGTTCTTCGGCAAGCCGCGTGACAGTCACATTCACGCACACGAGGGAGGCATTGGACTGCTCATCTCTCCCGCCATCCTGATTCTGCTCTGCGTGGCGGGCATGTGGGTGCCGCTGCTGGAGAAGCCCTTCTCGGCACTCATCAACGCGGAGTTCTACGACACGAAGACGGGGTTCCACTTGGCGTTCTTCCATCACGTGGACATGCTGTTGGCGGTGGCTGCGCTGATCTTTGGCGCGGGCCTTGTGATCTTCTTCTATGGCAGGAAGATCGAGCGTCTATACGCTGGCGCAGGAAACCCGGCCCCGTTCCGTGGATCCTTCGATGTGGGATTCGACAAGTGGATCCCGGCCTTTGCCAAGAAGACCGTCCATATCGTGCAGTCGCAAAGCCTGGCGTGGAACCTGACGCTGGCACTCGGGGTGATTTTCGGCGCGGTGATTTTTGTCCTCGCATCGACCGACGTCCGGCCGGTCGTGACGCTGCTCAGCTTTGAACTGAAGCTCATGATGGTGTCGGTGTTCATCATGAGCCTGATCTGTCTATACGTGGTCCTGACCCATCCGGTGTTGCTGTATAGATTGATAGCCATGTCGCCGATCGGGCTTTTCGTCTCACTGACATTCCTGGTCTACAAGGCTCCCGACCTGGCCCTGACGCAGTTGCTGGTCGAGGTCGTGACGCTCGTGGTTTTCCTGCTGCTGCTGTGGAGGCTCCCCCAGCGGACGGTGCGACAGGGCACTCCCCTGCCGATGACGGTGCTCCGCGGGGCTGTCGCAGTGGCGGTTGGTGTCTCTTTTGGCCTGCTCAGCCTGCTTGCCTACGCGAGTCCGTGGAGGGAGCAATCGACGCTTCCCGGCTGGCCGTCGACGCATGAGTACTACCTGACCAACACGAAGTATCCGATGGGCGCTCACTCCGCTGACGGAGGTGCTGCCCTTGCCGCGGCGGCCGCGCAAAATGGCTATCCGATGGGTGAGCCCGCGCGCTCCGGCGGTGGCTACAATGCGGTGAACGTGATCCTGGTGGACTTCCGCGGGATCGATACCATGGGCGAGATCCTGGTGCTCGGGATGGCGGGGATGGGTGTCTTCCTGATGATGACTTTCCATCGCCGTCGACCGTCGGCGCTCTCGATCAAGCAATCGCGCGATCAGGTGGCGAGGCTTCAGGGTAACGACGATTCGCCAATTCTGACGACGAATCCGGTCATCAAGCATCCGATGTGGGCCGGCCCTTCGCTGATCCTGGCGCAGACCACGCGGCTTCTTCCACCGGCCATGTTCGTCTTTGCGGCGGTTCTCTACTGGACCGGGCACAACGAGCCCGGGGGTGGGTTCATCGCCGGACTGATGGTGAGCGTCGGCATTGCGCTCTACTTCCTGGCGTTCTCGCCGAAGCGAGTGTCGGAACTGCACACGGACAAATACCTGAGCCTCATCCCTGCGGGTATGGCCATCGCGATCGGCACGGGGCTGGTGGCGGTGGTGCTGGGGCATCCGTTCCTGACCTCGGCCTTCAAGTACATCAAGCTGGGCCCCCTGGGAACTCTGGGGCTGGCGTCGCCCGCTGCCTTTGACCTGGGCGTGTTCCTGGTCGTTGTCGGGATGGCGATGCTCATCATTGAAAAGTTCAGGAAGGAGTAAGCCATGGGTTTGATGACTGCACTCCTTGTCGCAATCCTGACGGGCGGTGGCGCCTGGCTGATGATGCGAAAGAACCTGTTCGAACTGCTACTGGGCCTGGGACTCTTCTCGCACGGTATCAATCTTTTCCTGATGTCGATGGGTGGCTGGAGCGCCACTGAGGAGGTGCCCCTGCCCTCGGACCATCTGACTCCCGATCGATACGCCGATCCGGTGCCGATGGCACTCATCCTGACGGCCATCGTGATCGGATTTGGCGTGACTGCATTCCTGATCGTGCTGGCCTCACGCGGCTATGAGGAAACGCGGGACGTGAATCTGGGCGAGGCAGTCGGGCAGGAGGGCGAGGAATGAATCTGATTCTTGCTCCTGTGATACTGCCGTTGCTTGCCGCGATGCTGGCGGTTGTTCTGCGGAGTAATCTGAAGGCCCAAAGAGTGATCTCGGGCCTCGTGGCGATCGCGCTGCCGATCTTGTCGTGGGTGCTGTTCGACACCGTTCGCAACAGTGGCGTGCAGGTTCTGCGAGTTGGCGATTGGCCTGCCACTCTGGGCATTGTGTTCGCCCTGGACCTCATGGGGTCGCTGTTTGTCTTCTTCGGTGCCATCACCTTCCTGGCGACGTGGCTTTTCCTGGTGGGCGGAGGCGCCGGTGAGGATTCGGAGACAAACCTACTGCATCCCATGATGCTGGTGCTGGTGGGTGCCGTGAATTGGGCCTTCAGCACAGGCGACCTCTTTAACCTCTTCGTGAGCTTTGAGATCCTGCTCATTGCGAGCTACGTGCTCCTGATTCACGGCAATGGTGCGGGTCAGGTGCGCGAGGGCTTCAAGTTCGTGGTCCTTAACTTCACCGCAGGCATGATCTTTTTGGCGACAGCAGGACTCGCCTACGGTCTGTTCGGGACGCTGAACATGGCAGAGCTCGGGGTCCGAATTCACCTCGCCAACTACCCGCCCGAGGCGGTCGTGCTGGGGGTCCTTTTCTTCTGCGTGTTCGGGATGAAGGCGGCGATTTTTCCGCTCTTCGCCTGGCTGCCGGATTCCTATCCGAAGGCCCCTCCCGGGGTGCTGGCCTACTTCTCGGGAATCCTCACGAAGGTCGGCATCTACTCGCTGTATAGACTGTTCTCGCTCTGCTTCCCGCCGGCTTTCTTTGGCGAGTGGTTTCAGCCGACCCTGCTGGTCATCGCAGGGCTGACGATGTTCATCGGCGTGATGGGCGCGTTCAGCCAGTATTCGTTCCGGCGCATCCTCAGTTTCCACATCATCAGCCAGATCGGTTACATGATCTTTGGGCTGGCGATCTATACACCGCTGGCGCTGGCGTTCGGAATCTTCTACGTCGTGCACAACATGCTGGTGAAGTCGGCGCTGCTCTTGGTGAGCGACAGCGTGATCGTGAACCGTGGCACCGATGATCTGAAGAAAGTGACTGGCTTGATCCACGTCTCGCCCGGGTTGGCGCTGATCTTCCTGGCGGCGGCACTTTCACTGGCAGGCATCCCTCCACTGAGCGGCTTCTACGGGAAGTTTGGATTCGCTTGGGAGGGGTTCAACGAGGGCCACTACCTGACGGTATTCTTCGCGGTGCTGACGGGATTGTTCACGCTGGCCAGCATGGTCAAGATCTGGCGCTACTCCTTCTGGGGGGAGAAGCAGGAGGGACCCGAGAATGGACCACTCTCCCGCAAAGGTGTGATCTTCGCAGCGGGCTTCCTGACCTCTGCCGCGCTTGTCTTGGCGGCAACGGGCGGGTGGTTCATGCCAATCATGAAGCAAGCGGGCGAGGAACTTTTGGATCGTCGCCCCTACGTTCAGGCGGTGATGGGAAGTGATGCCGCAGCACTTCTTGACGGGCCGGGCTGGCAGGAGGTGGCACAGAAGCCATGATATACATCTATACACTCGCCGTGTTGTTTGCGCTCCTGCTTTCATCCAGCTTTGAAGGACCGATGGTCTTTGTGGCCAATCTTGTCATCGGCCTGGTCATCGCTTGGGTGGTGGCCAGGAAGCTGCCACTGGTACCCGGGCAATCGCCCGCCCGGTCGACCGGGAGCAGCAGCGGCGCCGGAGCGGGAAAATTCATCCGCAACCTGACCCTGTTTCTCTACGACTTCGTGAAGGATCTGGTGCTCTCGAACATCGCGGTGGCGAAGGATGTCTGGGCACCGCGCGGCGCTTATCGGCCGCTGATCGTGGAAGTGCCCACCGCTGACCTTACTCCCTTCGAGACCATGGTGATCGCCAACCGGATCACGCTGACTCCAGGTACACTGACGGCTGACGTCGCGGACGACCACAGTTTCATCGTGGTCCACGCGATGTATGATGGTGGCCCCGAGCAGCCGGCCGGTTTGCGACGCCCCATCGACATGCTGAAGGAAGGATTCACCGCGAAATGATATCGATCCCACTTCAGATCATCTTCTTCGGCATCCTTGGAATCTCCCTGTTGATGCTGACGTATCGCGTGCTCATCGGACCGCACGTCCTAGACCGGGTGATGGTGCTGGACTTCCTCGCGCTGATCGTCATCTGTCTCGTCGCAGCGTGGGAACTGGCGCTCGGCACGAATGACTTCTTCGACGCGATCCTGATTCTGACGATCATCGGCTTTGTGACAACGGTGGCGTTGGCGAAGTATCTGGAGAGCGGGAGGGTCGTGGAATGAGCCTCCTTCCCTCTGTCTTTGTCGGGATGATGTTCCTGGGCTTGTTTTTCGTGCTGACGGGTGCCTTGGGCGTGGTGCGCTTCAAGGACATCTACCTGAGAATGCACGCAGCCAGCAAGGCGGGCACGCTGGGATTTGCGCTCTTCATCATGGGCGCGGCGCTCCTCTCGAACTACAACGAGCCCAACCCACAGGTGATCGTGAAGGCCGTGCTGGCGATCATCTTCCAGTTCCTGACGGCACCGGTTGCCGCACACATGGTGGCACGTGTCGCCTTGCAGAAGGGCGTAAAGCCTCTCACAAGTCCCGACGAGCCGGCACAGAAGTTCTGATAGCTGTATAGATTGCTATCTTTCTATCCAAGCAGGATCTGGGTCAGTTCCGCGCGGATCGACTCGTCGCCTGCCTTCTCCGGGAAGAAAGCGCGGATGATTGTGTAGGGCGATTCCGTGAAGGCGCGGATTGTCGGCGACACATCCTTCACATCGACGTATTCACCCGGGTTCATGTCGTCCTCCAACCAAATCACCGCCTTGCCGCCGCGGGATCCATAGGGCTTGTAGGGCGTGTCGGAGCTCCGCGAGAAACGGAGATAATACCGGTAGTCCAATCCGCGTTGTTCGAGGAATTCCTGCGCGGCGTGCAGCCTCTCGCTGAAGAGCAGGTCTTCTCCGTCGGCATCGCTTTGGACCTCGATGGACTTGAATAGCCGCCGGTTCAGAAGGCGATCGGAGAGATCGCGCAGCACATCGTCGTCGCAACGGCTCCAAAGGTTCATGGCGTGGTAGAGCACCGAATCGTCGAGGGCCAGGAACTCGTCGACCGTGATCTCGTCCTTTGATAGCAGCTTGCCCAGTGGCGTTCCCGGATCGACATGCGGCACCGGCCCGTCGGCGGCCATGTCCCGGGCCCGGGAGAGCACCGACATCAGCATCGCTTCAGCCGCCGTGACCGTCTTGTGGAAGTAGACCTGTCTATACATCTGATAGCGCGATTGCAGGTACTTCTCGACAGGGAGGACGCCCTTGCGCGCCACCACGATGCGATCACCGGAGGACCCGATGCGCAGCAACATGAGGAGTCGCTCCAGATCGAAGATGCCGTACTTCACGCCCGTCATGTGGGAATCGCGCAGCAGGTAGTCGAAGCGGTCCGCATCCATCTGGGAGCTAATGATGGAGTTCAGCCAGAGTGGCTCGGCGCGGCCGTGCAGCGCGTCGACCACCATGGCTGGGAGCTTGGGATCATACGCGGTGAGAACGCGATTCACCTGCGTCGCGGGGGAGAGGATGATGCGTTCGGTCCAGGTCTCGTGGTGCTCGCGAAAAAACTTCTCCATCACGTGAGAGAAGGGGCCATGCCCGAGGTCGTGCAGCAGGCCGGCAAGCTGCGTTGCGAGCTTCCACTCGGGCGCCACGGGCTCGTTGTGGGCCAGGCGATCCAGCATCCGACGCACCAGATGCAGCACGCCCATCGAATGGGAGAAGCGCGAGTGCTCGGCCCCTTGGTAGGCCATGTGGGCCATGCCGAGCTGCTTGATGCGGCGCAGGCGCTGCACTTCCGCAGTATCCATCGCCGCGAGCAGAAGTCGATCCTCCGGCAAATCCCGATCGAATACGATCAGGTCATGCACGGGATCCCGCAGGAGTTTTTCGTTCTTCACGTCGCGCCTCCATCGTCCTCAACAATGGAAGAACTGAGGGCCATTCGTGTGTTGTCCGCAAGCGCTACCGGAAATCAGCGGGCGCGGGCGGAAAGTTCCTCCCAGCGCGAGTAGAGGCGCTCGACCTCAGCGCGCGCCGCGACCTGGTCGCGCATCAGGCGCTCGACCTCGTCCTTGTTGGCCTTCGCGAAAAAGCCCGGATCGGAGACCTTGGCGTCGATCTTCTGCAGGTTCTCCTCCGCAGCCAGGATGGTTTCCTCCATTGCTTCGAGCTCGCGTTGTTCCTTGTAGCTGAGCTTCTTGCGGGTCGGATCGTCACGCCTTGCCGCGGGCGGGGCGGTCGCATCGATGGCGGCGGGCTTCGGCGCTGCCGCGGCGGCCTTTGCCGCGGCCCGCTTCTGGAGCTGCTCGCGATAGTTGTCGTAGTTCCCCTCCACAACGATGATTTCGCCATCACCGAGAAAGCCGATCATCCGGGTTGCCACACGATTCAGGAAGTAGCGGTCGTGGGACACGAGGAACGCGCAGCCTTCGAAGGCGGCGAGTGCCTCCTCCAGAATGCGCAGCGTCGGTAGGTCCAGATCGTTGGTCGGTTCGTCGAGCACGACGATGTTGCCGCCCTCGCGCAGCATCTTGGCGAGCTGCACGCGGTTGCGCTCTCCACCGCTGAGGAGCTTGATCGGCATGGCAGCGGTGTTCTCGTTGAAGAGGAAGCGCGCCAGCCACGAGCGGAAGCCGATCTGCTGGTCGCCGATCACCACGTGGTCCGCGCCGCCCGCGACTTCCTCGAGTACCGTCTTTTCCGGATCGAGCGATTCGCGCTTCTGGTCCGCATAGACGAACTTCACGCTGGGGCCGTGGACTACAGTGCCGGATTCCGGCTCCAATTGCTTCATGAGTAGGCGGAGAAGGGTCGTCTTGCCGAGACCGTTGCGCCCCACAACGCCGATGCGCTGACCAGCGCCGAGGAGCAGGTCGAAGTCCTTGATGAGCGTGCGTCCGCCGATCGAGTAGGAGAGCTTCTCCGCCTCGACCAGCGTCTTGCCGAGCCGCGGTCCCGACGGGATGAGGAGCTGGACGGAGCCGAGTTCTTCCGGGGGCTTGTTGGCGAGGAGATCATTCGCCCGATCCATGCGCGACTTGCTCTTGGTTGTCCGCGCGCGGGGCTGCTTGCGCATCCATTCCAGTTCACGGCGAAGCAGGTTCTGCCGCGTGGATTCGGCCTTGGCAGCGTGCTCGTCCTCCACCTGCTTTGCCAGCAGGTAATCGGTGTAATTGCCTGTATAGACAGTGGCTTTGCCGCGGGCCACCTCGATCATGGTCGTCGCCACGTTGTCGAGGAAGTAGCGATCGTGGGTAATGAAGATGACCGTCCCGCGGAAGCGGGCCAGGAAGTCCTCCAACCAGTCGAGCGTCTCTGCATCCAAATGGTTGGTGGGCTCGTCGAGGAGGAGCAGGTCGGCGTCCTCAAGCAGCGTCCGGGCGAGCGCCACGCGGCGACGCTCGCCACCGGAAAGCTGCCCGACGATCCGCGCGCCGTCTGGCAGGCCGAGGGCCGCGCAGACCTCCTGCTGACGGTTGTCGATGGTGTGCGGATCCCACTTGTCGAGGTGATGCGAAAGGGACGACTGCTTGTCCAACAGCCGTTCGAGTTCCACCCCACTGGCGGTTTCCAAGGCAACGTGCAGGTCGTGCAGCTCTGCCTCGAGGACGCGCACGTGGGCGAAGGCGGAGTCGATCGTCTGGGCGACTGTCCAAGTGTCGATGAGGCCACCTTCCTGGTCGAGGTAGCTGACCTGAAGGTCTCGACGACGGCGGACCTCTCCGCTCTCGGCAGCGAGCTTGCCGCTGATGATTCCCAGGAGCGTCGACTTCCCCGCTCCGTTTTGCCCAAGTAGGGCCACCCGGTCCCCTTCATGGACGGTGAAGGTCACGTCCTCCAGAATTGCTCGCTCCAGATAGACCTTCTGGAGTGAGTGAACAGACAAGACAGGATCGGGCATCGGGAGGGCGTTTCGTGGGAGTGTGATGAGGGCGGCGTGGGGATTGAAGGAGATGCGGCGTTGCGGTCGCAAGGACTAGGGACGGCGGGGGGCGGATTGTGCGCTTTATCGGTTGAGTTGCTTTTTGACACAACCGGAAACGAAAACCTTGGCTTTTGCTGGTTGATTGATGTGAAAAAATGACGGTCCAAATGCAAGAGCCTGTTGCTTTCGTTGGCGCCCCTCCCATAAGAATCCCAGTGGGCGCGCGAATGGTGCGAGCCCCGTCGGCCTCGCCGTAGGCCCTGACCGAGCTGGCTGCGCCTGCAGCCCGAAAGGTAGTCACCCCCCGTGCAAGATATTCCTCCTAGTCGTGGGGCGATCAATTCATGGTCGCCCGAGTTCCTCGACAGCCAATATCAGGCTTGGAAGCAGAATCCCGATAGTGTTGATCCGCAGTGGCATTACTTCTTTCAGGGTTTTGAGCTTGCACAGGAGGCCACTCCTCACGCGGCAACGCCGAGCACCGATGACTTCTATCGCAACGCGCGGGTTCAGTCGCTGGTTTACCACTACCGTGACATCGGGCACCTGAAGGCAAAGCTCGATCCGCTCGGCTCGTCTCGCCACGAGCCGGGGAACCTCAATCTGGCCGCGTTCGACCTGACTCCGGACGATCTGGATCGCCTCTTTACAACCACCATTTTTGGGATGCGCAAGCCCTCGAAGCTGCGCGACATCATCGCGGCGCTCGAGGATACCTACTGCGGCTCGGTGGGCTTCGAGTACATGCACAGCACGGCAACAGAGGAACGGCGCTGGTTTCAGGAGAAGATCGAATCCACGCGTTTCAAGCCGTCACTGACCGCCGAGGAGAAGAAGTACATCCTCCTCAAGCTGCACCAGGCGGAGACCTTCGAAGGGTTCCTGCAGAAGGCCTATCAGGGCGAGAAGCGCTTCTCGCTCGAAGGGGGCGAAACGCTCATCCCCATCGTGGCCTGCGCGCTGGATTGCGCCGCGGGGCTGGGGGTGACGGACGGCGTGTTGGGCATGGCCCACCGCGGACGCCTCAACGTGCTCGCCAACATCATGAACAAGGCCTACGACGATATCTTCGCCGAGTTCGAAGGCAACTACATCAACACCTACATGGGTGGCGGCGACGTCAAATACCACAAGGGGTACTCGGGCGACTTTAAGACGCTCTCGGGTGGTCAGGTCTATATGACCCTGGCAGCCAACCCCAGCCACTTGGAGGCAGTTGATCCGGTGGTGCTCGGCCGCGCCCGCGCCAAGCAGGTTTCCTATGGCCAGGGAGGCCGCGGTCGCGTGCTTCCCATCCTGGTGCACGGCGATGCGGCCTTCGCCGGCCAGGGCATCATCGCGGAACTGCTCAACATGTCGCACCTTCCCGGCTATGCGGTCGGCGGGACGCTGCACCTCATCATCAACAATCAGATCGGCTTCACCACGGCTCCCAAGTCGGCCCGCTCCACCACCTATTGCACAGACGTGGCGAGGATGGTCGAAGCCCCGATCATCCACGTGAACGGCGAGGATCCCGAGCGCTGCATCATGGCTGTGAAGCTGGCCGTGGAGTACCGCCAGAAGTTCGGCAAGGACGTGGTCATCGACATGTGGTGCTATCGCAAGTACGGCCACAACGAAGGGGACGAGCCCGCATTCACCCAGCCGAAGATGTACGAGGTGATCCGCAAGAAGAGCCCGGTCCGCCAGATTTACGCAGACCGCCTGATCGAAGACAAGGTCATCGAGAAGGCCGAGGGCGAACGCATGCGCGAGGCCATTGAGATGATCCTCAATGACGCCCACGCGCGTGGCCGCATCGAACCGGCTGACCCGAATCCCCCCGGATTCCGCCAGCACTGGGAGGGCCTCACCAAGGACTTCTCTTTCACGCCGGTCGACACGGCAGTCCCCGAGTCTGTCATCAAGCACCTGACAGACCGTCTGGAAGCGCTCCCCGCCGACTTCACGCCGCATCCGCGCCTGAAGACGATCCTTGCCCGCCGCTGGAAGAGTGTTCGCGACGGCGTAGGCATCGACTGGGGAACTGGCGAGCACCTGGCATTCGCGACCCTCGTTAATCAGGGCATTCCGGTTCGCCTGACTGGCCAGGACAGCCGCCGTGGTACCTTCAGCCACCGCCACGCGGTTCTGGTCGACCAGAACGACGAGCACGATTACATGCCGCTCGGCAATCTGGACGAGAGGCAGGCCCCATTCCTGGTCTACGACTCACCGCTTTCGGAAGTCTCCGTGCTCGGCTTCGAGTACGGTTACTCCATCGCAGAGCCCAAGATGCTGGTGATGTGGGAGGCGCAGTTTGGTGACTTTGCCAACGGCGCCCAGGTCATCATCGACCAGTTCATCGCAAGCGCCGAGGTGAAGTGGGACCGCGCCAGCGGCCTGGTGCTGCTGCTCCCCCACGGCTATGAGGGTCAGGGACCGGAGCACAGTTCCGCCCGTCTGGAGCGCTTCCTGCAGCTATGCGCCGAGAACAACATTCAGGTGGCCAACGTCACGACGCCGGCCCAGTTCTTCCACATCCTTCGGCGTCAGGTGATGCGGTCCTTCCGCAAGCCGCTGATCATGATGACCCCGAAGTCGCTCCTCCGCCGCCCCGAGGCTGTTTCCACGCTCGAGGAGTTCACGAAGGGCCGGTTCGAGGAGATCATCGACGACGCCCAGTTGCAGGATCGGAAGAAGGTCACGAAGGTCCTCCTTTGCTCGGGCAAGGTGTACTATGACTTGGTGGCGCGTCGCCGCGAAATCGAGGACGTCACCACGGCAATCGTCCGTCTGGAGCAGATCTATCCGCTCCACACCGAGCGCCTGCAGGAGATCCTGGCCGGTTATCCAAAGGCCAACGACGTGGCGTGGGTTCAGGAGGAGCCGAAGAACATGGGCGCCTGGAGCCACATCAACGAGGCGCTGCAGGACGCCCTCGGCCTCCACGTGGCCTACCACGGTCGGCCCGCAGCCGCCACTCCCGCTGTCGGCTCGATCAAGCTCCACGAGAAGGAGCAAAAGGCCCTGCTGGAATCCGCTCTTCCTGCTCGACCTCAGGCACCGGTCAGCTAAGCATCACTTCATTCCCCTTGGGCGGCAGGCACCACCTGCCGCCCTTTCTTAGAAACGGTCCGGGATACACCCGCTGAATATCAAAGTCCAAAAGGCAACGACATCATGGCAGTCGAAATCAAGATCCCGCGCGTTGGCGAATCCGTGCTGGAGGTGACTATCGCTCAGTGGTTTTTCAAGGACGGCGACTACGTTAAGAAAGACGCCGCCGTTGCAGAGATCGAGTCGGACAAGGTGAACGCCGAAGTGATCGCCCCGGAGGGTGGTATCCTCCGCGTCGGCGCGTCAGAGGGCGACGTGGTCGCCGTCGGTGCCATCGTTGGAACCATCGAGGAGGGCTCTGCGCCCGCCGAGGCCGCCAAGCCCGCAGCGGAAGCGAAGAAGGAAGATGCTCCGGCTACTGCTGCCGCATCGGCCCCGGCTGCGAATGGTCCCAAGGCAACCCCACTCGCCCGCAAGGTCGCCGAAGATCTGGGCGTCGACCTGAAGAAGGTCGAGGGACACGGATCCGGTGGCAAGATCGTGAAGGAAGACGTCATCGCCGCCGCGTCCAAGCCTGCCGCACCGGCTGTTGCCGCTCCCGCTCCGGCCGCCAAGGCTCCCGTCGCTGGCTCGCGCGAAATCACCCGCGAGAAGATGTCGACCCTCCGCAAGCGCATCGCCACCCGTCTGGTCGAGGCCCAGCACACTGCCGCCATCCTCACGACCTTCAATGAGGTCGACATGAGCGCGGTCATGGACCTGCGGACCAAGTTCAAGGAAGGCTTCCAGAAGAAGCACGGCGTGGGGCTCGGCTTCATGTCCTTCTTCGTCAAGGCCTGCATCGAGGCCCTGAAGACCTATCCCCGCGTGAACGCCTACATCGAGAATGACGAGATCGTCTATCACCACTACCACGACCTCGGCGTGGCCGTCGGCACGGAGAAGGGTCTCGTGGTGCCCGTGATCCGTAACGCAGAGGCGCTGAGCTTTGCCGGGATCGAGAAGGCCATCAAGGTCTACGGCGAGAAGGCACGCGACGGTAAGCTGACGGTGGACGACCTGACGGGTGGCACCTTCACGATCAGCAACGGCGGCGTCTACGGCTCGATGATGTCGACCCCAATCCTCAATCCGCCCCAGAGCGGCATCCTGGGCATGCATAACATCGTCCGTCGCCCCATCGCGGTGGGCGATCAGGTGGTCATCCGCCCGATGATGTATCTGGCGCTGAGCTACGATCACCGCATCGTGGACGGCAAGGAAGCGGTCGGTTTCCTGGTGCGCGTGAAGGAATGCATCGAGTCTCCCGAGCGGCTGCTGCTCGAGATCTGATTCCCCCTCAACAGGCAGGAAACGAATGGGTCCGCTTCACGGCGGGCCCATTCTTCATTTCGAGGAGGTGGTGGCTGGGCGAACCCGTTGCCAGGGTTCAGGGAACTGGACGGCGAGTTCCGGTCGGCGGCGGAATACCTCGCGCCAATCCTCTGTCGATTCACCTGTCTTCCCGAGCGCATCCAGTGCGAGGGCGCGGCGGAGGCGGACCTCGACGGCATTGAGCTTCTCGAGCACCAGCGGCGTCTCGTCGATGACTTCCTGGAACTTGCCGGTGGCAAGGAGAGCGTCCTGCCGGGCGCTGCGGCAATCGACGTGTCCGGGCCAGACTGCCAGAACCTTGTCCGCGAGGGGGATCACACGGTCGATCGAGCCGACTCCCTGTCCGGCCCGCAGCTTTGTCTCCCTGACCTGTCTATACGCCAAGTCCGCGCGCAGCGGAGCGCTGATCGGGACAAGCAGCACCAGACCGAGCGCCAGAACCACTGCGGCGAGGGCGCGGGCGGGAAGGGACTCCAGCGAGATTCGCAGCGACAGTTCCGTGGGGTATGCCATGTTGCGCATCATGATACCCACGTTGAAGGGGCCGTAGGGGCGCTCCACAGGCACATCCAGATCCCAGCTCTCCCCAGCCGATCGCGGCAGCAGAAGCGGGATCACGAGGAACAGAAAGAAGTGAAAGGTGCCGGTGGGCATGCGAAGCGGGAAGTTCATCTGGCATTGGAACAGGATCGCGACAAGTCCTGCGATCCCCACTGCCAACAAGACAGAAGTGGCACCCGATGCGCCTCCGCGCAGTCGCGTCCAGTATAGACGTATAGACAGCGACACCATGACGACGAGCAACGCTGCTCCCACGATCCCGAGCTCGGCCCAGGTCTGAAGCAACTCCTGATGGGCTGCGTTGGTCCACGAGCCAGACCAGGCGGAGAGCGCCTCGTCGTTCTGCACGATGGGGGAAATGGTCGCGGGATAGACCCAGGTAAAGGTGCCAACGCCGGTTCCGAGCCATGGATGATGGCGAACGATCTCCAGCGTGTTCAGCCAGATGGCCTTGCGCGTATCGAGTCCACTGGTCCAGCGGGAGGAACTGAAAGCCTGGCCGAAGATGCCACCCATCTCCGGCTCTTCCTTGGGCGACCAAACAGCGGAGGAGTGCGGACTGACGGGCAAATCGAGTACGTAGAAGGCGGTGATGGCGGCCCAGCCGATTAGCAATGCCACGATCAGGGAGCGGCCACGACGCACGAGACGGCGAACCGGCCCCTTGTCCCATGCGGTGTATAGAAGTATAGCTCCAGCCAGGATCAGTGAGATATTGCTGTGGACACTCCAT
>WGMQ01000068.1 GCA_016125005.1 bacterium | reverse complement strand
GGACTTCGCAATGACCTACACAATCAATCGCATGTTCTCTGGCGCGGGTATCGACGATGTCGACGCCCGCGCGCGACGAGCGCTGGCGGACCACGGCTTCGGCGTCCTGACCGAGATCGACGTCAAGGCGACGATGAAGAAGAAGCTCGATGTCGAGATGCCGGCCTATCGCATCCTCGGCGCCTGCAATCCGAAGATGGCGCATCAGGCGATCGGGATCGAACCCCGGGTGGGCGCGATGCTGCCCTGCAACGTCATCCTGCGCGAAGTCGATGGCGGCGTTGAAGTCAGTGCCATCGACCCGGTGGCGTCGATGCAGGCGATCGACAACGCCGAACTGACGGCGGTCGCAGGCCAGGTGCGCGACCTTCTGGCGAAGGCCGTCGCGGCGATCTGAGATGAGCCTGCGCGCAATCATTCTCGTGGCGATGGCGATCCTCGGGATCGCCATGCTCGGTGTCTGGCTGTTTGCGCCTTCCGCGTTCACCGAGGCACGCGGACTGATGGACGGCAAGCATCTCGAGATGCTGGTGGCGCGCATGGGCCTGTGGGGGCCGGTCGTGATCGTCACGCTCATGATCGCGGCGACAGCGATGGGCCTTTCCTCGGTCTTCGTGATCACAAACGCCTTGCGGCTTGGGCGGGTCGATCTCTGACCTGCCAGTACACAAATGCAACCTCGAAAGGAAAATCAGATGATCCAAGACAGTTTTTCCCGCCGCACGCTCCTGATCGGTGGGGCGGCACTGCTGGCCGCATCGCCCCTGGGGGCGCTGGCGCAAGGCGCCGGACGAGCGATTCATGTGATGAAGGATCCGAATTGCGGCTGCTGCTCGGCCTGGATCGAGATCATCGAGAACGACGGCTTTGTCGTCACGACGGAACCGGGCGCCGGGGCGGTTCTGATGCGCTACAAGCTGGACAGCGGCATCCCCCAGGAGATGGCCTCCTGCCATACGGGCCGCATCGAGGGCTACATGATCGAGGGTCACGTTCCTGTTGCCGACATTCGCCGTCTGCTGGATGAGCGCCCCGACGCGGTCGGTCTGGCCGTCCCTGGGATGCCCTACGGCTCGCCCGGAATGGGTCCGGAGAACGAGCGCGAGGCCTATGATGTGTTCTTGGTCCGGCGCGATGGATCGACCGAAGTCTTCACCAGCTACGCTGCCGCCTGATCGAACCCGTCATCAGACAAGCCGCGTCACGATCCGCGACGCCGCCGCGGCGGACCTTCAGGCAGGTGGCGTCGATGCTGAGATACGGCCAGTCGCCTTCGATCGGCCGTTCGAGGAAGGCCTTCACCTTGCTGTCGATCGCCTCGCAGAGGCGGCTGACCCGGCTCTTGGAGATGCCGCTCATGCCCGTGGCCTTGACCAGGTCGTCGACCGAGCGCGTCGGGATGCCCTGGACCCACGGGGCAGGCCCGAGGGCAGGCTCCGGCTTCCCGGATGACGGCGGTCAGCATGTCGTCGGTCACCGGTGGTCTCTCCGGAAAGGTTGGCGTCGCGACCGGACCCTGCCGGAAAGCGCCGATGATCGCCGCGCCACCCAGTTACACACCCCCGTCCCGGGACGTCACCTTGATCTGTCCGGCGCTTGTGACGGCGCTGTCGACGCCAAGCTCCAAGATCAGACCCTTACGCCATCCACCCAGACGTCGGCGATGTTGGGTCGCGAGGCGGTGTGGACGATCTTCTGCAGGACAGAGATCGCATCGGTCGTTCCGAACAGTCGTATTGTGCCGTCAGGGGCGGCAGCATCGATGCGCAGAGCGTCGAAACGATAGCCAACCTCAAACCGGCCGATGGGCAGGTCCAGCGCCGTCCCCCCGGCGCTGGTAGCCAGATGGAATGCGGTCTGGAAATCGATGGCGGAGTTGGGGCGGTTTCGATCCCCGGGCGCGCGATCCGGATCCGCGCCGGACTGCAGGATTCGTGAGGCTGCCATCGCCATGCGCGCACTCTCAAGAACAGATGCTGTCGGCCCACCGGAAATATCGGTGCCGAGCCCGACATGGACGCCCCTTGCCAAGGCCGCGCGAAGCGGAAATACGGCATCGCCGAAATATGCGTTGGAAAGCGGACAATGGGCGATGGCGGAGCCACGCACGCAAAGCCGTTTCCAATCCGCCTCCTCCAGCCTCGTGGCATGCGCCAGGATCGTCCTGCGGCCCAGCAACCGGAACCGGTCCAGGCTGGCAGCGTCCGTCATGCCGTGGCGATCGAGGACATGGGCGTGCGCCCAATCGCTCTCAGAGCAATGCGTCTGGATGTGGCAACCGCATTCGGCTGCAAGCGCACCCAGGCCAGCGAGCGCCGCATCCGTGCATGACGGGATGAAACGCGGCGTCACGACCGGCAGGACACGGTTCTCCCGATTGCCGGGATGGCCCCGGATATAGTCGATCAGGGCGCGCGTTCCGCTCACAGATTCTTCCGCAGATCGATCGCGGTAGTCATCAGGGCATGAATCCGGGTTGTCCATCGCGACCTTGCCGACCAGGGCGCGTTGTCCCTTCTCGATGCATATATCGGCGAGAATGCGCGTGGCTTCCTGATGTACTGTCCCGAAATAGGCTGCAGTGGTGGTGCCGTTTCGCAGCAAGTCGTCGACGAGTTGCGAATAGCATTGCCGCGCGAATTCGGGATCGGCGTAGCGGGACTCGAGCGGAAAGGTGTATTTTTCGAGCCAGACCTCGAGCGGCTCGTCCAGCGCGAGCCCCAGCTGCGGATATTGCGGCGCGTGGACATGCAGATCGATCAGGCCGGGAACAAGGAAGTCCGCTTCGCCGAACTCGACCAGATTGCCAGCTTGACGGGCGGCGTTTTCGGCAGGCTCCCGCTCCGCATGGTCAACCGGGTAGATCGCAGCGATCCGGCCACTTCCGTCGACGGCAAGCAGGCAATCCGTCAGCGCCTCCACGCTGGAGGCTTGCGGCGCATGAATGAAATTGCCTCTCAGGGTCTTGCCGCGAACGTTCACCGGGCCGACTCGTGCCAATGGCCGATAAGCAATCGCCCGACAAGCGAGACGGCGATGAAGAAGCCGAAACCGAGAAAGGTGGCGAAAATTACCTCGGCAAACAGCAATGGCGTGTCCATGCGCCCTTGCGCGAAGATGATCTGGACGCCGAGGCCGCCGCGGGAATTGCCCGATCCGATGAGAAACTCGCCAACGATCGCGCCCACCACCGACAATCCGGCCGAAATCCTGAGACCGGCGATGATGTTGGGCACGGCGCCGGGCAGGCGGAGCTTGCGGAAGGCGGTCAGCCTGCCGGCCTTGTGCATGGCGAACAATTCGACAAGGCTCGACGACGCGGATTGCAGCCCCAGAAGCGTGTTGTTGATGATCGGAAACAGCGAGATGATCGCGCTGACGATGATGACCGAGGTTTCGCCATAGCCGAACCAGAGCACGATCAGCGGGGCGACTGCGACGACCGGAACAGTCTGCATCAACACGGCATAGGGGTAGAAGCTGCGCTCCAGAAGTCGCGACTGGCTCATCAACGCGGCCGCCGAGATCCCCAGGAGGGTTGCTGCGGCATAGCCGCTGAAGGCTTCCTTGAAAGTCACAAGGGTGGCAGCAAGGATCGTCCCGAAATCGCGATGCATCGCCTTGATGACGGCAACCGGTCCCGGCAGGAGGAACGCCTTGTCGGCATAGACCGTTACGGAGAGGACGTACCACAACCCGACGAATGCCACGGCCACGAACAAGGGCGCGGCAATGTTGAGGGCGGTGCGGCGAAAGGCAAGGCGGTCAGTCATCGACTCTCCCCTTGCGCAGCGACGCCGAAACCGCTGCGGCAAGCGACACGAATTCCGGTGACGATCTGAGTTCCGGGGCGCGATCGTCGCCGAAAGGAACATCGAAGCGGTCGATGACGCGGCCAGGCCGGGCGCTCATCACCACGACCTGATCCGCCAGATACACCGCTTCATAGACATTGTGGGTGACGAGCACCGCCGTGACGCCGGAACTGCGGCACAGAGCGAGCAATTCATCCTGCAGCTGATCGCGGGTCAGTTCGTCGACTGCCGCCAGCGGCTCGTCCAGCAAAAGGAAATCCGGCCGCAGCGCCATGGCGCGGGCCAGCGACAGTCGCATCTTCATGCCGCCGGAAAGCTGGTGCGGATAGCGGCGCTCGAACCCTTCAAGCCCAACCTGCGCCAGAGCGTGACGGGCCCTTTTCACGCGTTCGGCCTTTGGAATGTTCTCAAGTTCCATGACCAATTCGGCATTGGCCTGCACATTGCGCCAAGGCAGAAGCGCGGCTTCCTGAAAGACGAACGCGCCGACGGCGTGGCCTGGCAGCGTCAGCGCTCCCGAGGATGGCGCGATCAGTCCGGCGATGATGCGCAACAGCGTTGACTTGCCGCAGCCGGAAGGGCCGACGATCGCAAGGAAGGAGCCGCCCTTGATCGTGAGATCGACGGGCTCGAGCGCCACGATATCGTCAAAGCGCTTGGAAACGCCCGACAGCGCGATGGAAACCGCGCCGCCGCGACCGCGCCGGGGCGCGGATGCGGCGGCCGCAGCAGCCTTTTCGCCTCTTTCCTGAAGCGGAATGCCCGGCATCATTCGCAGCCGCTCACAAAGCTGACATCATAGGCGGCTTTGACATCAAAGTCTTCGGGAACGACCTTGATTGCCATCATCTGCTTGGCCAGTTCCTCCCAGCGCGCGCTGTCCATACAGCCAAACAGCTTCGAATCCTCCGGCAGCAGGCCGCTGGACTTCATCAACGCGATCGCATTGGCGTTGGCTGCAGGCGAAATCTGCTGATTGACCGCGAGGCTCTTCGTGCTGACGGGATCGGGGTCAGCCATGAATTCCTGCCAGCCCTTCTTCACCGCGGCAATCGTTGCGCGAACGGTGTCGGGGTGATCGGCAATCATCGCATCGGTCGTGAACAGAACTTCGTAGGGCCGATAGCCGAGATCGGCGATGCGGAACTGCTCATGCGCAATGCCGGCCTCCTTCATCCGGAAGGGAAGGAACAGGTAAAGCCCCTGCTGAACCATCGCCAGGTCATTGGCGAACAGGGACATGTCGCCGGACACGGGAATGTCCTTCGTCTCGATGCCATAGGTGAGCTTGGTCCAGTCCCAATAGGCCGCGCCAAGCGAGACGGCGACGGTGCGGCCGGCAAGATCCTCGACCCCCTTGATGCCCTGGTCGGGATGATAGACCAGATCATAGGGGGCATGATCGAGCGCCGCGTAGACGGCCTTGACGGGCGCCCCCATCTGGCGGGCGCGGATGATGTCGTCAGCATAGCCGATACCGAATTCGGCTTCCCCCGAGACCACCTGCGGGATTGTCTGGATGCGCGGGCCGCCGGGAAGCGTGGTGATCTTGACGCCATCACCGTCCTGGTCGTCCAATTGTGCCTGCCAGTAACCGCCCTGATTGGCCTGGGGAAACCAGTTCATGAGCAGGCGAACTTCGGTTTCGTCCTGGGCAAGGGCCGGCGCCGAGGATATCAGGCCGAGGGAGAGGACGGTGAAGGCGATACCGATTTTGGATACCATGATGTGAACTCCTGTTCGGGTTGGGTTCGGGCGGAAGCGGAAAATTGTCAGTTGCGACCGGCAAGCCATGGAATCCGGCTTTCCGGGTAGCGGTAGGCGCGGAACGAACCATTGTGCTGGCCGTCCGTGTACTTGCGGACTTCGGGCGGATAGGCGTCGAAGAAGGGGATCACATATTCCCAGACTGTCTCGCCGGACCGGGTGACCTCGAACAGGCGGCCGAATGCGGATTCGCAGACGAAGACATTGCCGTTTTCGAGCAATTGGCAGCCGCCCATATAGGGCGTGAAGAAGGCGGGCGCGTTCTCGTCAGCATATTGCCAGACAAGCTTGCCGGTCTGCGGTTCGACCTCCACGATCCGCGAATGCGGAGAGGTCGCCCCCTTGCGCAGATTGCCATTGTCAAAGGCAAGCACGGTGCCGGCAGGCGTCATGATGGGAGAATGCTGCTGCGCCAGAACATCCGGCCCGATCTTCCACACAACCTCTCCTGTGTCGCGGCGGACCGCGATGATTCCCGAGGTGACGCGCAGGCTCATCAGCACGAGCCCGTCATCGGTGGCGTGGAGCCCGTTGATCAGGGGCCAGTGGCGGCGGTCGAAGATATCGTGGATCGGAAAATCCTCGGGAGCCAGATGCTCCCAGCACCGCCATTGCCAGACAATCTTGCCGTCGCGGTCCACTTCGACAACCGTGTCGCCCTGGATGATGCCGTCAGCTGCGTCCTTGCGTTCATCGCCGCCACAGATGCGGGCGGCCATCTCGGGCGGCAGGGCCTCGCACACGGTGTAGAGCAGGTGGCCATTGGCGAGCCATTGGGCGTCATGGTGGTGGCGAGGGTCCTCATGCCGCCAGACGATTTCGCCGTCGGGCGTGACCTCATAGAAATCGCCGCCATGCCACAGATCCCAGGCGGGATAGAGCGCCAGCGAGGTCGCGTGACTGCCATTATAGCCGAGATTGCCGTTCGGCAGCAGCACGCCTTCCCTGCCGGGACGAACCGGCATTTGCCACTGGTGCGCCACCTCGCCGTCGATATCGATCAGATAGACGGCGCCGTTGCCGGTTTGCGGCGTAAACAGCGTATAGCCTCCGGCGCTGCGCTGCCTGTCGCAAAGGCGAAGGCCGACGCCGCGTCGCCGAATTGTAACGGGGTCCAAGGGGGGTGTGTCCTCAATGGTCGAAGCGGCGGATATGGTCATGACAGCGACTCTGTTTGTGTTTGATTGACGGGCGTGCGCGGTGCAGGAGGCGAAGCCGGGAATATCCCCGACATCAGGGTGAAGCGCTCGATGCGGCGCACGCGATCCATCCATCTTCGGATAGCCGGATAATCAATGCGCGAGACGCCTGCCTCTTCGCACAGGGCGATATCGGGAAAGCAGGCGATCTCCGCGAGCGTCGGATGAGGCAAGGGCACAAGCCAGTCATCGCCGCGACGTTCGGCGAACCAGAGATGCTCATCGACGGCTCGCAGCAGCCGGTGGGCCTCGCTTGTCGCGCGCTTGTCGGGCAGGGTCTCACCGCGGGAAAGCGTCATTCGCGCCGTCCCCACGCCGGCGGCCAGTCGATCTGCGATGGTTAGCCAGCCCTGGCAAACAGCGGCGGGCATTGGCTCATTTGGCAGCCATTTGGCTTCGGGATCAAACCGCCGCGAAAGCCAGACCAGAATGGCGTTTGCACCGCGCAGGATCAGCTCATCGCTCACGAGCACCGGCACTTCGCCCAACACGTTCAGCGCCAGAAATTCCGCGCTCTCATTTTCGCGGCCGGGATGGACATCGACCGGCACGATCTCGTGGTCGATCTCGAGGATCGAAAGCAGAAGCCGCACCTTGTAGCATTCGGCCGAGTATTCGTAATCGAAGAGCCTCATCACAGATCGAGCACCAGTCTTGGCGTCCGCGATCTGGAGACGCAGGTGATGATGTGCCGGTTGGACGCTCGTTCGCCCCTGGACAGATAGGCGTCCTGATGATCCGGCGTTCCCTCGATCACCTCGGCCCTGCAGGTGCCGCAAGCGCCGCGCTCGCAGGCAGACGGCAGTTCGACGCCGTGTGCGCGCAGGACCGAAAGCAGGCTTTGACCGGCGGGAACATCGATCGACAGCGCCGAGCGCGCCAGATCGACCGCAAATGCCGAACTCGTGTCGATGACATGGTCATTGTTGAAGTTCTCGAAGTGGACGGCTTCTTCCGGCCAGCCCAGTTCCTCCGCGATCGCCAGAACCGATTGCGTCATCCCTCCCGGCCCGCAGGCATAGATCTGGCGTCCGGGCGCATGCGGTCCGATCACTTCGGCCAACCGTTGTGCGACCTGTGCCGGATCGAGCGCCAGATGAAGGGTCACGGCGGGCAAGAGCCCATCCAATTGGTCGGCCAGGGGAACATGGGTTTCACTTCGGGCGAAGACATGCAGGCGGAAGCCGCTCCGCACTGCGGCAAGCGCTCTTGCCATTGCCAGGAGCGGTGTTACGCCGATGCCGCCGGCAATCAGCAGCGTTTCGGCGGCGTCGCGGCGAAGCGGAAAATTGTTGCGCGGTTCCGAGACCGACAGGAGATCGCCTTGCCGAAGCGTTTCGGCAATGAAGCGCGAACCGCCGCGCGAGTTCGGTTCGTTCTTGACGGCGATGGTCCAGCTTTTCCAGGTACCGGGTCCGTCGGTGATGGAATATTGGCGCTTCACCCCTGTCGGCAATGTCACGTCGATATGGGCGCCGGGCTGGAAGGCGGGCAGGTTTCCTGTGGTCGGGACCACGGTGAGACCGGTAATGCCTTCTGCAACCTGCCATTTGCGCTCGACCCGTACAGTCATCGCGTCCGGCGAGGCGGCCGGCGGCTCGGCCAGTTCCGACGCCACCGGCTCGAAAACCGGCTCGCTCTCAACGGGCTCAAGGCTTGCATCTGCTTCGACAATATTGCGAAACCGGGTGAGAGTGGCATTGGCTTGCACTGCAAGTCGCCTCTCCATTTGCGCTCCGCCGGACAGCAGGCACCTGATCACCGTCTTGCCGGAATCCTGCGGCTGCAACAGCGCCAGCACCGGCGCCTCGCAGAGCGTGGAAAGCGCATAGGCGAAAGCATGGATGTCAGGGCGCGGAACGGCGCCGAGCACCTTGCAAAGCGCGGCGGCGACTGCATCCGGTCCCGCATGCACGGGGATCGCGCGCAGGACCGACCAGTCGCCATCGGGCCACACGACATCGAAAGACAGGTCCTTTTCAAGCGTGGTCCAGACCAATCCGAACCGTTCGACAGCCGGATAGGTGCGGTTGGTGATCTGCCGGGCCGGCGCGTTGGCGGGATGAGCCGGAATATAGATGCATCCCGCAGTCTTGTTGGCGTAACGCCAGCCGTGATACTGGCACTTCAGTTCGAGGCCTTCATTGACGCCGATGCTGAGGCGCACGCCACGATGCAGGCAGCGGTTCTCCCAGACATTGACATTGCCGTCATCCGCCCGCCAGATCGCCATCTCGCGATCGAAAAGCTTCGCCTGGAAAACGTGCCGAAGCGGCAGGTCGTGGGATGCGGCGACGGGAAACCAGCCGGAAAGCTCAGCCATGGACTGCGCTCCCTGACTGACCGGCAGCCGGAATGACGCCGTAGCCGATATTCCTGGAAGACAGCCAGCGCCGGTAAACGATGCTCGATAGGTCCGCACGGATAGGCGTTTCGGAACGAGGATCGAGCGGCAGGCGCCTCGGCCGCTGGTTCTCGAGGATCGGCTTGTCCTGTCCGAAGATAAGCTGCTGGAAACGCCGCATTTCGCTATCGGTGTGGGTGGTGTCGATCATGGACAGGAACAGATGGGCCCGAATGCTCTCTTCACTCGTGGGCTGCGCAAAAATTGCAATCACATCCATGCGTCGCGCGTCTGCGCCAGAGGACTTGTAAAGCACCGCGCAGAACGGATGCGGCACCCGGTAGACATAGTCGACCTCCATGCCGCCAGCAGCGCTGAGCGCTGCCATCGGCTGGAAAAATCGACAGCGCGTCGCAAGGATTTCATTCTCCGTTTCCTTCAACTCGACGTCGTAATCCTTGACTTCGGTATGTGGCTCGGCGCCGAGAATATCGGTGTGAACAAAGGGAAAATGCGCCATGTCGAGAAAGTTCTCGATCGCCCGGGGCGCAGAGGTGGCGACCCCTACCGGCCCTGCCGAGACATTGCGCCGGTCGGCTTCAGCCGCTTCCGGGATCTCGAAAAGATCGGAAGGGGGGCTGCCGAGCGATGTCCATATGAAGCCGAACCGAACGATGACCGGCAGTTTGCGATCACCGTGAAAGACGACAATGCCTGAATGATCACCGGCGACCCTCACCGTCACGGCGTCGCCCATCAGCATCGTGTTCAATGTGCCGTTGACCTCGGCCACGGTTGCGACCGGATGCCAGAGATGGCGAGAAGGTTCGCTTTCCGTCCTGTTCACACAAGATGCTCCGATTGAACATGAGGGGTCGATGAGCGCAGCCGCAGCAGGCCGCGCCCTCTTGTCTCAAACTCATTTGCATGTCTGGCTTTGGCCTTCGGCACTGGAGCCGTTGGCCGCCTCAACAAACGCCATATCGCTGGATTATTGCGTGTGTTGAGCCGCAGCTTGCCACAGACTGGGAAAAGTGCGATGCCTCGTTTAGCTATAAATTTGTCTGAGATTACGATGCGATCTTCATGACAGTCTCTATCGGCGGGATCATTGAGGCCGGACGCGGCTTCAGTTTCGGACGCACCACCTATGCCAATGGCGGGAGCTATGGCCCGCTCCTGGGTCCTTTTGTGTATTTCATGCTCGTCTATCGGGGCGCGGTCCGCGTAACCGCAGATGACACGACTTTAAGTCTGGTCGGCGGTGAATGTGCGGTGATGACCAACCGCAATTCGCTCCATTTCAGCTATCAGAAACACATCAACACCGATGTCGCCTGGTGCGAGGCCGAGCCTACGCCAATCACCGCTTCAAACAGAAGCGAGCAGAGCCTGTCAGCCAAACTGCCGGCATCGGACCAGCTCAAGCGGCTGCACGCAATGGGGCTGGATCTGGGCACGACCTCGACGACCGCACACAATGAGTTGCGCAGCGCGCTGGGAAGGGCTCTGCTTGCGACCTACCAGTTCGAAAGTCGCCAGAGTGAGATCATCGGCAGCACGCCCTCCGGCGTTTATCGTGTGAGGCGTCATCTCGACGAGAAATTCGCAGAGGCGGTCACGCTTTCGCAACTGGCCGAGATTGCCGCCATGACGCCAAACCATCTGGTAGGCGCCTTCCGCCGTTTCGTCGGTACGACGCCGATCCGCTATTTATGGAAACAACGCGCCGCACGGGCCACGCACCTGCTGTTGAACACATCGCTCAGCAGCGGGGAAATCGCCTTTGCCTGTGGCTACAACTCCCCTTACCACTTTTCACGCCATATCAAGGAGCTCTACGGAAGTTCCCCCACCCATCTGCGCAAGACAAAAGGCTACCGAACACCGTCCAACAGTCGCGGCGAGTATCTTCCCACACGGTTCTGATATCGGCGGTTGTTGTCGCGCGCCGATCCGGCACTGCGGATACGGAGCTGCACACGCAAGGCGCAACCGTCAGCGTCGGCCGTCCGAGCGGCCGTCGCGCCCAGCGCGCGCGACCCGGATTACTGCGCCGCTTCAGCGTGGAACCTGGTCAGCGCCTCGACGAGTTGTTCTGGTTCCGTATTCTGGATGTCGTGCGCCGCACCCGGTATCAGCAGCGTTCGCGCCGCCGGGCACACCTGCTTCCACCGTTCCAGATGGTTGGGCTTCAGCAGTTCATCCTCTTCCCCCAGCAGAACCAGCGCGGGAATTTGGAAGTCCTTCACGCGCGCCTCAAGCTCGGCCTCGTGCTTGTTGGAGAGCATTCTCATCATCGAAATACGCTTGCGCATCTGCCCGCGAACATAGTCGTCGTCGGACCATGGCTTGCGCGGATGCGGCGCGGCGCGCGGATAGCCGCTACCCTCCGGATCGTTGCGCGCGACCATTTCCCGCAGAATACGAACGTTCTGCGGGCTCACCAGATTTTCCTCGCGCACGAAGTTCATGCCGCCCTCGAAGGATATTGTGACCACCCGCTCGGGGTGCTGCACGGCCAGCCACAATGCGGTCACGCCGCCCATTGACGCACCGTGCAGATGATATCGCACGATGCCGAGTTCCCCGATCGCGGCAGCCAGCACCAGCGCCAGTTCACGCTGGTCCATCCTGTGGTCGAGGGACACGGTCGTTCCCCAACCCGGTGGATTGAGTTCGACCACCCGCATCTTCTCCGCGAGCATGTCCTTGGCCCAGCTGCCGTCCGCACCCGCCGAGCCCGGACAGATCACCAGGACGTCTTCTCCCGTGCCGGCGCTTGCAAAGCCGACGGAATGGCCGAACACTTCGACGGTTCCGTGCTCGAACGAGGCGCCGGGCTTTTCGACGGCGGCCGCCGCATCCGGGGACGTATGGGAAATCCTGCTCATCACTTCATGTCCTTCCTGCCAATGCCCATCCGGCGAATGCCGACCTGTTCCTGCCCTTGCTCCGCGCGCCGCCGCCCGAAACGGCTGCGCCGGCCGAGTGGTCCGATCATGACATTTGCATCCGGTTTCAGCAGCATCGAGAGCAAATGTCATGATCTTAAGGACCACTAGCAAGATTTTGATTCTACTGGAATTTTTGAATTTGACATTTGAGAAATGATGTCACTGCAAGCCGGACTCAAATGTCAAATTCATTCCACTAGGGGAGCCAACGCTCGTCTTGTCCGGCCTCCTCGTTGCCGGCGGCGCTGAAGCGCCATTGCGGCATGGGCATCACCCGCTTGAGGCGCCATTTGCCGTCCTCGCGGACGAGCTCGATGTCGTAATAGCCGCCAACAGTCGTGAACTGCGTTCCGTCGTCGTTGGACACATGCGTCGCCAGCAGGGTCATTCGCGCCGTTGCGCTCGAGGCGCCGGGCGCCACGTCGATCTCATAGCCGGCGCCGACATGGTGCATCGCGTGAAAATGGCCGATATCCTTGCTCACATATTCGGCCAGCCCCTCGCGGCCCGTATGGCTTCCCCAGGGGGTGACGAGCGCGCCGTCGACGGCATAAAGCGACGCCAGTCCCTCGAAGTCCTTTTCGTCGACCGTGCGTGAGAGCGCCAGGAGAAGCCGGGTGATTTCGCGCTCGTCCAGCAAGAGCCGGACATTCCGCTGCAGCTCTTCGACCAAATCGGCCATCTCTTTCATGGTTCCGTGCCTTTCAATTGCGCAATGGATAGCGATGCCGGCGTCAGGCCAGTGCTAGTGGAATGAATTTGACATTTGAGTCCCGCTTGCAGCGACATCATTGCTCAAATGTCAAATTCAAAAATTCCACTAGAATCATAATGTTGCTAGTGGTCCTTGAGATCATGACATTTGCACTCAATGCTGCTGAACGGGATGCAAATGTCATGATCGGACCACTAGTCGACGAAGACCGGGGAATGGGAGGGAATGCGAACGAACACCTTGCTGCCCTGTTCGCCCTGGGGAGGGGCGTCTGCCAGATCGCGCGCCGACAGCTTCGTTCCTGCGTAGTCGACATAGGTTTCGCGCCAGCGGCCGAGACCCTGCACCCCTGCCACCCGGGCGGGCAGTTCGACGAAGGATTCCTGCGGAGCCTGGCTGGCGCCGGCCAGCGACAGCTGCTCGCTTCTCACCGCGATGGTCGCGGGCTGTCCGGCCTTGAGGCCGCTTCCGCGGTTGCGGAGCGTGACGACATCGCCGCCGGAGAGGCGGATCTGCACCGCGGACCCGTCGAGTTGCTCCACAACGCCCGCAAGAAAATTGTCGTATCCGACAAATCCCGCCACAAAGCGGTTGGCGGGCCGGTCCAGTATGTCGCCCGGAGGGCCGACCTGCACGATCGAGCCGCTTTCGATCACCACGATGGTATCGGCCATCATCGCAGCTTCGTGCTGGTCGTGCGTAACCAGAACGGTCGTCGTCCCCTGCCTGTCATGCAACTGCCTGAGCTCCCGGCGAAGCTGGTCGCGCAGATTGGCGTCAAGATTGGAAAGCGGCTCGTCGAGCAACAAGACCTTGGGTTCGGAAACCAGCGCGCGAGCCAGCGCGACACGCTGCTGCTGGCCGCCGGAAAGCTGGGAGGGTGAGCGATCCAGGATCGTCGGCAGCCCCACGGTTTCCGCAACGGCCATGATCCGGGCATCCCATTCTGCCCGCGGGAACCCCTGCTTGCGCAGCGGAAAGCAGATATTGTTTCTCACCGTCATGTGCGGCCATAGCGCATAGTGCTGGAAGACCATGCCGAGGCGTCGCTGCTGAGGCGGCACGAACACGCCCTTGTCGGCGTCCACGACGCGCCGGTCGCCGATGTCGATGGTGCCGTGGCTCGCATCAGCCAGGCCGGCGATGGTGCGAAGCAGCGTGGTCTTGCCGCAACCGCTCGGTCCGAGCAGGGCCACGAAGGCCCCGGGCTCGATGTCGAGCGAAATACCGTTCAAGACCTTCAGGCTGCCATACAGCTTGACGAGCCCGGCAATGGTGATGCCCGAGCGCCGCCCCCCGTCGGATTCAATTGCCATGCATGTTCTCCCTGGCGAGGGATGATTTTGTTGAAGCCGCTGTTCGCGGTCGATCGAAGAGCCTGCGGGCGATCTGGAATATCCCGAAGAGAATCAGGGTCGCAAACGCCAGCAGCAGCAGAAAACTCACCAGCATGGCAGCGGCAATGGAATACTCTCCCTGTGACACAAGCGAGAACGCATAGGTCGCAACCGTCTGGCTGTTGGTCGATTGCAGCAGCAGCGGGATGTCGAGCGTGCCCGCCATCCAGAGCGAGATCAGCAGCCAGGCTCCTACGAGGCTTGGGGCGCAAAGCCGCGCGACGATGCCGACAACGGTGGGAATCGGATAAGAGCCGCTGATATAGGCCGCTTCCTCGAGTTCGCGCGAAATCTGCGCGATCATGCCCTCCGCGGCGCGGACCGCGATCGGAATCGCACCCACCATCAGGGCGAACATCATCAGCCAGTGCGTCCCGAACAGGTCGCGGATCAACGGGGTCTTGATGTAGGTGAACAGCAGCGCGACGCTGAGCACGATGCCTGGCGCGGTCGCCGGAATCCAGGACCCTATTCGCGATAGAACACCCAGAAAGCTCGCCGGCGCGCGGGAGATCGCATAGGCCATGAAGAAGCCGGCCATCACGGTGACAGACGCCCCGACGAAGGCGATGATCAGGGTCGATTGCAACGCACCGACGCCCACGCGGTCGTTCAAGATCCAGATGTAGTTGTCCAGGGTCCACCGTCCATAGAGCCCGAAAAAGGGCTGGAAGGACCCGATGACGAACTGCGCGACCGGCGCGACCAGGGCGACGAACGCAAAGGCCAGAATCGAAAGGTCGATCAGCCAGCCCCAGCCTTTTGACGCCAGCGGCGTGACAGGTGGCGACTTGCCCGAGACCGTTGTGTGATCCTTGCCGTGCAACAGCCAGATTTGAACCGCGACAATGGACGCAACGAACACCATCGTGAGCACAGCGACGGCATTCGCCGCCTGCCAGTTCGGCGTGGCGTAGCCGACGAGATAATCGTGGACGCGCAGCGAAAGCGTCTTGATTCCGATCGGAAGGCCAAGGATGGCCGGCATGTCGAATGACTGTATTCCCGCCACGATCAGCAGCATGCCGATGGCGAAATAGGCCGGCGCAAGCGATGGAAGGGTGATCGTGAAGAACGCGTTCAGCCGGCTCGCGCCCGAAATTACCGCGGCATCTTCCTGACCACGGTCGGCGGCCGAGATGGGGCCGACGAGGAACAGATAGGCGAACCCGCTCACCTTGAGCGAGCCGGTGATGATCATGCCCGGCCAGCTCACCGCGTTGAACCATTGGCCGAGCCCCCCGATCCCGATGGCGGCCAGGAGCTTCGACACAACGCCCGCGCTCGGATTGGCCAGCATTGCCCAACTTATCGCGTAGAAAAGGCCCGGCGTCGCGGCCACGAGCACCATCATCGGGGTGATCCAGGAGCGGAAACGCGTCTGGAACCGCGTGGCGAGAACCGCGAAATAGGTGCCGCCGACAAGGCTTCCGACAGTCACCCCGACGGAAAGAAGGATCGTCGCCCAGATGTTGGAGAGCAATTGCGGATCGCCGAGGACCTGGCGGAAGCCGCTCAATGTCCAATGGGTTTCAGACGCGAACGGCGATCCGGTCAGCGACCCCCTCAAGAGCATGACCATCGGCCAGAGGAGGCAATAGACGATCAGCGCCGCGAGGAAAATCCGGAACGCCACCCGTCCGAACCTCCCGGTCCATGGGCGAACCGGGAGGCTCGATGGTTGCATGCTGGACTCCCTTGTCCTGGCCGAATGCATGATTGTTATTCGGCCCAGCGCGCCAAGACTACTCGAACTTCGCGGCCTGACCTGCCACCCAATCCTTCAGCGCCGCCTGCATGGCGTCTCCCGTCAGCACGAGCAGCTTGTGGTTGGCCGGCATGCCTTCAGGTTCCGGGGAGCCGGGCATGGTGCCGACCGAGCCGAGCTTTTCTGCGGCGATCTTTGCGCCACTCGGAGACAACAGCCATGAAATGAACAGCTTCGCCGCATTGGGATGCGGAGCGCCCTTCATCAATCCCACCGAGAGCGGCACGACGGCATTGCCTTCCTTGAGATAGTTGAACTTGACGGGCGCGCCCTTCGCCTTGGCGGCGTTCAGCACGGTAAGCGCCATGAATGGCGCCACGGCAAACTGGCCCTGGGCGACCGACAGCATTGTCGCGGAAGTTCCCTTGCCGATCGACGGCTTCTGGGCCGCGAATGCGCTGATCCATGCATCGTCGATGGCGCCGCCGGCGAGGGCCTGAACCATCGCCATCGGCGACGTGGTCAGCGTCGTGGCGCTGGTCATCGCCATCTTGCCCTTGAGCGCGGGATCAAGGAGATCCGCCCAGCTGGTCGGCCCGTCGCCGCTGATCATGTCGGTATTGATGCCCGGCCCGACAGGCACAAGCGTCCATACATACCAGCTGTTGTCCGTTCCGACATAACCCTTGGAAAGATCTGCGACGCCAGCCGGCGCGAACGACTCAAGGTAGCCCTTGGAAAAGAGCGTCGGGAAGTCGAGATCGCCCGAAGACAGCACGTCGGCCTGGGGCTTTCCGGTCGCAACCTCCGCTTCGAGGCGGGCGAACATTGCCGCTCCGAAGATATCGGTCGGCGTGATGGTGATGCCAGGGAACTCGGCCTGGAAGATGTCGAACAATGGCTGGTTCGAAGCGGCAGCCGGCATGTAGACGGAAACGGTGTCCTCGCCCGCCGACTTCGCCGCTTCATAGAGCGCCTTCAAATCGGCATCGTCGGCGTGCGCCAGGCCCGCCATCGCCGGCAGCACGGAAAGACATGCGCCTGCAATGGCGATTGTCAGCCGACGCGAAAAAAAACTGTGTCGCATGATCTTCACTCCTCCCTCGGATTGCAATTCGGGTCCCCTCGAACGGCCGCCAACAAGCCGACCGTCTCCATCCCCGCGAACAACTACTACATATGTGAAACTGTTGCAACTACTGCGTATGTGAAGTTATTCTGCCGGCAGCGTCGAAGCGATGGCGGCTGCGGCGAACCGGCAACGTCGGAAAACAGGGAGGAATTCAGCGTGAGCGAGCGTCAGCTTATCAAGTGCGGCTATCTGATCACCATGGAGAATGCGCCGGGCGGGATCTCGGCGGGGCAGATTCTCATCGAAGATGGCAAGATCGTTCACGTCGCCCCGCAAATCGACGCGGCGGATGCGCGCGTGATCGACGCAAGCGACATGATCGTCATGCCGGGCTTTGTCGATACCCATCGCCATACATGGCAGACCTGCGTGCGCCATCGCTGCGCCGACATCCACCCCCCGTTCGCCTATTTCCAGGAAATGATGTTCAAGCGGGGTCCGCGCTATCGACCCGAGGACGTGTGGATCGGCAACTATCTCGGCGCCTTGAGCGCGATCGATGGCGGGGTCACGACCATGCTCGACTGGTCGCAGATCCAGAATACTCCGGAACATTCGGACGCCGCGGTCGACGCGCTCCAGCAATCCGGCATCCGCGCGGTGTTCGGGCATGGCTGGTCGCTGACCGAAGCCGGCTCGCGAACGCCGAACAGCGTGCGGCCGCACCCCGCCGACATAGCGCGGCTCCGCCGGGAACGGTTCAGTTCGGACGATTCGCTGCTGACGCTGGTGATGGCGGGGCGCGGTCCGGAGATTGCGTCGACCGAAACCTGGCAATCGGACCTGAAGCTCGCACGCGATCTCGGCATTCGTTCGAGCATCCATATGGGCGCGTTCGCCTTCAACGGCGCAAAGCGCGGCATCGCCGAGATGAACAAATACGGGATGCTGGGCGACGACATCACCTTCATTCACTGCAATTCCAGCGCCGACGACGAGTTGCAGATGATTGCTGACAATGGCGTGACCGTCTCGCTGGGCGTCTATGTCGAGATGAACTCGCCGGGCCTTGGAGACATCCCGCTCGACCGGTTGCTGGCCCTGGGCGTGCGGCCGAGCCTGAGCGGCGACACCGAAACCCTCGGCAGCGCCGACATGTTCACCCAGATGCGCTCGGCCCTGGCCTATTACCGCTCCTATGTCGGCGGCGGGCACTCCAGGGCGGTCAACCCGCCCGAGACGATCACGACCCGCGACGTGCTCCAGTTCGCAACCGTGGAAGGGGCGCGCGCCAACGGAATGCTGCACAAGATCGGCACCATCGCCCCGGGCAAATCCGCCGACATCATCATGATCCGCCTGAGCGAAATCAACCTCTTGCCGGTGATCGACCCCGTGGCGGCCGTCGTGATCGGCTGTCACCCGGGCAATGTCGACACGGTGATGGTGGAAGGCCGCATCCTGAAGAAGGACGGCAAACTGGTCGGGATCGACCTGGCGGACATCCGGCAACGCGCCCACGAGTCGCAGCACTACATTCTCGCCGATTGACCGCCGATCTGCGCAACAGCCGCGCCCGCCCCCAACAAGGCCGCGAGGCCGCAGGCAACCAGTGAAGGGATGCTCCCATGCATGATGTAACAATCGAACACGATATCTGCTACGCCAAAGCCGCCGGACAGGAGCTTTGCCTCGACATCTACCGCCCTGATGTTTCAGGCGACGTGCCTGTCGTGCTCTATCTGCATGGCGGCGGATGGGCCCGGGGAGACAAGCGCGACTTCGCGGAACGCCTGGAACGCATGGCGGCAAATGGCGTGGCGGTCGCCTCGGCGAATTATCGCCTCGTTCCCGAATTCGTCTATCCGACGAACATTCAAGACGCCAAGGCGGCTGTCCGCTGGCTGCGCGCCAACGGGAGGTCGCGCGGTCTGTCCGTCGGGAAGATCGGCGCCTGGGGGGCATCGGCGGGCGGGTATATCGCAGTCATGGTGGGGCTGACCGCCGGCGATGACGAACTTGAAGGTGAGGTCGGCGACCACCTCGACCAGTCGAGCGCGGTACAGGCCGTCGTCAGCTGGTTCAGCTTACATGACTTCATGACCACGAGCTACCAGTCTCCACTGGAGAAACGCCTTCAGGGAAAGACGCTGGCCGCCGGCCTGTTCGGGGTGGATGAGGTGGCGGGCGACAACCCGGTTGTCAGAAACGCCAGCCCCGTGCGGCGAATCCGTGCGGACGCTCCGCCGTTCCTGATCGCCCATGGGGATTGCGACAGCATCGTGCAGGCGTCGGAAAGCGCCAATCTGCTCGCCGCGTTTTCGCGAGAGGGCATCGACGCCACCCTGTGCCTGATTGCGGCTGCAGGTCACGAAGACCCGAAGTTCGACAGCGTTTCCAACCTCGCCATGACCGCCGCCTGGCTCAAGGCGAAACTCGAGCCCTGACGGCCGGAAAACCCTCGGGCCGCCTACCGAGCGCATGGCGGCCCGTTGACCGCCAGCGGCCGGGATCGGCGGCGCTGGCGGGCCACCTGTGCGGAAGATGTTCCCACACAGGTACGTCAGACCCGCAGCGCCGGAAGTTCAAGCATGCGGCGCTTCGCCGGTTGCGCCGGGCAACCATTTCGCAATCTCGTCCCGCGGCAGGTACTCGGCCAATGGAAGCTGTCCCGTCAAGGCCACATGGCCGTCAGGGCGCAGCAATGCGCTCGCGACGTCTTGCAGGTCCCCCGTCGCGGGCGAAGCGAGCGAAGCCGCCAGGATCGACTGGTCGCCCCGGAACCCGGGCAAGGCGGATTGCGCGGTCAGGTCCAGCAAGACGAATTTCTGCTTGCGCAGCAGGGTGAAGACGCAATCACTTCCGTGGCCTTCCGGATTCAGCGCCAGGTTGGGGATGCGCCGGCCGACGATGTCGTGGGCGTTGCCGTCGGATGCATAGCGGGCCGCGAGCCCGCCAAGATCCTCGGCGATCCTGCGGCTGACTTCCGGAATGGCAAGAAAGTCGTGCTCCAGCCTTCGCTTCAAGGCGACGTGCTCGTCGTCGAAGTTGAACTGTATGGCGCATTGGGTGCGAACATTGTCGAGGAGGCGGTCAATCTCCGGCTGCCGCTCGCTGACGAAGGTGTCGAGCAGCCAGTCCGGCCCCTCGCCGCGCGCGGCATAGGCCAGTTTCCATCCGAGGTTGAAGGCGTCCTGCAGGCAGAACTGCATGCCGACGCCGGAAGCGGGATAGTGGATGCGCACCGACTCGCCGACGAGGAAGACGCGTCCCTTTCGCAATTGCGCCGCAACAAACAATGCATCATGGAAGGTATTGATCGAGTGAACCTTTTCGATGCCGAAATCGGAACCGTGCACGCGCCGCAGCATCGCCTTCGCCTCCTCCAGGTCCGGCGCCTTGGCGGACACATCGTGGCAGGTGGCGGCGTCGATCATGGCGAAGCGCGTCAGCCCGTCCCGCAGAGGATAGGTCATCGCCCAGCCGTTCGCGCTGTTCGAAACCGAGACATTCCTGGAATAGGGATTGTCGACGAAGGCATCGACATTCATGGCGAGCCTTCCGGCTGGGCGGCCCTGGAATTCGATGCCCACCGCAGAGCGGACCGCACTTCGACCCCCGTCGCAGCCGACGAGATAGCGCGCCCTGAGGCTCCGCTCCTCGCCCGCTTGCGTCCGGTAGCGGACCGTTACCGAACCTTCGTCCTGTTCCACACCCACGACTTCGCTGTTTCGGCGGATTTCTCCGCCACGGCTGACGAAATGCTCGGCGAGAAGTCGCTCGGTCTCGATCTGCGGAAACATCACCACATAGGGATAGTCGGAGGCCACCGCCCTGTAGTCGATGCCCGGCAGGCCAGCCCATATGCCGTCAGGCGAGCGGGGGTCGGTGTGCAGTTCAAACGCGCGATCCATGAAGGAGTCGATCATGCCGCGGCTTGCGAATATCTCGAGCACGCGCGGCGCCAGGGTCCCTGCCCTTGTCAGCCAGGGTTCGGCGCGCTTCTCCAGAATGATCGTTCGTGCGCCGCCCAGAGCGGTTTCGCACCCGACCATGAGACCGGAGGGGCCGGCGCCGGCAATGATGATGTCGGCATCCAGGGATGTATCGGTCATGTTTCTTTCTCCTCCTGTGCTATTACTTGGAATGGAATGCGCCTGCCTTGCGACTACCCGGCCCGCAATGCGAATACCGGCCGGAAGATGGACTTCCCGGTGGACGAGCCGGCATTCGCGCGACGTGTGGAGCAAGGGCGCATGCGGGGTGCCGCGCCACCCGGCGAATCGGGGTGGAACGCAAACGGGCGCGTGCTAATAGATGGCTGAATGGTGAACGCCACTTGATGCCAGGGGCGGCTGTCGGGCCTTGATTGAAGACACGTTACCGATTGGTGGCCGAGCAGATTGGGAACATGGAAAAGATGCTCACGGGGACCGGCATGAATGAAAACCCGAAAAAGCCCTCCGCGCCCGGAGAGCAGGTCGACTATGCGCTCAGGGAGGCCGGGTCCGTTCCCGATGCATCGATCCGGGCGTACCTGATGTTCCATTACGCATCGCTCGTGGTTAACAAGGTTGTCGACACCCATCTGTCGAACTGGGGGCTTTCGGTACCGCGATATGCCGTGTTGCGGGGACTGCTGAAGAAGCGTTCGATGACCATGGTGGAGTTGAGCCGCTATCTGATGTGCAACGCATCGAATGCGAATTCGGTCGTTGGCCGGCTCGTGCGCGACGGTTTCGTCAAGCGCGAATCCAATCCCCTTGACGGGCGCAGCACCAGGGTCAAGCTCACGCCGAAAGGCCTGAAGATCGCCCAGGAAGTTGTCGAACCGCATCGGCGTTTTCTCATCGACCTGATGGCGTTCATGGACACCAAGGACCTGCAGCAGTTCACGGTCTCGATAGAAGACATGATCTCCCGCGCCGGGGATCTTTCAACGGGCGCGCGCCTGGCGGCTTCGACGAGCAAATCCGGCGAAGACAAGAAGGTCCGGAAACCGGCACGCGCCTCCAGGAAGCTGCAGGCCAGTTCGTAACAGGCAAGCACAGACCGGCTCAGATACCCGCCGCCGCCGAAGCGGTATTCAACGCCCCCGCGCTCGAAACCACGGCCGCCCCTGCGAATGCGGCACATCGAACGAACCTCCGCAATTACTACACATATGAACTATCATCTACTCCATATATGAAGCACTAGCAATAGGTCGCCGCACCTCGTGCCAGACGGCGCCTTGACACGCCGCGCGCAATGCGTGGAGTTCAAGACCGGGACGCGGATGGAAGGTGTGCCTGGGGCAACGGTTCGGTCTTGCCGGGTGGGCTGACCGCCAAACCGCTCTCGATCCTCTGACGCGAGCGAATCAGCTTGCGCTCGATTTCCGTGCGGTCGAGAATGCCCTCGATGGCGCGACGCAGGATAATGGTCATGCTGCCGAGCGGCATGCCCGACGGTCCGAGCAGCACGGTCGCGACAGCGATGTTGTCAGGCATGACCTCGCCCTCCGTCCACAGAACCGGCCGGCTGCCGAAACCTCGCACATTGGTGCGGAACTGCTGCCAGTTCTCGCCGAGCCCGGCCGCCCGGATATCGTCCTTGCTGCCGTCGAAGATCTTCCTGAGGCTGCGCCAGGGCAGCGCCGCGAGGATCACCTTTCCCGTACAGCCGCGAAACAAGGGCACGAGCTGACCGCGCTCGTAACCGATGCTGAGCATGCTGTCGCCGTCGACATGACCGAGGCCGAGAATGGCGTTGCCGTAAATCCGGGTGAGCGTGACCGTCAGGCCGGTCGCGGCAGAGAGACGTTCCATCTCGTCGCCTGCGGCATTCAGCAACGGGCTGGTCGTGCGGGCTATTCGGTCGAGGATGCTGATGCGCCCGCCGAGGACGAACCGGTCATCGAGAATCTGTTCGATGAACCCGTACTGGCGGAGCTTCTGCAGGTCGCGATAGGTCGTGCTCAGGGTCGCGCCCAGCCGCTCCGCGATCTGTTCGGCGGATAGGGCCGATTCCGCTTCGCTGAACAGAATCATGACCTTGAGCATGCGAGACTGCGTAGCCATGCGCCGACGGATTATATCAAGGCGCAAGAGGCGGCAAGCAGCCCGAGCCGCACGGCCCCGCTCGAGCCGCGACGCAAAATCCGGAGCGATATTGCACATAATTCATATATGCAGTAATTTGCCAACTGCTTCACATATGCTGCAATTCGACGGCTGCGTCGTTCGGGAGGGATTTTCATGGAATATTACGGCTTCACGCTGCTGCCGGAGCACAAGGATCAATCGCATGCCGGGCTCTATGCCGACTACCTCGACACGGTCGCCATGGCCGAGCAGGTGAACTTCGACGGCTGGTTTTTCGCCGAGCACCATGGCAATCCCGATTTTTCGCTGCTCCCCTCGCCCAACCTGATGATCGCAGCGCTGAGCCAGCGCACGAAGAGGCTGAAGCTCGGCAACCTCGTCAATCTCATTCCGTTCCATCATCCCTATCGCCTGGCCCAGGAAATCCGGATGCTCGACGCGCTCACGGGCGGACGCCTCGTCGTGGGCTTCGGGCGGGGCCAGGTCCGCACCGAGCAGGCCGCGTTCGGCACAGACAGAAGCGCAACCGTCGACATGTTCGACGCCGGCTTCGACATCATTCGCCGCCTGCTGGGCGGAGAGAGGGTCGACTACGACACCCCATGGTGGAAGGGCAGCCAGGCCTTCGCCATTCCGGAGGCGACCCAGAAGCCCTATCCGCCGTTCTGGCTCAGCGCCGCGAGCGATTCCTCCATGGAGAAGGCCGCGCGGCTCGGAATGTACTGCGCCACGGCGCTGCTCACCCGAAAGGTCTCCGATTCGCACATGGCCGAGTACAAGCGCCAGTGGGATCGCCACAATCCGGACCGAAAGGGAGAAGGGAAATTCTCGATCACCGCCGATGTCGCGATCGGCGACAGCTTCGACGAAGCGCATGAGCAGATCGCGCATCAGTTCGAGAAGCGCAAGGACCATTTCTCGCGGTCGATCACCGACCGACCCGGCGACAATGACGAAACCTACAGCACGCATCGCCCGAACTACGAGGCATTCTCGAAGGCCTCCATCGAAGACCTGCTCGAAAACCACCAGCTCATCGCCGGAACGCTCGACCAGTGCATCAAGCAGGTCGGCGCCATTCGCGACCGGGGCATCGATGTGGTCAACCTGACCTTCAGCGGAAGGGATCCGGCCTTCGTGCGGCGGTCGATAGAGATTTTCGGTTCGCGGATCATCCCGGCAGTCGAGGGCCGAAAGGCGGAAACACCGCTTGCCGCCGCCAGGTGAGGCGATGCGGATGACCGCCACAGCAAACGCCACGCCCGATTGCGGCAAGAACCCCGGAGGCGCGAGATGCTAGACCAGTCAAAACTCCGGGCCCTCAGGGACAGGGCGCAACGCGACGTCGATGCCGGCCTGCAGCATGGCGGTGTCGAAGGTTGTTCGCTGGCGATCGGCTATCAGGGTGAAATCGTGTTCGCCGAGGCGTTCGGCGCCGCCGGGGTCGACACGCCTTTCGTGATCATGTCCCCCACAAAAACCGTCATGGAGGCCGCGATGTGGGTCCTTTATGGCGGTGGAAAGATCGCGCCGGGCGACCGGGCCGCCGAGTTCGTTCCCGAATTCGCAAGCAACGGCAAGGACGCGATCACGCTCGAAATGTTGCAGACCCACACCGCCGCCCTGGCAAGCCAGCAGATCGGCAACCCCGACCACGAGGACAGGGAAAAACGCCTCGCCGCATTCGCCAGGTGGAAGCCCGACGGCGAGCCGGGGAGTTTCTACGAATACAATGTCGGGAGCGGCAACTGGGTCCTTGCCGAAATCATCGAGCGCATTTCCGGCACGGATTACCGCGAATTCCTGAAGCGGGAGGTCCTGGAGCCGCTGGGCCTTGCCGACATCGCCATGCTGAGCCTGGGTGCGCCGGAAGAAGATCAGAAACGCACGCTGAAGCCGATCAACTGCGTCCACGGATGGGTGCCCGATCCCTCGAAGCGTCCGTCCGCCGTCCTGGAATACGACACCGAGCACGGACTTTCGGTCGGCGTTCCCGGATCCGGCGCCGTCGGCACCCCGTCCGGCCTTGCACTGCTCTACCAGGCCTATTTGCACAATCCGAAGGGGCTTTGGAACGAGGAAGTGCTCGAGGACGCCCGCTCCAATGTGCGCGTGCGGATGAGCGATCCGCTTGGCAGGCCGGTGACCCGAACGCTCTCGTTTCATCTGGCGGGAGAACCGGACGAGCGGTATTCGGAACGCACCTTCTTCGGAGCCCTGACCTCTCCTGCGGCCTTCGGCCATCAGGGCCAGGGCGGGCAGATCGTGTGGGCCGATCCGGCCACGGGCCTGTCTTTCAGCTATCTGACCAACACAGTCGTCTTTCCGCCCGGAGGATGTTTCCATCCCCGGGCCCGGGAATTGTCCACGATCGCCGCCCAGGCGCTGGGCTCGTAAACGGGACCCCGGCAGGGGACGATCCGCGCAGAGACAAGCCAACCTTCGGTCGCAGCGGGCAGCGCCGATCTTTCGAAAGAACTGTCATTGAACGCGATGTGCACGCCATATGACATTCCGGCAGCCGAGATGCGCGAGTGCCTTGGCAGCTATTGCTCCGGGCTGACCGTGATCAGCGGAAAGAACGCCGGGGGCGAACTCGTCGGCATGACCTGCCAGAGCTTCCATTCCCTGTCGCTCGATCCGCCGCTGGTCTCGTATTTTGCCGGCAAGACCTCGGAAAGCTACAGCGTGCTGCGCAGGCTCGATCGCTTCTGCATCAATGTATTGTCTTCCGATCAGGAACACCTTGCGCTGCGGTTCAGCCAGAAGGCCGTCGACAGGTGGAGCGGCACCTCGTGGAGCGAGGACTGCTTCGGGCAGCCGGTCCTGGACGGCGGCATTCTCAGCATTTCCTGCAGAACGCATCGCGAATATGACGGCGGCGATCACTTCATCAATGTCAGCAGGGTCGCGCAGCTCCGCCACGACCGGACGAAGCAGCCGCTTCTGTATTTCCGGTCTTCATTTGCCTATCTGCCCGCCACCGAAAGCGCGTGAGCCACCGGACGCATGGCGCAGTTCCCCGTTTGAAGCGCAGGTTTCCCCATCCCGGAAACGGCTCGATGCCTGTTCAGCCGGCTGCCTTCTTGACGCCATCCCACCACGGGCAATGCCCCGACATGACATTGTAGTTCCCATCCAGAACCTGCACCGGCTCGCGCATGCCGGCTTGCGCCGCCCCGAGCCGAAGATCGCGCGCCATTGCGCGGCCGTGCTCGTCGAGCCAGGTGCGGTCGTGACCCCACAGGCTCGGCCCGTGAGCCAGTTCCTCCGGCCGCCATGTGGCCGGGTCGATCTCACGGCCGCCCCAGCCATACTCGACCATGAATTTCGAGGGCGTCCAGGAGTAGAACGACGTCATGAAGTCATTGGTGTGGCGGCCCAGCGTCGCGCCGATGATCTCCGGGTCCGCCTGCGCGAGGTCGTATCCCTGCCCGACATCGTCGAGACTCATCAGTTCCATCATGAGATGGTGCACGCCCTTTCGCCCGGTCTCGACGAAAGCGAGGCTGTGATGGCGCGGATTGACGTGGAAGAAATATGCCTTGAACGGCTTCAATGCGAAGTCGCTCAGGCGAAACCCCAGGATATCCCGATAAAACGGAATGACGGCGTCGATGCGCTCGGCGGTAAGCACGATATGCCCCATCCCCATCGGCCCGGTGCGAAAGCCCGAAATGGAGCGGCCCGGACTGAATGGGGTATCGGCGACTTCGGCTCCCCAGAAGAGTTCCACCCGGTTGCCGAGCGGGTCATGGAAGCCGATGAGATCGGAGACTCGGCGTTGCGCCAGCAGGGCCGCATCTCCGCGTTCCACGGCGATGCCGTGTGCTTCCAGTTCCGCGCCGGCCTCATCGAGCGCGGCGGCGCCGGCGACCTCCCAGCCGAAATAGCGGCAGCCTTCACGGCCGTCCTGTTCGACATGGATGCGCTGGCTTCTGTCGTCCATCCTGAATGCCAGAGTGCCGGCCGATCTGTCGACGAGTTGCAGGCCGAGCAGGCCAACGCCGTAATTGCGCCAATCGTCCGCGTTCGACGTGCTGACGCCGACATATCCAAGCGACAATAGCTGCATTGCGGGCACCCCTTCGCGAAACCTCATTGATTTCCATATTCGCACATACTAGGAATATTGTACAACGTTTCGACAAAATTCGCCCCGACAGGGCGCGACCAGATGAGGAAAAGCAGATGAAGCTGGGAAGCCTGAAAAGCGATAGCCGCGACGGCCGCCTGACGATCGTTTCGAGGGATCTTTCCCGCTGCGCGGACGCCGCCGACATTGCACCGAGCCTGCGCGAAGCCCTGGAGTCCTGGGCCGCCGTCGAGCCGGCGTTGCGCGAGCGTGCTGCGCAACTGGAGAGCGGACAATGGTCGGCATCGGCGCCATTCGACCCGGCGAAACTGGCCTCCCCGCTGCCCCGCGCCTTCCAATGGGCCGATGGAAGCGCCTATCTCAGCCATATGCGTCTGGTCCGCAAGGCCCGCGGCGCCGAACTGCCAGCCGACGCGGAAACCAATCCGATGCTCTACCAGGGCGGTTCGGACATCTTCCTGGCGCCGACGGACGACATTGCGTTGCGCGACACGGAGTGGGGACTGGACTTCGAGGCCGAAATCGCGGTGATCACGGACGATGTGCCGCGCGGCACCACCGCAGCGCAGGCCGGGAGCCACATCAAGCTGGTCATGTTGTGCAACGACATTTCCCTGCGCGAGGTCATGCGAACCGAACTGCAGAAGGGGTTCGGCTTCTTCCAGTCCAAGCCCGCCAGCGCATTTTCTCCGGTCTGCGCAACACCCGATGAACTGGGCGCTGCCTGGGACGGGGGCAAGCTGTGCCTGCCGCTGGTTTCCACCTTTAACGGCCAGTGGTTCGGCGCACCTGACGCCGGCAAGGACCTTTCCTTCGACTTCCCGGCATTGATCGCGCATGCGGCGATGACCCGTGATCTGGCGGCCGGCACCATCATCGGCTCGGGCACGGTATCCAACAACGACTACGCCACGGTTGGCTCGTCCTGCCTGGCCGAAAAGCGGATGATCGACATCATCGAAAAGGGTTCGACCGAGATCGCGTTCATGAAACCGGGCGACACCATTCGCATCGAGATGTTCGACGCCGATGGCGCGTCGATCTTCGGTGCAATCGACCAGAAGGTTGTTGCCGGCTGACCGCCCTTGCCGTCAACGCCGGAGCAGGAACCATCCACCGGGCGGCAGTTCCCTAGCCGGCGCGGATCATGTCGGCCGCCTTTTCGGCGATCATCACGACGGGCGAGGCCGTGTTGCCCGACACGATGCGCGGCATGATCGAGGCATCGATCACCCGCAGTCCGTCTATGCCGTGCACCCGAAGGTCGGCGCCGACCACCGCCTTGTCGTCGCCGCCCATCCTGCATGTGCCCACCGGATGGAAGATCGTCGTCGCGATATTCCCCACCTGTTCGAGAACTTCCTCGTCGGACTGGTATTGCGGGCCGGGCAGGAATTCCTGCGGCCGGTAGCGCTGCAGGGCCTTCGCCGTCATGATCCTGCGCGCCTGGCGCACCGATTCCACCGCGACCCGGCGGTCGTCCTGAGTGGACAGATAGTTCGGCCGGATCGCCGGCTGGCGGTAGGTGTCGCGGCTCTGGACATGGACGGAGCCGAGGCTTTGCGGGCGCAGATTGCACACCGAAACGGTAATCGCCGGAAAGGGGTGCAGCGGATCGCCGAGCTTGTCCGTCGACAGGGGCTGCACATGGTATTCGAGGTCGGGCGTCGCCTTCGAGGGATCGGACCTGGTGAACATGCCGAACTGGCTCGGCGCCATTGAAAGGGGGCCGTTCCGCGTCAGCGCATATTGCAGCGCGACCCGCACCTTCCCGAGCGGGCCGGCCAGCATGGTGTTGAGCGTCTTGGCGCCGGTCACCTTGAACGCGGTGCGAATCTGAAGATGGTCCTGCAGATTCTCGCCCACGCCCGGGCTTTCATGCGCGACCTCGATGCCCAGGCCGCGCAGCACATCCGGCCGTCCGATGCCGGAGTGCTCCATCAGCCCCGGGGAATTGACGGCGCCGGCCGCCAGCAGCACTTCGCGGTCGGCGAACGCTTCGTGCAGCCGTCCGTCGCGCACGAAACGGATGCCCATCGCCTTGCGGCCCCGCAGGATCACCGCCTCGACATGGGCCTGCTTGACCAGTCGGAGATTGGGCCGCTTGAGCGCAGGCCGCAGGAAGGCCTTTGACGCGTTCCAGCGAATGCCGCGACGCTGGTTGACCTCGAAGAAACCCGATCCCTCATTGTCGCCATCGTTGAAATCGCCGCGCGGCATGACGCCGAATTCCTGTGCGCCTTCCTGGACCGCGCGCAGCACGTCCCACTTCAGGCGCTGCCGCGACACTTTCCATTCGCCGCCGGAACCGTGCAGCTGCCCCCCGCCGCCGTGATGGTCTTCCGATTTCAGGAAATAGGGCAGCACGTCGTCCCAACCCCAGCCGGTATTGCCGAGCTGGCGCCAGTGGTCATAGTCGTTTGCCTGACCGCGCATGTAGATCATGCCGTTGATCGAGGTGCAGCCGCCCAGGATCCTGCCGCGCGGATAGGCGATCGCCCGCCCGTTGAGGCCGGGCTCGGCGTCGGTCTTCATCATCCAGTCGGTGCGCGGATTGCCGATGCAGTAGAGATAACCCACGGGGACGTGGACCCAGTGGTAGTTATCGCTCCCGCCGGCCTCGATCACCAGCACGCGCGTTCCCGGTTCCGCGCTCAGCCGGTTCGCCAGAACGCATCCGGCCGTGCCTGCGCCGACGATGATGTAGTCGTAGCGTCCTTCGAGCTTCAAGGGCCTCATTGCAAGCCTTCCAGATCTTTCCAGATCGGTTCCATGGCGGCGGTCAATCGCGTCCAGATAGCATAGCGGCGGTCGTAATGCGCCCGCATCTCGCTGTTCGGGCGGTAGCTCCGTTCCTGGCGCACCATCGCCCGCACGCCCGCGACCTCGTCGGCGTGGATGCCCGCGCCGACCGCAGCCGCGATGGCCGCACCGAGCGCGCCGGTCTCGCGCGCCTCGGCCACGGTTACGGTGACGCCCAGTCCGTCAGCGAACATTTGCGGCCAGCACCGCGAACGCGAACCGCCACCCGACAACGCCGCCTTGTCGAAGCAGACCCCGGCCTGACCAAGCACCTCGATATGGCGACGGTGCTCGAACATCACTCCCTCGAAGAGGGCCCGCAGCAAATGGCCCTCCTGATGCCAGCCGCCGAGGCCGTAGAAGCCGCCGCGCTGGTGCGCGCCCATTCGACCGCCATAGAGAAAGGGGTGAAACAGCGGATCGTTGGAGGCCGGCGTCACTGCCTCCACCAGTTCGTTCACCAAGGCGAAGGGATCGTCGTGGTGGCCGCCGCGCTCGACCAGCGTGCGCACATACCATTCCAGATTGGCGGCGGATGTCGCGCTGTTCTCCATGTTGGCGTAACGCCCGTCGCCATAGGCCGAGACCATGAAGACCCGCTCGTCGCGCACCGGCGCTGCGGAAAACACCTGGTTGATCGACCAGCTTCCAACGACAATCGAGACGGCTCCGGCGCCGACCGCGCCGGAGCCGAGCGCCGAGGCGACAACGTCGAAATAGCCGCCGACGACCGGCGTGCCTTCGCACAGCCCCGTGGACGCGGCGGCGGACGCGGTGACATGGCCGACAATCTCGGTCGGGCGGCGCAGCGACGGCAGCATGACCCTGGCGTCCGCCAGTCCGTAGAGCGCCAGCAATTCATCGTCATAGACAGCTTCCGGCAGCCGCAGCAGGCCCGCACCCGACATGTCGGAAATCTCGCTGGCGCGTTCGCCGGTCAGGCGAAACGTCACGATATCCTTGGCGAACAGCAACGTTCCCGCACGCGCGTAGAGCGCGGGTTGGTGGCGCTTCAGCCAGGCGAGCAGGACCGGCGTCTGCGATGGCCAGGGTCGCTGCAGGTTGATGGCGTGCATCGCCGCGCCGTTTTCCGCGTCAAGTTCGCCCGCAAGCGCCGCCGCGCGGGTGTCGAGCGACTGGATGCCGATCAGCGCGCCGCCCTCGCGGTCGAGCAAATAGAGCCCGTTGCCGTGGCCGGCCGTCCCGATCGCCGCTATCTGAGCCGGCTCGACCCCGGCCTTGGCGATGCAGGCGCGGATCGCATCGCTTGCATTGGCCCACAACTCGTCCACGTCGCGCTCGACGTGACAGGGCCTCGGCGTCCGTGTGTGGCCGTCCAGCCCGTGCATGGCGAGTTGTCGGCCGGCTTCATCGAACAACACCGCCTTGATAACCGTGTTGCCGGCGTCGAGGCCGAGAAGGAAGGGTCCTTTCTCAGCCACGCCCCGATCCCCGATTGTAGATGTCCCAGGCATCCTCGCCGTCGGCGCCGTGGTGGATCATCGCCATCAGCGCGTTGACGACAGCCTTCGGGTTGTCGTGCTGGTAGATGTTGCGGCCGTAGACCATGCCCCTGGCGCCCTGCTTCATGAGCACGGCCGATTTCGCCAGCACGCTTCTGAGATCCTCCTTGCCGCCGCCGCGCACCAGGACCGGCACGCGCGCGGCTTCCACCACCCGGTGGAAATCCCGCGGGTCGTCCGTGGGGTCGGCCTTGATGATGTCTGCCCCCATCTCCGAAGCCAGCCGGACAAGCGTGACGATCTTGTCGGCGTCGCCGTCGACCTGATAGCCGCCGCGAATGTCGTTGGGCAGCATCACCAGGGGCTCGATCATCAGCGGCATTCCGTATTTGTGGCAGGCGCCGCGCACCTTGGCGATGTTCTCGACGCATTGGCGGAAAAGCTCCGGCTCGTCGGGCAACATGAACAGGTTCACCACGACGCAGGCGGCGTCCATTTCGAGCGCGCCGACGATAGGATCGTCATGGTTCTGCAGCATCGACCACATCACCCGGTGGCGCTGGGGATTGTAGGGGTTGCCCATGTCGATGCGCATGACGAGCGCCGGCTTGTCCTTTTCCGGACGCGCCTGCAGCAGGTCCGCCTGGCCATAGGCCATCTGGATCGCGTCGGGCCTGGCCTCGACCAGCGTATCGACAACGCCCGCCATGTCTTCCAGCCCGACCAGAAAACCCGGTTCGTTGCAGACGCCGTGGTCGATGGCGACGTCGAGGCAACCGCCATTGGTGAACATCCGGTTCATCCGGGCCTTGTTGCTTATGCGCATGCGTTTCTCCTGTCGCGGGTTCTGCGTTCGAGCATCTCGCCGGAGACGCCGTGGAACGTTTCGAGTTCGGCGCGGAAGTCGCCGGCCTCGCGGCGTGTCTTCTCCTCGTCCCAGCCGGCCTCTGCCGCCAGGATGGCGGCGACACTGTCGATCAGGGCGCCGGAAACCTCGCCGCGGATCGCCAGCGGCGTGCGCCGGAGCAGTATGTCGCCGAGCCGGCAGACGCATTCGCGCTGGACGAGGAAGGCGATCTCGGCGGCGGTGGTCTGGCAAAGGCCGTCCAGCGCAATGTCGTCGTCGCGGCCGGCGCAGAAGGCAAGCACCTCGCCGGCACGGGTGCCGTAGAGATCGGCGAGATACGCGGCGCGTTCATCCGGTATTCCGTACCGCTCGACCAGTTCGCCGGCATGGCCGGCGGAAAAGCCGGCCCCGCCGCCGATGGCCATGTCCAGCGTGCCGGTCTTTCGCGGCACATCGAGTTCGGCCAGCACCGCATCGGCCGTCTGTTCGGCGAAGGCGCGGAACGTGGTCCACTTGCCGCCGACCAGGCAGAAATGCGGGAGCGGACCGTCGAGGCGATGCACGAAATGGCCGCGCGAGATGCGGCCGGTGAATTCCTGGTTGCTGAGCGGCAGCGGCCGGATGCCGCTGAAGCTGTAGACCACGTCGCCCTCGGCAATGACGATCGCCGGAAACACCGACTTCAGCGCCTCTACGATATAGTCGCGCTCCTCCGGTTCGCAGCGCACGCGGCTTGCCTTCTCGACCCGGATATCGGTCGCGCCCGCCAGCACCTTGCCGAGATAGGGAAAGACGATGCAAACCCTGCCGTCGGTGTTCTCGAAATAGATCATGTGCCCGTTGAGCGCCTCGTGCAGATCGGCGTTTTCGATCACCAGGTGAGATCCCTTGGTGCCCGAGACGAAGGGCTTCGACCCGGGACTGCGCCGCGCGAGTTGATCGAGCGCATCATCCAGCCAGGCGCCGGTGGCGTTGACGATGGCGCGCGCCCCGACCGCGAATGTCTCGCCGGTTATCCGGTCCTCGACCTCAAAGCCGTCCTGGCGACGGGTGATCCGGGCATGGTTCAGCGCCACGCTCTGCGGCGAGAGCCGTTCGGTGTCGAGGACGAGTTCGACGCCCATCCTTTCGGGGTAGCTGATCCAGGCGTCGTGATAGGTTGCCGAATAGAGCAGGCGCGGATTCAGCCTGGGCCACAGCTTCAAGGTTTCGTCACGGCCGCGAAAGCTGTGCCTGGGCAACGCCCGGCGCTCGCGGGTGATCCAGTCATACATCGCCAGGCCGATCTTCACCGGCAGCGCGCCGCGGCTCGAGGGCTGCCTGGAAAGCCCGAGAAAGCTCGCCGTGCCGTTGAGCAGGCCGGAAAACACCGAATTGACGGGGATCGTCGTCGGCAAGGGCCTCACCATGTGGGCGGCGTTGCGCAGCAATGCGTCGCGCTCGCGCAGCGATTCGCGCACCAGATCGAATTCGCCATTCTCAAGATATCGCAAACCGCCATGGATCATCCTTGACAGGGCGGCGCTGCAGCCCGAACAGAAATCGTTGCGTTCGACGAGCAGCACGCGCAGGCCCTGCGCGGCGAGTTCGCGATAGACGCCAATGCCATTGATGCCGCCGCCGACGACGATCACATCGAAGCGGCCATCGCGGCGCATCAGTTCAAGTTTCTTGTCTCGTTGTTCGGACATGGCTTCGCCGTTCGCCGCGCGAAGGCAGCGGCTTAACTCCATCGTTGGGGAAATCGGGTCAGGCGTCGAGTTCGGTCAGGTTGCGCGTCGCGGCCTCGCTTATGGTCTGGAGTTCCTCGGGCGAAAGGCGGATACGGGCCGCCGCCGCGTTTTCGCTCGCCTGTTCGGCGTTGCGCGCACCGCACAGCGAGAAGGTGATGCCGGGCTGCTGCAGCGTCCAGGCGACGACGATCTGCGCCAGCGTCGCGCCGTGCGCCTCGGCGAGCGGAGCGATGGACTCCATCAGGCGGGCGACCTTGCGGCGATTGGCGGTCGAAAAACGCGGATTGTCCTTGCGCAGGTCGTCTCCCTCGAAGAGGCGATCGGGGCCGATCTTTCCCGAAAGAAGACCCAGCGCCAGCGACGAATAGCTCAGCACAGAGACATTGTTGTCGATACAGGCGGGAACCAGCGTATCCTCGATGTCCCGCTTGACCATGTTGAATTCTTCCTGGATCGCGTCGAGCTTTCCGGTGGCGAGATAGGCGGAGAGGTCGTCGGGCGAGAGATTGCTTGCGCCGATCGAACGGATCTTGCCCTGCTGCCTGAGCTTCTCGAGCGCCGCGACCGTTTCCTCGATCGGCGTCGTCGGGTCCTGCCAGTGCGTGACATAGTGGTCGATGCGATCGGTGCCGAGCCGAACCAGGCTCTGCTCGACCTCGTAGGCGATGGACTCCGCGCCGAGGTGGCGGTGGACCGGTCGGCCGTTGTAATCGAAAAAATGATTGCCCTTCCGCGTGTGCCAGACGAGGCCGCATTTGGTCGAAAGCACCACCTTGTCGCGGCGGCCGGCGATCGCCTTGCCGACGATCTCCTCCGAAAGGCCCTGTCCGTAGGCGGGCGCGGTATCGATCAGGCTGATGCCATCGTCGATCGAGGCCTGGATCGCGGCGATCGATTTCGCCTCGTCGGTGCCCCCCCACATCCATCCGCCGATCGCCCAGGTGCCGAGGCCGACCGCCGAGGCGCGGATGCCGGACGATCCAATTTCGCGAGTGAGTATTTCATGCGACATTCTGCAAGTTCTCCATTCGTTCGAGGACCGCGCCCGCGGTCACTTCGTCGATGACGAGGGAATCCAGGAAGCGGCCGTTAAGGGCGGCCTGGATCGGCAGCACCTTTTCGACGCCGGCGACAACGCCGATACGTCGCGGGATCTGCGACAGTTCTGCCGGGTCGAGCGCCACCAGGCGCGAATTCAAGGGGTAGTCGGCGAGCGTGCCGTCCTCGCGGATCAGGTGGGCGAGGAACTCGCCGCGCACCCCGCTGAGCACAATCTCTTTCCGGTCGGGGTTCGACATCGGGTGCAGATCGAAATAGCTCGAACCCGGCGTATCGATCGAGCCGATGCCGACAAGCGCGATCGCCGCCTGGCGGGCGAGGTCGAAGACCTCCTTGACGGAGGCCATGTCGAGCAGCATGTTTCGCTGGGCCTGGTTCTCGGCGAACAGCGGCGCATGCACGAGCATGGTCTTGCCGCCCAGGCGTTCGGCCAGTTGCGTCGCCAGGTGGTTGACGTCGGTGTAGTACTTGCCCTGCACGCCGCCGGTGAGCGGAACGACCGTAACGTCGAAGCTGCGCTCGGCCTGCATGTTCTCGACCACCGCGCTGACCGCCTTTCCGCCGGTGATGGCGATGACGTCGCCCTCGCGCAGGGTTTCCAGGACCTGGTTGGCGGCGGCCTTGCCGACCTGCTGCAGCGTCGATTCCAGGCTTCCGGAAACCGTGGGCGTGACCACGCTCATCGCCAGCCCGGCGACCCGGTTCAGCCGCTTTTCGAGATCGACGAGCCGCTGGAACGGGCTTTCGATGGCAATCCTGACCATGCCGAGCTTGCGGCCCTGGGTGATCAGCCGGTTGACCTTGGAGGTCGACAGGTTGAGCGCAAGGGCGATCTCCGACTGCTTCAGTCCGTCGACGAAGTGCAGCACCAGAACGGTGTGGATCTGCCGGATCGCATCGAAATCGGGTTTCTTCTCAGCCATGATCTTTCCAGCCGGCGCCGTTCAGCCGCGCCGCTTGTTGAGGTAGTGGTCGATCGTCACCGCGCTCAGGAGAATCGAACCCCGGATGATGTCCTGCCAGTATACGGAGACATCCAGCAGGGCGAGCGAACTGGAGACCACGGAGAGCAGGATCGCGCCGAGGATCGCGCCGAAGATCGTGCCCGTTCCGCCCGACAGGCTGGCGCCGCCGATCACCGCCGCGGCGATCACGTTGAGCTCCATGCCGATACCGAAGGTCGGCTGCGCCGAACCGAAACGCGCCATGTAGATGATGCCGGCGACGCCGCACAGCGCCGAGCAAAGCGTCGTGGTCAGGAACACCACCTTCTTGGTGCGGATGCCCGAATAGGCGGCCGCCTTCTCGTTGCTCCCGGTGTAGAAAACCTTGCGGAACATGGTGGTGCGCCGGAGCATGAAGTCGAAGGCCACCACCACGACGACGAAGACGACGATCACGACCGGAATGACGCCGATCGAGCCCTGGCCGATGAACTTGAACTCCGGCGGCAGGGTGTAGAGGCCGAGCGGCCGCCCGCCGGTGCCGAGCAGGCAAAGGCCGCGCGCGATCACCATCACCGCCAGCGACACGATGAAGTGGTGCAGACCGACCCGGGTTACGAAGAAGCCCATGCCGGCGCCGATCGACGCACAGGCGGCAATCGAGATCGCCGAGGCGATCCACGGATCGACGCCGGCGAGAAACAGAAGCCCGGCGATCACCATCGCAAGCGCCGTCACCGATCCGACCGAAAGGTCGATGCCGCCGGAAATCAGAAGGATCGTCATGCCGACGACGACGATGCCCTCAACCGCAAAGGCCATGGCCATCGCGCGCATGTTGACCCAGGTCAGAAAGTAGGGCGAGGCGAACGACATCACCAGGAACAGCGCCAGGATGATCAGGACCAGCCCGGTCTCGCGCATGCGCAGCAGGCGCCTGACGATATCGGCGGGACCGGCGCCCTGCCTCGGCCGGAACGGCGCCGTCGCACCCGTGGTTGCCATGTTTTTCCCCTCGCTCATGAGTTTCTCCGGCGGTCTTGCCCCACCGACGCCAGGTAGATGATCATTTCCTCGGTCATCTCGTCTCCCGCCACCTCGCCGGCGATCTCGCCCTCGCGCACGACCAGGACGCGGTCGCAGACGCCGATCAGTTCCGGCAGCTCCGAGGAAATGACGACGATCCCCACGCCGCTGCGGACAAGTTCGCGCAGAATACGGTGAATCTCGGCCTTGGCGCCGACATCGACGCCACGCGTCGGCTCGTCGAGAAAGATCACCTTCGGATTGACGGAAAGCATCTTGGCGATGGCGACCTTCTGCTGGTTGCCGCCCGACAGCGCGCTGACGGGTTGGCGGACATGGCCGTGCTTGAGGCCGAGCTGATCGGCCAGACCGCTCGCAAGATCGGCCTCGCGGCTTTCGTCGATGATCCCGAGGCCTCCCGCGATCTGGCGCAGATCGAGGGCGGAGACATTTGCTGCGATCGACATGTCGAGGAAAAGGCCGTCGCCCTTGCGGTCCTCCGAAAGGTAGACGATGCCCTGTTCGATGCTGTCGCCGTAATCGCGCAGGGCGAGGCGGCGCCCGGTGAGCACGACCTCGCCGGTCACGTCGAGCCCGAGCCGGCACACGCCCTTCGCGATTTCGCTGCGCCCGGCGCCGATCAGGCCGGCCAGACCGAGGATTTCACCCTTGCGCAGCTGGAAGGAGATGTCGCGGAAGCGGGTCTTTTCAGTAAGGTTGCGAACCTCCAGAATGATCTCGTCGGAGCGTTCGTCGGCGCGCTGCTTTTCGGGATAGAGGCTGTCGATGACCCGGCCGACCATGGCGCTGACCACTTCGCGCGGGGTGGTGTCGGCGACCGTCATTGTCTTGATGTACTGTCCGTCGCGCAGAACGGTGACGCGATCGCAACTCTCGAAGATCTCCACCATGCGGTGCGAGATATAGATGATCGAGATACCCTGGGCGGCAAGGGCGTGGACGATCTCGAAGAGCGCCTTGGCCTCGCGCTCGGTCAGCGCGGCGGTCGGCTCGTCGAGGATCAGCACGCGGCAGTCGAGCGTCAGCGCCTTGGCGATCTCGACGAGTTGCTGCTGCGATATGGAAAGGCTCCGCACTAGCGCGGAGGGATCGATATCGCCGAGGGGGCGCAGGATCTGCGAGGCCTTTCGCTCGATGTCGGCGTAGTTCATCAGCGTGCGGCGGCTGGTGCTGGTCGCGCCCATGAAGATGTTTTCGGCGACCGTGATGTCCGGGCACAGCGCGATCTCCTGGTGGACGAAACCGATCCCGAGTTCCTGGGCGACCGCCGGAGAGGTGATGTCGACCTCCTGTCCGTCGAGGCGAATCGTACCCTCGTCCGCACGCAGAATGCCGTCGATGATGTTCATGAGCGTCGACTTTCCGGCCCCGTTTTCACCGGCGACCGCATGGATCTCGCCGCGACGCAGCTCGAACTGGACGCCGCGCAGGGCGTGGATCTGCCCGAACGATTTCGACATGTTCCTTATCTCGAGGATGAGATCGTCCTGATTATCGCGGGGCATGTCGCTGACTTCGGTTCATGGGCCTGGATGCGGTGATTTCGCGGGACCCGCGCCTGCCGGAAGGGACAGGCGCGGGCCGATGTCGTTGCATGGCTGACCTCAGTTGGGGTCGCGGCCTTCCATGTACTTGTTCAGATCGAACGAATCCGCATTCTCCTTTGTGATGACGGCGAAGCCGTTGTCCACGAAGGGGATCTGCATCGGATTGTAGCCCGACACCTTGTAGTCGTTGAACGGATCGAACATGTCCGGATGGGCCGCCAGGAAGGTCGCGATGAAGCCCATGAAGCCCTGTACGCCCTGGTTCGGGTTCAGCGCCATGTGGATGTTTCCGGCCTTGATGTGCTCGAGCGTGGTCGGCGTGACGTCGGCGTGCATGATCAGCACCTTGGCCTTTGCCTCGAGCACCGCCGCGACGGCGCCTTCGGCCGATCCGGCCTCGGGAATCCACATTGCCTTGAGGTTCGGGTTTGCCTGCAGCATCGAGGCGGTCGCCCGGTAGGCGGCGTTGCTGTCCTGGTTGCTGGCCTGGCGACCCACAAGTTTCATATTCGGGTAGTTCTTCTCCATGTAGTCGATCAGGGCCGTCACGCGCAGGTCATGATTGCTCTGGCCGGGATTCTCCAGCACCGCATACTCCGCACTGTCGCCTACCTGCTTGACGATTTCCTCCGCCGCGAACTTCGCTTCGGCCAGATTGTCCGACGTGATGTAGGCGGTGCGCTTCGACTTCGGCGAATCTGCCGCGAAGGTCACAATCGCGGTGCCGCCATCGATGGCGCGGTTGATCGGCTCGATGAAGGGATCCGACTGCATCGGATGAAGCAGGACGCCGGCCGGGCTCTTGACCAGATCCTGTTCGAATGACGCGATCTGCTTGGTGATGTCGTAGTCGGGCGTGCCCGAAAAGATGGTCTTGCAGCCCATGGCGGCGGCCGCCTGCTTGAAGCCCTGGTAGACCGGCACCCAATAGGGATGCGCGGAAACCATGACGTTCATGATGTAGGTTTCTCCAGGTTCGCACTGGAACTTGCTCTGGGCGGCCGCGCCACTAGCCGAGGCCAGACCGAAAGACAACGTTGCCGCGGCGACGAGCCCGGCCAATCCAACTCTGTTCATTTGTTCCTCCCTTGGTTTCCTGCCTCGGTCCGATCTTCGAGGAAACCGGCCCATTCTGCAAGAAATTTCATCCTGCGAGTTTTTTCGCAGACAGCTATTTCAAACCAGCACCCGGACGCGGAGTCAATCGTTTTGATTGAAAATTCAGTAGATGAAATTTATTTCACAACTCCGAAGGAACCTTCCGCGCCCTGGAATGCGATTTCATCGCCCGCATGTCCTGAAAAGACCGGCGCCGATTTGTCGGGCAGGCGGGAACGGCTTGCCGGGCAACCGCACCGGCGTGGACGTCGTGGGCGAATGGCGGGAGAACGTGGTCGTCGACCGGCCCTGGCGGACAAGCCGAACCGCCTCGGACTGGTACGTGTCTGAAAGACACGCGGCCGGACGTCCATGTTGCGGTTAGGGCGCTTCCACCCGATGACGGGTCAATTCCGTTTCCCGATTGGCGCGTGCGATCCGTTGTAGAAACGGGCGCAGCGCGATGCCCGTGCATCGGGCAAGACCGGTTCGCCATCGGGCGCCCGCCAATCGGAAACCCGAAGGGACGGGCGCTTTTGCGC
>WGMQ01000029.1 GCA_016125005.1 bacterium | reverse complement strand
TCGCCGCCCTGCATCGGGACGCGGTACAGCAGGTCGCTCTCGAACTCGTTGAACTCCTCGTCGACCCAGGTGCCGGGTACGATCTGGAGTTCCTCCCACGAGCAGCGCTCGGAGACGGCCGGGGGAATTACCTCGCGCAGAAACCCTGCCGCCGAATCGAGGCGGGTGAACAGCTCGCGAAACATGCGATCGTGCGGATGATGTAGGAAGTCATTGCCCATATCGCCCACCGAAACGCCCGCTTGCGAAAGTGGCAAGCGGGAACGGGCAGGAGCGAGGTGGTTGCGGAGTCTTTTCCCGCTTGTCATTGGTTTTCCCCGTGACAAGGCCCCGTAAGCGTACCACTACAAATGCACGAGAAAAAATCATCGGAGCTTCCACTTGTCCACGAATACACGCATGCTTGGGCCTTTCGCCAAGGTCGCGGCGGCAGCCCTCGCCCTCATCTCCACCGCCGAACCCTCCCGGGCCGCCATCATGATCACGGAGGTCATCCCCGGTGTGTCGACCAGCGCCACTGCTGGCGACACGGTCGAGATCTTCAACTCGGGGCCGGGCGCTGTCGACCTGACCGGGTGGATCCTAACCGACCTGGATGACGGGGTTATTGAGGGGAACATCCTCAATGAGGGGACCTTCGCGCCCGGCTCGCTCGCCATGCCCCCCTTGGGCGAGGGCGAGTTCGCCGTGGTGGTCTTTGTCGACTCCGATACGGCCGCGGGTCCGTCTTTCCTGGCGACAAACTACGGCCTTCGCATCGTCGCGCCCCTGCTCAACCAGAGCTTCCTTGGTGACGAGTTCGAGCAACTGCTGCTGGCGGACAACTCCGGGACCCCCGTCGATTTTCTGGCCTGGGGGAGCAGCGGAGGGACGCTGACCGGCTCGAACCTGACGGACGCATTGGAGGACCTCAGTTCCATGACCGGCGTGACCGGGGATTACGGCTTCACGCCCGGCGGGGCCGTCTGGGCCGGCAACGACAACATCGCCGACCTGACCGACTACCTCGCCTCGTCCATCGACGTGGTGGGATTCACCGGCGTGTCGGGAAATGGTAACGGAGTCATTCGCCGTCTATCCACCGCGGGTGTTTTCCAGCAGACTTCTCCCCGGAGCGCCGCTGATTTCGAGGTCGTTCGCCGCTCCGATGCAACGCTGGGGAACGCGTCCGATGCAGTGCCGACCGGGGCGGGTCTCCAGCCCTTTCGCATCACCGATCAATTGGCGACGTGGGTCGGAGAGCTGAACTCCTCCACGCATCCCGATCGCCGTATCTCCCGCAACGAGGACATGGTCTCGCCAGACTTCAAAACGCAGGACGGAACCGCTCGCACTGCGTGGGAAGGGATTCTTGCCGGGATGCTGGCGGGTGACTGGGAGGCGACTGCGGCCGATGCCGCCGCCATCAACTACCAGGTCGTGGAGTTCCTCAACACGGAAACCTCCGACACGTTCTACGTGCTCCGCGAAAACTCCATCCCAGGCGACCTCTCGTTTCAGGGACAGGGCGTCTATATCTTCGATCCCTCGCCCACGGCCCGCGAGCGCCTGGTGCTCGAGTCGCCACACACGATCTTCGACAGCGGGACCTTGGAGCAGATGGGGCTGGCGATTCCCGTGCTCAGACCCCGCGTGGCCTTTTGCGCTGGAGCCCACCGAAACAACTCCACCGTCACCACGACCTGCGACGGAACGTTTGCCGGCGGCGCACCCTACCGCATCAGCGATGTGGCTCACCACCCGGACAACTTCTTCCACACGACTCATCGCAACCTGAACGACACCTTCGCCGAGATGATCGCGATCCAGTTCCACGGGTTCTGCTGTCCCGGTTCGGGGAGCTACACCACGCTGTTCGACGATGTGGTGGCGACCACCGGCGACAACGCGGCGCCGGGCCCAACGGACTTTGTGACGGCAGTGGCGGACGCCATCGAGGCGGAAAATTATCTGGCGGACGATGGCTCTCCCGGCGGCGACCTGACCACCGTGGCCGTCTATCCGGTCGATACGAACGAGCTGGGCGCGACGAACAACCTGCAGGGGCGCCTGTCGAACGGCGTCCCGTTTGGCAACGAGTGCAATACCTCGTCACCGTCCTTTACTGGTCGGTTCCTGCACCTTGAGCAGGACCCCGACGTTCGTGAGGAACCGGAGCATATCATCAATGCGCTGGAGGCGGCGTTGAGCGCCCAAGAGTCGGCGTCGGTCGGGCGCTGGAACGAGATCGCGGGGGAGGAGTAACCCAGACGGCCCCAAAGATCCCAATCTCTGCGTTGGGCATCGGGCGGCGGCTCAGGTCACGTACATGAGGTACGCTCTCATCGCCGCCGCCTCGCCCGCCTTGATCTTGGGCGTTTGTGCCTCGTCTGGGGGTCTTGGGGCTTCCCAGCAAGCCACTTCCACTACTCCGGCGTCATTTCCGTCGGACCGCCCTCAAGCGGCGGAAGGAGTTCGATGGCCGGGGTCTTTCCCTTCAGGCTGTCCTCGACCCATTGCTTGAAAAGGCCGGACTCGATGTAGCGATGGAAGTCCTTGCCGGGGCAGGAAGTCTGCCCCTCGGCCACGTCCTTGTGCGTGGTGAAGGCGTCCTTCGGCATGTCATAGCGGTCGATCAGCATGGCCGTGGTGCCAACGACGCTCTTGAGCTGGGCCAAGGTCACGCGCTGCTCCTCGAAGTTCCCCCAGAGCTGCACGTTGATGTAGCCCGTCGTGTCGAAGTTCGTGTTGGTGTCGGGCTTGAAATCGACCGAACGGCCCTCAAAAATTCGACCATCCGGCGAGATGAGGAAGTGGTAGGGGACGTCCATCCACTTCTTCTCGTTGAAGCCCCAGGTCTGCAGATTCCGGAGCTTCTGTTCCGGATCCGAGCCGGCCTTCCACATCTCGCCCGCGTGGTGGATCAGCACCATCTTGGGGGTCTGACGATAGGACTCCGGGAACTCATGGGGCTTGGATCCCCACTGGGCAGCAGACACCACGGTCGGGGGGGTAAAGGGCTGTTGGGTGGCGCATCCGGCGACAAGGCCAGCCACCAGAACAGGGGCGGCAAGGAAACGAAGGGCGGATTTCATCGATAAAACTCCAGAGGATCAGATGAGAACGGTTGAGAACCATGCTCCAATCCACGAGAGGGAGGCAAGACTTGCTTGGGAAAAGAAGACGCCCGATCAGCTGCCCGTCGGGGGCGGGGCGGTGAGGCGCCCCGTGAGGCTGAGTGCCTGTCGATGGGCCGGGTCGATCGCCAACGCCTCCCCGAGCAGTCGCTTCGCCACATCGCGTCGGTTGGCCTGGAAGGCCGACAAAGCCCAGTTGAAGTACGCATCCGCCTTGCTCGACGCAAGGGTGACGGAGCGCTCGAAGGCCGTGTCTGATTCTTCGAACTCACCGAGGCGCGAAAGGACGACGCCGAGCCGGGTCTCGACCACGGCGGAGTGCGGCGCCAGTTCCTCCACGCGGCGAAGGTGGGCGAGGGCGCCGTGGTTGTCGCCGCGGGCCAGGGCCATCAGGTGAAGCGTAAAGTGGGCGGTCAGGTTGCGGGGCGAGGCAGTGGCGGCCGCCTCCAGTTCGCGACGGATTCCCTCCGCGGCCTGCTTGTTTTCGGCAATCAGTTTCAGGAGCGGCTCGCTATTGATCCAAGGCGCCGAGGGCACGGCGAGGTCGCCGGGGAATAGCCGGCGCTGGAGCGACTCCAGCCGCTCGGGGGAGAGCGTCGACTTGCGCACAAAGACGACGTCCGTGTCGTCCCACCACACCATCGCGAAGGCCGGGTTGCGCGTCATCAGCCGCGCGTAGGGGGTGTTGCTGTCCGTGGGGTGCGGGCGCACCAGTGGCACCAACACACAGTCGACGGAGTACTCGTCGAGCATGGCGAACCACTCGGCGCTGCTTTTCAGCGAAGTCATCCGGTCGAGAATGCGTGCGTTGAGGCGAGTGTCGTTGAAGACGAAGACGCGACGGTCCGACGGGCGGAACCGCCAGAGCAGATACCCACCCGGCGTGAACTCGTTGTAGATCGAGTGGCCCAGATCCTCCGACAGGATGAAGTCGACCGCGGGCTTCGGAAATTGGGATTCATCGAGACCAATTGCCAGCGGCTTGCGCTCCCACTCGGGCTGGGCGACGAACCAGCCGAGGCCGACCAGAAGGAGCACGCTGGCCGCAGACCCGACCAGCGAACGCGGCAACGGAATCCATTGGTCGACGCGATGGCGCCATGCGCCGACTCCCGCCGCCATAAAGGGGAAGAGGAGCAGGATCGCGTAGGGCACGAAGCGGATCATCTGGCTGGACTGAAAGATAAAGGCGGCGAGGAGCAGCAGCCAAAAGGGCCTGCGCCAGCGACGAACTTCCTCGCTGAGAGACGGCAGGGCCAGGAGGGCAGCCACCCCCAGTGTGGAGGCAAGGAAGAGCAGCGAAGGCGCCTGGAACTCCGCCACGAATGTCTTGCGGCCCTCCGTGAAGGCGTAGGCCACGACCTGCCAGCCGAAAGGGTTGGCGAGTGTCACCACAACGAGAAGCGCCAGCCAGAGAAGTCGCCCGCGCAAGGTGGAAGGATTCGTCCATCCTGCGAGACGCGAACCCGCCTCGGGAGTTGGTCGCTCCCCCACAAGCCAAGCGCCGCCCGCGACGAGCCCGAGGATCACCGAGCTGTGCCAGTTCCCCCAAAGCCACTGAAGGACCAGCAATGCGCCGGGATGCCACCGCCCCTTGCGCGCGCAACGATCGTATAGACAGAGCTGAGCAACGAACAAAACGAAGGAAAGCAACTCGGGCCGGTACCAGAAGCGGAAGCGGCACAGGAGGATCGCCACAATGACGGCGACAGCCGTCGAGGCTGCATCAATAGAACGCTCTCGTCCCCAGCGCCAGAGCACCGCGGCAAGAGCCAGCACCGTGACCACCCGCAGCAGGATCAGGGCGTTCCACCCGCCCAGCTGCCAGGCCGCCGCGCTGATCGATTGAAAGAGCCATTGCGGGGAAACCCACGGAGTATTTGGAGGGAGCGTGTGGGCGAAGGTATCCCCCGTTGGAAGACGTCCGTGCTCGAGAATCCATTCGCCCGCGGCCAAGTGCCAGAAGATGTCGACCTCTGAGATTGGGAAGACCGACAGCACGGCAGCCGCGGCCAGGACGAGCAAGAGGAGCAGGCGCTCAGGAGAGGGGTACTTCAAGGCAGGGGGGCTTTCAGCGCGGAGGGTGCCGCATCAAAAACAGACCGGGGCTTCGTCGAAACGAAACCCCGGCCGGAATGACGCAAGGTCGAGTAAGTGTTACTCGGAGATGTTCCAGTCCTCAACCGAAGAGACCGCCTCGATGCGGAAGGCGTCGTAGGTGAGGGGGCGAGCATTGGTGTTGGTGGCGGCGGATTCGCGATAGTTGAAGCCGATGCCGCCGGCGCGGGTGATGGTCGTGGTGCCGGTGATGACCGTGCCGGTGGAGGTGCCGGAGCCGTAGGTGCCGCCGATCACTGCCGTGACAGCGGTGCCGTTGGCGGAGAGGTACAGGCGGGTCCAGCCAGCAGAAACGCCATCGACAGAGCCGAAGTTGGTGATGACACCATTGACGACCTGGTTCACTTCGATGCTGACGTCACCGTCATTGGTCGGAGTGGCGGTGCCGGTGGTGTTGTTCAGCACGCGGAAGTGGATACCAACCGTACCGAGGGCATTCGGTAGCGTGTTGGCGGCAGCGTCAGCGTGGCCGCGGATGATGACGGGCTCGGAGATCTCGCTGTCCGTCGCGGTGAGGGGCGCGGGGACATAGAAGTAGGTTTCAACGGCAACATTGGCAACGGGGGCCGCCAGGTTGATGATGCCGGAGTTGCCGCCGCCCGTGTCGTCCCAAACGGTCAGGACGTTGCCGCCCTGCGGAGAAGCCGGGATGACGCTGGGGTTCTTGGAGGAGGAGGGGTAGGCGCCAGTCAGGGTCTCGGCGACCGCCGGATCCTTGATGTGGCCGTTGGTGTAGTTGCCAGCGAAGTCGTAGATGACCGTGTCAACGGCGCCATCGAAGTTATTCGTGTAGGGCAGCGTGACAGAGCCGGCGCTGTTGTTGGCGGCGCCCGGCGTGGCGAGAGCCATGCCGAAGTCGAGCTCGTTGTTGTTGGTGTCGACGCCATCGGAGTTACGTCCGTAGGCGATCGAGGAGTTGAAGGAGGTGCCGGTGGTGAAGCCGTTCGTGTTGGTGACGGCTGCTTCCACGACGGTCGTGTTCATCCAGATGCCGCCGCCGCTGGTGGCGCTGACGCCGTCGAAGGCGGGCTCGCCGAGGCCGGCGAGGATCACGATGTTGGCCTTGTTGCGCTCGTAAACGACCGAGTCGATGATGGCGTCGGCCGGATCGAGGAGGGCCAGGGCTTCCATGTCGTTCTGGAAGTCACCGGTACCGGTGGATGCGGTGCTCTGGTCCACGTTGGGAACGGCAGCCGTGCCCACGACGTAGTAGTCGCCTGCGGCGAGCGTCGTAGCGGCGGGAACCGTGTAGGCGTTGTCCGGGGTAGCGAGGGTGCCGGTGTTGTCGACGCCGATGACGCGGTAGCCGCTGATGTCAACGGGGCTGCCGCCCGCGTTGTAGATTTCGACGAACCAGTGTGTGTCCGTGCCGGTGTCGTCATAGTTGAACTCGTTGATGACGAGCTGGGCCTGAGCCTGGGCAGCCAGAATGGCCGCCGCTGCTAGCACAAGTCTCTTCTTCATTCTTGCGTCTCCTTGCAGTGGGGGGATGTCACGCCGGGCCGTTCCGAACCCAGCATAGTGTATGGGGTATGCCATCCGTCGCAACCCTGCAACCAAAAAAGCACAGCAGTGACACACTGAAACTCGACCTCCGACACCATCTTTTGCCGATCCAGCACTGTTTCACACGCCCTTCCCGAGGCACCGGGCCGAGGTCGCAATCGACATTTACTATTGATAATAGATAGCTTAGGCGCTCTTTCACACGTCCCAACGCTCACTGACACCACCAACACATGTGCTTCCGCAGGATGCGCAGCGGGGTGAATTTGGCTCGATCCAAATTTCCGCTCGGCCACTGGTTTTCCCGGCGGGGGACGAACCAGCAGCGGGCCGGGTGTTTCGACCCGGCGGGACCTGGCCTGCCAGGATTCGAAGGGGGTGCTGGATCCGGGAGAGTAAAAATGAAAGTTCCCGGGACGGCGGACCGCCCCGGGAACTGGGGAGAGCGTTGATGGGAAGCCGTTACGGGAACGGGATGTAGGGGATGTTGTTGAGTGCCCACTGATAGAGGATGACCGCGTCGACGTTGTCGATCTTGCCGTCGAGGTTGATATCGCGGTTCGAAGCCACGGAGAGATCCTGGATGCCGAGGAAGGACTCGAGGATGGCGGTGGCGTCGGTCGTGTTCACCATGCCGTTGCTGTCCGCGTCGCCGAGTGTCACGGCGCCGGTGATGCTGCCGGTGCGGGAGAGCGCGTAGCCGTCAAGGATGCGATCGCCGTTCTCATCGCGGTTGTTCGGGTCGAGGCCCAGGGCGATTTCCAGTCCGTCCACGATGCCGTCGCCATCGGTGTCGACGAGGGCGTAACCCGGATCTGCCACGTCGTTCGGGTCGGTGCCGGAGGAGACTTCGATGCCGTCGCCGATGCCGTCGTTATCCGTGTCGGAGTTGTTGGGGTTGGTGAAGTAGATGCCGATTTCCTCGTCGTTGGAAAGGCCGTCGGCATCGTCGTCGGCGGGAACCACGGGGAAGGTGCTGTTGTCATTGAGGGTGACGTCGCCCACGGTGGAGCCGGGAGGCGTGCTGCCGTCGTTGGTACCGAGGAAGTTGTTGGTGCCGGTGACGCCGGAGCCGCTGGCGTTCTCGATGGCCACGTCGTTGCCAACCAGGTTGTTGCCGGTCAGGGCGGGCGGGGTGGTCACTTCGTTGGTCAGCAGGATGCCCGTGCCGTTGTCGTTGAGGGTGTTGCCCTGAACGGTGGTGTTGGGGGCTGCCTCAAGACGGATGCCCGTCTCGGCGCCGGACACGGAGTTGTCCTGAATGTTGATGGTGGCGCCGCCGGGGATTGCACCGAGTGCCGGGTCGTTGTTGTCGACGTAGATGCCCGAGGAGGGGACGGGGTTCGTGGGCTCGTTGGTGGTGCTGAAGCTGACCGAGTTGTTCACGATGTCGGCGTCGGTGATTTCGCCGCGAATGCGAATGCCGTGAACCGCCGGAGCAACGGCCTGAACGCCACGCGATGTCGCGACAAAGGTGTTCAGGAAGGCGGAGTTATCGAGCGAGTAGCTGTCGGCGTCGATCACCGTGATGGTGAACGGCCCGTTGACGGGCGCGTTGAAGGTGCCGGTGTCGCTCGTCAGGTTGACGACGTTGCCGGTGACGAACGGATGGCCCGCGTGGGTGACCACCACAGCGCCAGAGCCCGCGGCGGTCGTCTTGATGGCGGAGACGACGCAGTAGGAGGCGACGCAGGAGCCATTCGGATCCAGATTCGTGTTGGGATAGGTGCCCGTCAGGATGATTTCATTACGATAAACCGCGATGTTGCCGTGGGCGGCCGTGGGGCGATCATCCAGCTGGATGTCGATGAGGGCGTTGGTGTTGGTCATCAAGCCAACGTCCTGCAGGACGGTATTGTTAAAGATCGAGACGTCGGCGAAGACGCCGGGACCGGTCGATCCGGTGCTCTGACGGGCGAAGAGAATGGCCCGGCTATTGTTGCCGGCCTGAGCAGCGCCGGAGGCGGGAATGGGTGCCGGCAGCATGTTTACGAAGACGTTGTTGCTGATATCGGCGCCTTCGGGGGAACCCGAGGTCGCATCGGTCGAGAGGACCTGGACGCCAACGTTGCATTCCGTGGCGCGGTTGTAGCGGAAGATAGAGACGGGGAGCTCGCCGCCGGGACCGAGGTTCGCACCGTCAGCGAACTGGCAGGCGTAACGACCGAGGCGGAAGAAGGTGTTGTAGTCCACCGTGGCGTTATAGGCACCACCGACGATGATGCCGCGGGAGCCAGCGTTGCGGTCCTCGTCGGCGAAGTAGTTGTGGCTGATGACGGTGCCGCCATTGACACCCTTGCCGGACATCCAGATCGCGGTCTTGTCCGTGCCGGTGTAGTTGAAAAACCGGTTGTAGGAGATGACAGTATCGGTGATGGGGGCAGTCGTCTGGCTGCGGTTGTAGCCCTGGTTGGCGAAGTTCTGGATGATGTTGTAGCGGAAGGTGATACGCTCGCTGCCCTGCGGATCGGCCATATCGAGGGCGTTGCCGCTGATGCCGCTCAGGGTGAGGCCGGCGATGGTCACGTCGGTGATCTTGGCGCCCGACGTGGTGTTGTTCAGGGTAAAGCCGTGGCTGAGAACCGCTTCACCGGTGCCGCGCCCGGCGGTCTGGGGACGGGATCCGTCGGCCTGCAAGTCACCGTTGGGATCCACATTGTCCATCGGGCCAAGAATGGTGATCGACTTGTTGATCGTCACGGTCGAGCCGGTATAGTTACCGGCGGCGAGGACGAGCGTGTCGCCCGCAGCTGCCGTGGACAGCGCCGCGGCAATCGTTCCCGCGCCAGGGGAAACGTTGATCGTAGCGGCGCTGACCTCGGCCGAAGCGGCCGCGATCATCGCGAGGAAAGCTAACTGCAACTGTCTGCGCATTTCTTTTCTCCTTGTAACAAGGGGGTCTGGAGGCCACGACGAGGCCAAGCGGTCTGCCAAGCAAAGGTCTGGCCCGAGAGAGCCAGTTGTCCGAAAGGAAACAATTCCCAACAATCCAACAAGCCCTATGGCTGTAAACTAAGTCACATATTCGTGGTCGACCGCAATTGTGATCTTGCGAATGGTGCCGTTATCTGGCGGAATTTAGAGGGTGAGGGAGATTTCTTGGGGAGTTGAAGTCTGCGCATCGCCACACTTGGTTTCGTGGCGGAGGCATGGGCTCGGGTGAAACTTTCCGGGTACGGGTGGCGCGACACTTGCCCACGGCACAGGCGATGCCCAATCGCCCCGCGGGAGCCCGCGCATGTCATTTTTTCAGAACCAACTCGATGCGATCAACCCCGCCGCGGGCTCGGGGCGCCGTTGGGTGTATGTGCCCTACGATCAGCTGACCGACGATGTGGGTCCACTGGCCACGTTGCCGCCCCAGCAGGTCGGGATCGTGCTCGTTGAGAGTGAATGGTGGATGCGGCGGCGTCCCTATCACCGCCAGAAACTCGCCCTATTGATGCTGAACCAGAGGGCTTTTGCGCTGGAACAGGCTCAACGCGGCGTCGCCGTCCGGTATCTTGTCACTCGCGATTCGCATCGCGCCGCGTTGGAAAGGGAACTGAGGGAGTCCGGCGGCAGTGCCATTGTGATGGAACCGGCGGAGAGGGAACTTCGAGTGGAACTGGAGCCGCTCGTGCGGGAGGGCTTGCTGGAAATGGTCCGGCACGAGGGCTGGCTGACGACGCGAGAGGATTTCCATCAGGGCACGGGCATGGCGCCGCCGTTCCGGATGGATGCCTTCTACCGTCATGTGCGCCAGCGGACCGGCTACCTGATGGAGAACGGCAAGCCGCTCGGCGGGAAGTACAGCCACGATCACGACAATCGAGAGGCATGGAGTGGGAACCCCTCCGCGCCCGAGACGCCGCGCTTCGCGATGGACGCCTTGCGGGATGAGGTGGCGACGCTCATCGAGCGCGAGTATCATCAGCATCCCGGGCGACTGGATGTGGAAGCCCTGCCTGCGACGGCTTCCGATGCCGAGCAATGGTGGGCCTGGGCCAAGGAGGCATGTCTCCCTCACTTCGGTCCTTATGAGGATGCCATGTCGACCGCCTCACGGGGACTGTTCCACACCCGCCTCTCCCCCCTCATCAACATCCACCGTCTGCTCCCCCGCCGCATCGTGGAGGAGTCCCTGACGCTCGCCATCCCTCTTAACAGCAAGGAGGGGTTTCTTCGCCAGATGATCGGCTGGCGCGAGTTCGTGAGACACATCCACGACGCGACCGACGGATTCCGGTCGCTGGATCGGCGTCGCGTTTCCGTGATGGAACACGCGGGCGATGGTGGCTGGGGGAACTGGCTGGGACGCGAATGGCCGCGTCCCGACCCGCTCCCGGGGCTCGACGGCGGTGCGATGTCGAACGCGTTCGAGGCGACGGAGCCGCTCCCTGCGGCGTTCTGGAATGGCTGCTCCGGGATGAATTGCCTGGATACCGTGGTGCAAAGCGTGTGGGACGAAGGGTGGTCGCATCACATCACCCGGCTGATGGTTGTCTCCAACATCGCGACGCTGCTCGAATACTCTCCGCGCGACCTGACGGACTGGTTCTGGGTCGGGTACATCGACGCCTATGACTGGGTGGTTGAGCCGAACGTGCTGGGGATGTCGACGCACAGCGCCGGTGACGTGATGACCACGAAGCCCTACATCGCGGGTTCGGCTTACATCAACAAGATGAGCGATTACTGTCAGGAATGCCGTTTCTCGCCCAACGGTGACTGCCCCATCAAGCGACTCTACTGGGCGTTCCTTGATCGCCACGAGAACCAACTCGCGGGCAACATGCGGCTCCGGCAGATCATGGCCGCACTCCGGAAGCGCAGCGCCCGCGACCGTGAGATGGATCGCACGGTCTTCGAGATCACGCAACAGCGGCTGCGAGCGGGGGAAGAACTCCGACCGGCGGACTATCCGGCGTAGCGCGTGGTTGAGTCAGGCGGTGGGGCTGTATAGACGCTCCGCGGCGAAAGGGCCCAGTGGTTTCCCCTCCACCAGCCGACCGACCAACGCCTCGGCGAGCACGCGGTGGAAGCCCAGCCCGTAACCTGAGAGCCCGACAGCGTAGGAGACGCGACCCCCATAATCGGGGAGGTCTCCCGCCATGGGGATGCCGTCGGGCGACATGCCGAGCGTCCCCTGCCAGCGGTGTATGACCGTCGCCGTGGGACCGGCAAGGCGCGGAAGGAGACTTTCCTCCAGGTAGCGCATGATCCGGGGATTTTGCTCGTGACGCCAAGTCGCCTCGACCTCGCGGTCGTGGTTGCGCCCTCCACCGAGGAGAAAGAGCCCACCGGGCAAGGCACGCCAATAGTCGTATCCATCGTTGGAATAGTAGATGCCATCGCCCCAGCGTTCCAGCGCGGCGGCATCGGCGACACGCGCCAGGAGCACTTGGTTGCGGGCTGGGGCAACGGGGCTGCGCGTCGCGAAGTGCCTGTCGATGAAGGGCGAGAACGCGTTGGATGCAAGGATCAGGCGATCGGCGAGGACGGTGCCCAGGCTCGTCTCCACGGAGAGGCCATCGGCACCGGGCGCGATTCCCCCGCGGTCAATCATGCAGCCGGGCGTGTAGCCAACCCCCGATGCCCGAAGCAACGCCGCCACGTACAGGACCGGATCGATGCCAAGGTCCGCGGGCTGATGGATGCACTCGTGGAAACCCGGGCCCGCGGGAAGGTGCCGTGCGCGTAGTTCGAATCCGACCGCACCGGCCTCCTCCAGCATCACCTGGCACTCGCGGAGCCGGGCGCCCTCCTCCTGCGACGCGGCGAGGAAGTAGCTCCCACCGGGCTGGTGCCAGAGCCCCTGAGAGGTGACGAACTCCCGAACGAGCCGACGGTTGCGCTCGTTCAACCGGATCAACTCGCGGGCACCGGCCTCGCCGAAATCGCGACGCCAATCGAGGATCTCCGCGCCGGGAAAACTCAGGACGAAGCCGGCATTCCGCCCCGACGCGCCGAAGGCAAGGTGAGCCGCCTCCACGATCGCGATGTCGTCGGGGGCGACGCCGTGCAGGACCAGCTCCAGCGCGGTGGCGGCGCCGGTGATGCCGAGGCCTGCAATCAGGTACTTGACGCGGCGGGGCAAGGGGGTCGGCCTGGACAACGCCGAGCGGTCGGCGCCGCGTTGCCAGTGGGAGACCCAGTGGCAGGCGGGGTCGAAAAGCAACTCCGCAGTCGGCACCTCAGGGAGCATCGTCGGTCACCTTCCTGACGTAGCGGGACTCGCACAGAATCATCATGCAGGGTAACAACTCGGGAGGAGACGTCGATGTCAATCGATCAGGTCGCTACGTCCAGCCTGTCATGTCAATTCAGGGGCATCGCAAACCGGTCAAAACAGGCATGTCGAGGTTGCCGACTTACGGGATAGGTCGACTCCAGTTTGCCTCGCCGAGCCTTGACAACTTAGGTCGGGGGCAGGGTCGACGCGAATCTCAAGGCCGACCGTCCATCCGTCGATCTCGGAATGAAGCAGCTCGACCCCCTGCAGAACGATGGAATGGCTTATCTTCGACAGACACCGCACGAGCGCCGCAGGCTGGCGACTCGCGCGTACTACAACTGCGTTCGGAGCCAGGGAAAGCTGATCCCAAAGCACTGGACGCCATCTGGTTTTGTTGCGGTTACAAAAGGAAAGACCGCCACGTCGGTCGCTGCGATGAAGGGGGTGAGGGTTTCGATGCTTCGTTGCGTGCGCACCTGCGCCTCGCCCATTCCCAGCAGTGTCTTCTCATCGCGAAACCGACTTCGATCTCCCAGCGCCAGATGTAGGATTGGAGGAGTTGGGGGGAGGCTCACTTTCAGGTCCGTGCAGAGCAGGTCGCGGGTGCCCGGTAGTTCATGCGGTCGCCCTTGCGCAGCCGATAACCGAGGGAGGCGAGGGTGGTGGCGACGACACCGGAGAACGGCCTCCTCACGTCTATACCCACCACAATACAGCAGCATCTTGACAACTTCTTGATGCGCCCCATCCGCAACCCCACAGCCCCGTGATTTGCTTTCTGGCGGGGTCCGCGCGACCTTGCTCTCCGGGACATATTCCCGAAGGAGCTTTGAGTCGTGAACGACATCTTCTCGGTTCTCATTCTGGCCGGGTTCTTTGGCCTCAGCGCAGGGCTTGTCTGGCTGATGGATTCGCTCATGGAGGAACCTTCATGAGCATGATTACGGTCATTGCGGCGGTCGTCGCCGCGCTGTTGGTTGTCTATCTGTTCGTCGCGCTTCTGCGTCCGGAGGTGTTTTGACGTGGGCGCTATGGGTGTGTTTCAGATCATTGCCTATCTGGCGGTGCTGCTCGCGCTGGCATGGCCGCTGGGCGTTTACATGGCGGCCGTTTATGGGGGGCGGCGGACAGTGCTCTCGCCGGTTCTCGGCCCGCTGGAGCGACTCTTCTATCGCGCGGGAGGAATCAACCCGGACCGCGAGACATCCTGGAAGAGCTATGCTTTGGCGATGCTGGTGTTCAACGCGGGTGGCCTGCTGATCGTGTATCTGCTTCAGCGCTTCCAGGGCGTGCTGCCGCTGAACCCGGCGGAGAGGGATCCCGTCGGGTCGTTCAGTGCGCTGAACGTGGCCATCAGCTTCGCGACGAATACCAACTGGCAGAACTATGGTGGTGAGGGGACGATGAGCTACCTCACGCAGATGGTCGGCCTGGGCGTGCAGAACTTCCTGTCCGCCGCGACGGGCATGGCGGTCATGGCCGCGCTGGCGCGGGGCTTCGTTCGCAAGCAATGCGGAACGATCGGCAACTTCTGGGCGGACATGACCCGCTCGACCTTGTATATACTGCTTCCGCTTTCCATCGTGCTTTCTGTCGTGCTTGTTTCCCAAGGGGTGGTGCAGACCTTCCAGCCATACCACGAGTTAACGACGCTGACGGGCGAATCGCAGACGATCGCGGTCGGCCCGGCGGCCTCCCAGATCGCGATCAAGCAGCTCGGCACGAATGGCGGCGGCTTCTTCAACGTCAACTCCGCGCATCCGCTGGAAAACCCAACACCTCTTTCGAACTTCCTGCAATTGCTGGCGATCCTGCTGATCCCGGCGGCGTTCTGCATCACCTTCGGCAAGATGGTGCGCGACGAACGTCAAGGCTGGCTTCTGCTCACCGTGATGACGGTGTTCCTCGCGGGATGCCTGGCCGTGACGGCGTATAGCGAGCAGCAGGGCAATCCGTTGCTCGAACCGCTGAGTGTGACCCAAAAGGCCATGGAGGCGGGCGAAGGTCCGGCGATGGCTGGCGGCAACATGGAGGGGAAGGAGGTGCGTTTTGGGATCGCCAACAGCGCTCTCTGGGCAGTGGCGACGACGGCGGCGTCGAATGGTTCTGTGAACTCGATGCACGACAGCTATACGCCGCTGGGCGGGATGATTCCCATGTGGTTGATGCAACTCGGCGAGATCATCTTCGGCGGCGTGGGATCGGGGCTGTACGGACTGCTGATGGTCGCCATTGTGGCGGTCTTCGCCGCGGGGCTCATGGTCGGCCGCACGCCGGAGTACATCGGGAAGAAGATCGGTCCCTTCGAGATGAAGATGGCGTCATTGGCGATTCTCTTTCCGTCGGTCGTGACGCTGGCCTTCACGGCGATTGCGCTTCTGACCTCCGAAGGAACGCGGGGCATCAGCAACCCGGGCCCCCATGGTCTCAGCCAGGTGCTTTATGCGTTCAGCAGTATGGGGAACAACAACGGGAGTGCCTTCGCGGGCTACGGTGCGAACACGGACATGGTGAATATCCTCGGTGGCATCGCAATGCTGGTGGCGCGGTACTGGGTGATGCTTCCCGCGCTCGCCGTCGCCGGAGCACTCGCATCGAAGAGGCAAACTCCCCCCAGCCAGGGCACGCTGCCCACGCACACGCCACTTTTTGGCCTGCTTCTCATCGTCACCATTCTGGCCATCGGGGCGCTGACGTTCCTGCCCGCGCTCGCGTTGGGTCCCATCGTCGAACACCTGATCCTGAAGCAGGGAGGGCTTTGATCCATGTCTACCCAATCCATGAAGGCGGTCCAACCGCTGATCACGGGGCCATTGTTGCGGCGCTCCATCGTCAGCAGCTTCACCAAGCTTAACCCGATGCACCAGCTCCGCAATCCCGTGATGTTCACGGTTCTCGTGGGGAGCGCCCTCGCCTCGCTGCTTTTCGTTGCCGCGCTGGGTGGTGATGGCGACATGCCCGCCTGGTTCATCGGGGCTGTGGCGGCCATCCTCTGGCTCACGCTGCTCTTCGCGAACTTTGCGGAGGCTGTCGCTGAAGGACGCGGCAAGGCACAGGCGGACAGCCTTCGTGCCGCCCGCCAGAGCATCACCGCAACTCGTCTGAAGGAGGCGCGGCGCGATGCAGCAGGGGAATCCGTCGCCGCGGAGGGCCTGTGCAAAGGCGACATTGTGCTCGTGGAGGCCAACCAACCCATCCCCAGCGACGGTGAAGTGATCGAAGGTGCGGCCTACGTGGACGAGAGCGCTGTCACCGGCGAATCGGCTCCCGTCATCCGCGAGAGTGGCGGCGACCGCAGCTCCGTGACTGGTGGGACGCGGGTGCTCTCCGATTGGTTGATTATCCGAATCACGGCTAACCCGGGAGAGAACTTTCTCGACCGCATGATCGGCCTGGTGGAAGGCGCAAAGCGCCAGAAGACGCCCAACGAAATCGCGCTCTCCATTCTGCTGGCCGCGCTCACCATCATTTTTCTGGTCGTCTGTGCGACGCTTCTTCCGTTCTCGGTCTACAGCGTGACGGCGTCGGGTTCGGGCACGGTGGTGCCACTCGTGGTGCTGATCGCTCTCTTTGTCTGTCTTGCGCCAACTACCATCGGTGGACTGCTCTCGGCCATCGGCATTGCGGGCATGGATCGCCTGCTGAAGGCGAACGTCGTGGCGACCTCTGGCCGTGCCGTCGAGGCGGCGGGCGATGTGGACGTGCTCCTGATGGACAAGACCGGGACGATCACGCTCGGCAACCGGCAGGCAACCGAGTTCATCCCTGCTCCGGGCGTGGATGCGAAGGATCTCGCCAGGGCTGCCCAGCTTTCCTCGCTGACCGATGAGACGCCCGAGGGCCGCAGCGTGGTCATCCTCGCGAAGACCGAGTATGGTCTTCGACAGGCGAACATCGGGGAGATGCAGGCGCACTTCATTCCCTTCACCGCCGAAAGCCGCATGAGCGGCGTGGATATTGCCTCGCGCAGAATCCGCAAGGGTGCGGCGGAGGCCGTGGAGTCCTGGGTGCGCGAGCAGAAGGGAGGGTTTCCCGCGCCGGTTCGTCAAGCCGTGGAGATGATCGCCAAAGAGGGTGGTACGCCGCTTGTCGTCGCTGAGGACGCCAAGGTCCTAGGCGTCATTCGGCTGAAGGATGTGCTGAAGGAAGGAATCAGGGAGCGCTTTGCCGAACTGCGCCGCATGGGCATCAAGACGATCATGATCACCGGAGACAATCCGATGACGGCGGCCGCGATCGCGGCGGAGGCGGGCGTGGACGACTTCCTCGCAGAGGCGACTCCGGAGAAGAAGCTCGCACTCATCCGCGAATATCAGGCTGGTGGCCGTCTGGTCGCCATGACGGGTGACGGCACGAACGACGCCCCCGCTCTGGCCCAAGCCGACGTGGCCGTCGCGATGAACAGCGGCACCCAGGCCGCCAAGGAAGCGGGCAACATGGTGGACCTCGACAGCAACCCGACGAAGCTCATCGAGATCGTGCGAATCGGCAAGCAACTCCTGATGACGCGGGGATCGCTGACGACGTTCTCCATCACGAACGATGTGGCGAAGTACTTCGCCATCATTCCAGCGGCCTTCGCGGCAACATACCCCCAGCTCAACGCGCTCAACGTGATGGGGCTCGCCTCGCCGCAAAGCGCCATCCTTTCCGCCACGATCTTCAATGCGCTCATCATCGTCGCGCTCATACCGCTGGCGCTCAAGGGCGTGAAATACCGCGCTGTCGAGGCGAGCGTGCTGCTGCGCGACAACATCCTGGTCTACGGACTCGGCGGGCTGATCACGCCGTTCATCGCCATCAAGCTGATCGACATCCTCATCGCCGCCATCGGCCTCGCCTGAGAAAGGAATCTGACGATGGAAAGCAACACCCCCATTATTCGTCCGACGCTCGTGCTGCTTGTACTTTTCACGCTCCTGACCGGTGTCGTCTATCCGCTGGCGGTCTGGGGCGTCGGCCAAACGATCTTCCCGCGCGAGGCCAACGGCAGCCTGATTGAGGTGAACGGGCGGGTCGTTGGCAGTGAACTCGTCGCCCAGTCCTTCACGGGACCGGAGTGGTTCTGGCCACGCCCCTCGGCCGTCAGCTACGACGCATCCTCTTCGGGGGGCAGCAACCTTGCCACCACCAACCCTGCGCTGCTTGCGGCGGTGCAGGACCGCATCGCCGCCCTCCGCAGCGCAGAGTCGGCCACCTCCAAGGATCGCGTTCCCGTGGACCTGGTCACCGCCAGCGGCAGTGGCCTTGACCCAGACATCACCCCTGCAGCCGCCCACTTCCAAGCGACGCGCGTTGCGTTGGCTCGAGGCCTTGATGTAGGAGAGGTTAGAAGACTGATTCAGGACCATATCCAGGGACGAACCTTCGGCTTCCTTGGCGAGCCAAGAGTCAATATCCTGAAACTCAACCTCGCACTCAGGAACGTGCAGAGTCACGAATGATCCCCACATCGGAAAATCGCCCGAATCCAGATGCCCTGCTTGCCCGCCTCGCTGGCGAGAGCCGATCCGCCGGCCGTGGGCGGATGAAGGTCTTCTTCGGGGCGAACGCCGGTGTCGGGAAGACCTATGCAATGCTGGAGGCGGCGCAGGCGCTCCTCCGAGCCGGTCGTGTGCCGGTTGTCGGGGTGGTCGAAACCCATGGCCGGAAAGATACGCAAGGCCTCCTTGATGGCTTGGAAGTGCTGCCGCGCCGGACTACCGATCACCGCGGCATCACCCTGGGCGAGTTCGATCTCGACGGGGCGCTGACTCGTAGCCCCCAGGTCATCCTGGTTGATGAACTGGCCCACACCAACGCCCCGGGCAGCCGCCACGAAAAGCGCTGGCAGGACGTGGCCGAACTTCTCAACGCCGGTATAGATGTCTATACGACTGTCAACGTCCAGCACCTTGAATCCCTCAACGACATTGTCACGGAAATCACGGGTGTGAAGGTGCGCGAAACCGTACCGGACCAGGTGCTGGAGCAGGCCGATGAGATCGTGTTGGTCGATCTTCCACCCCAGGAAATGCTTCAGCGCCTCCGGGAAGGGAAGGTCTACACCGGCACCCAGGCGGCACGCGCCGCGGACGGATTCTTCAAGACCGGAAATCTGCTGGCGCTGCGCGAACTCGCACTTCGCTTCGTCGCCAAGCGTGTCAACGTCGACGTGCAAGTCTACCGCAACGCCCAAGGCGACAGGAAGACCTGGGCTACTCAGGAGCGGCTGATCGTGGCTGTCGGGCCCAGTCCATCATCCGCCAAGCTGGTTCGGGCAACAAAGCGGCTCGCAGCGAGCCTTGGCGGAGAGTGGATCGCCCTCAGCGTAACCACCCCCCAAAGTCAGATGAACAGGGCGGCCCGGGAGCGCCTCGCCGAGAACCAGCGCCTCGCGCAAAGCCTGGGAGCGGAGATCGTCTCGCTTTCCGGCTCGGACGTCGCGGAGACGATCCTGACCTATGCGCGAGATCGCAACGTCACCAAGATCATCGCAGGGAAACCGGTGCTGCCGCGATGGCGTGAGTTGCTCCGACCATCACCAGTCGATCGTCTGATCCGCGAGAGTGGCGACATGGATGTGTATGTGATCCGTGGCGAGGGCGACTCAGCCTCGCAATCCCGGTCGCTGCGCCCAAGCTCTGCATCGAAGAAACCCTACCTGGCCGCCCTCGCCTGCGTCGCCCTCAGCAGCGCTGTCGCCTGGGTCATGTATCCGTTCTTCGAGTTACCCGACCTGATCATGATCTACCTGGTCGGCATCACCACGACCGCACTGTTCGCCTCACGGGGTGCGACCCTGCTCGCCACGGCCCTGGGTGTGATGGCGTTCAACGTCCTCTTCGTCCCTCCGCGCTTTACTGTGGACGTGGAATCGCCACACTACCTTCTCACCTTCGCCGTGATGTTCGTCGTCGCAACGGTCATTAGCTCGCTGACCCTGCGGCTCCGACAGCAGGTCGTCTTGGCTCGCGAAAGCGAGCGCCGCACAGTGATTCTGCACCGTCTGAGTCGACGCCTCGCCGCCCTGCGCGGGACCGAATCCATCATCAGGGCTGCGTTGGACGAGGTTGCCCTGGCATTCCAGACACAGGCTTTTGCTTTCCTCCCCGACCCCTCGGGGAAGGTCGTCTATTTCTCAGGATGCCCTGCGGCACTCCCCCCGTCGGCGAAGGAAAATGCCGTTGCCCAATGGGTCTACAGTAACGCCCTGCCAGCGGGCGCCGGTACCGGCACCCTGGATTCTTCGACGCTGACGCATGTCCCGATCCGTGCTGGAGAGGATTCCCCCATGGCCGTGGTGGCGGTGATGCCACCCAATCAGTCTACGGGAATGCAGCCAGACCAGATGGAGCTGCTCAACTCATTGTGTGCCCAGGCCGCGCTCTCGCTCCAGGTGGACCGCCTGGAGCACATGCGGAGCCTGGCGCAGGCAGAGGCTGAAACCGAACGTCTTCGCAGTTCCGTCCTCAGCACGGTATCGCATGACGTGCGCACGCCAATCGCGTCGATTCAGGGCTGCGCAGAGAGCCTGCTGGAGAGCGAACAGGTGATCGCTCCGGAAACTCGAAGAGAGCTTCTTCGCACCATCGCGGACGAATCCCATCGCATCAGCGGCATGATTTCCAATTTGCTCGACATGACCCGTCTGGAAGGTGATGGCCTTCATCTCAACCTCGTCCCGCTTCCCGTGGACGAAGTCATCGGCGCGGCACTGGCCGCAGTGGAGCCCCGGTTGTCGGGGCGGGCAGTCCAAGTCCAGATTCCCTCCACTATTGCCTTCGTCTCCGCCGACGAAATCCTGATCCAACATGTGCTCCTCAACCTGCTCGAGAACGCGATCAAGTACTCGCCCGATCGGTCACCCATCGAAGTCATTGCACGTGAGGAGGGGGACTCGGTCATCCTGGAGGTCGCAGATCACGGTCCGGGACTCGAGCCGGGGGAGGAACTGGTCATCTTCGAAAAGTTTCACCGAGGAAAGGCGGGGCAGAAGGCGGGAGGTGTCGGCCTCGGTCTCGCCATCTGCAAAGCCATTGTGGATGCGCACGGCGGGCAGATCACCGCTCGGAACAACGATCACGGTGGTGCAACTTTCGCAGTGTCTCTTCGCGCAGCGGACGGTTTGGTCGACTTGCCGCGGGAGGAAGAACCTTGAGCCAGCACGTTCGCATCCTTGTCATCGAGGACGAAGCACCCATCCGTAGGTTCCTCCGCGCCAGCCTGGAGGCGCAGCAACACCGCCTGACCGAGGCAACGACCGGTCAGGAAGGCCTCTCCCTCGCAGCGACCGATGCACCCGACCTGATCCTGCTGGATCTGGGACTTCCAGACATCGAAGGCCTCGATGTACTCCGACGCCTTCGCGAGTTCTCTGCCGTCCCCATCATCATCCTCTCGGCGCGAGGCAAGGAACGCGACAAGATCGACGCCCTGGATGCGGGCGCGGACGATTACCTGACCAAGCCCTTCAACGTCGGCGAACTGTCCGCCCGCATCCGCGTCGCCCTCCGCCATGCAGCCCGCCCCGCCGATAAACCCACCCTGCGAGTGGAAACCGGTGACCTCGTCATTGATCTGGAAAACCGCCAGGTCTTCCTCGCGGAAGGAGAAGTCCGTCTCACACCCAACGAGTATAGAATCCTCGCCGTCCTTGCGAAGTACGCCGGCAAGGTCGTCACCCAGAACCAGATGATGACCGAAGTTTGGGGTAGCATCAAGCCCGGCCAGGAACATCATGTGCGTGTCTACATGCACCAACTCCGCCAGAAGCTCGAAGCCGAACCCGCCCGGCCACGGTACCTGATCACGGAGCCGTGGGTGGGCTACCGGCTGAAGGTGGAGGAGTAATGCTCCGATTCCAGACCGCGCTGGGCCTTGGACCCTGAGAAGCCGTCACCATTATCCCTCCGTCCTGCGAAGGAATGCCCTCACGGCTGCCGCCACGTCCGCCTCGACGACTTGATCTCGGCGTCCCAGAATGGATTCCGCTGCCCGTGCCAGCCCGGCGATGGACCGACCGTGCAGAATGTCGTGAGCTGATCCTTCGCAGAGGTCGGCGGGTCAACGGCCATCCCCCACTCCCCCGAGATCTTCTCGGCAGTCCGCGACGAAACGGCTTCCTCCTGAGCAGCGCAAAACCGGGCCAGCGAAAGCAACAGCACGACGGAGAGAAGTGGCTTCATTTCGACTCCAAACCTTCTTGATGCTGTGCCCCATCCGGGGCGGTTGACGCCGCGAACCGGATCTTGATCGGCGGCGATTTGATGACCACGGGATCGTTTCCGCCTCGGCCCTTGTGGCATCGCGATCCGGGATAGGCCATGAACTCGACCTGAATCGTCATGGTCCCCGAGGCGTCCTCTGGCACCACCACATAGTCCCTCAGCGGCACCGCCAGCGGCAGTTGCGTTTGCGCGAAGGTCGTGTTGGCAACCCAGGGTTCGCGCATTTTGGCGATTCGCTTGAGATTCTGCGCGACTTCCTCCGGCTGGTTTCCGTGGCGATACATTTTCATGAATTCGTTCGAGTGCAAGTATGCGTCCCGCACCGAGCCAGTCGTCACGCTGTCGCCCGTGAACACGATGCCGATGTGATTCTCCACCAGCGGTCCGCCCATGCGTTGCCAAGCAGGATCCCGTCTCTTCTTCCCGAGTTCCAGTGCGCTCAGCATCTCGGGACCCGGAGTCCACGACACCTCCGAGTCCAACACAGAGACGGTTAGGTACTCGGCCTTGGTCATATAGCGCTGCCACATCACACAATCACCCCGGTACTCTATCCAAACGGGCACGACCCACTCCGCGGGCGCCTTCGGATTGAAATGGTCCTGCTCGCGGAAGGCGACCAGACCGAGCAATTCGTCGCTTGGGTCGGACTCGCAAAACGGCAGTGTGACCTCCCACCCGTCGGCAGGAACGAACCCCTGACCCAGAGCCCAGGAACAAGTGAGAGCCAGCGCGCCCGCCAGGGACATCGGAAGCATTGATCGGGAAATGGAAGTGGCCTCCTTGTGGGGTTGTGCTCGACCAGTCATGCGCCCGCTGGCTGCATGATTCCGGAGGCTCGGTTCGTGGGCGACTCTTCGGGGTGACTCTGCGATCATTGCCTCCGTTCTCATTTTTAGCCTCGGGATGTGTACGGGTCGGGAACATAGACGATCCCGTATGAGCGGAAGAGCTGCCCGTCGCGTTCGATCTGTCCGTGATACTGGAACCAAGAATCCACGGAAGCCAACAAAAACTCTTGCCCCCGCCAGTGATCACGCAATAGCAGAGAACCGCAGAGTGAGGCAACGATTGCCTGCGATTGGTGTAAATTGGGAGGGAGACTGAGAAGTGGTCTCATAATGCTCTGGACACTCTTCGTGCCGCGGTGAAAGCATTCTCGACGCATCCAATCCCGCTGGCAGGACCGTTCCCGATGCGACTCACCGATGAACAATGGGCCATCCTTGAGCCCCTCATTCCCGCCCCCAAGCGCCGCCCCGATGGTCGCGGGCGCCCTTGGAGAGGCAACCGCGAGTGCCTCGAAAGCATCCTTT
>WGMQ01000081.1 GCA_016125005.1 bacterium | reverse complement strand
CCTGATCGAGAAACTGCTGCGATACATGTTCGCGCTGGACGGCGGCGTGTTGGGCAGGGAACTCAAGACGTTCCTGGAAAACAAGCCGGGAGAGTTGAAGGAGAAGACCATGAGCCTAGCGGAAGAACTGATCCAGGAAGGCATGGAGCGCGGAATGGAGCGCGGTATGGAGCGCGGCCTCTGCGCTGGTCTGCGCCGCAGCGTCTGCCGTCTGGCGCGGATTCGCTTTGGTGATGATCGCCAGATTGCGGGAGCGCTGGAGAAGATCAGCGACCCCATGCGTTTGGAAGACCTGCATACGCTCGCCGCCACGGCTTCCACTCTTGATGAGGTCATTACTGCGCTTCGCTGACGGAGGGAATATTGATGGACGACTCGTCGCCTCCTCTTTCTACAGAGGCAAAGACGCTCAAAGAAGCCTACGACGCGCTTAACCGAAACGATATCCCCGGATTCCTCCGCATCTTTGACCCACAGGTCGAGCGGGTTGAGCCTTCCGGTTTTCCCGGTAGCGGAACCTACCTTGGATTGGATGCGTTGAAGGCCATCGTCGAGTTGAATCGCGGCAAGTGGGCCGAGGGCGGCTGCCACGTCGAGGGCTTCGTGACCGCCGGAGATCGCATCGTCGTTCTTGTTCATGTACGTGTCAGGCTTAGGGACGAAACGGAGTGGCGTGAAGGGCACGTTGGCGATGCCTTCATCTTCCGGAACGGCAAGGTGGTTTACTTCCGCACGTTCGTTGATCGTGAGGAGGCCGTAAGCTGGGCCGGAGTCGTCCCTCGACAAGTACCTTGACCAGCCTCGGCAAGGCGCGTCGGTGGCACTCTTCCCTTGCGACACGGGCCGGGCGCTCCACCGTTTGAGCCTGTGAGCGCGACGCGGAAAAATCCATTTCGAAACGAAGTTGAGGGACGTGACGCCCCTTCGTTTCTCACTGTCCTCCCTTGGGTATTGACGCGCAAAGTTCCCAAGCCTCCCTCGCACTCCCGCATCCAGCCTGGTCGCTACCCGAAGTACCCCTGCGCCTACGATGACCTGCGTGTCTACTTCGTCGGGCACTGCACGCTGATCTTCGAGATCCACGGGATCCACATCCTGACCGATCCGATGTTCAGCGACTTTGCTTCTCCCATCAGCGGCTTCGGCCCGAAGCGGTTTCACCCGCCCGGCATCCGACCCGATTCTCTTCCCCAGATCGACGTCGTCCTGATCTCGCACAATCATTACGACCACCTCGACGATGCCACGATCCGCATGTTAGGTGATGGTCCTGAGTACATCGTCCCGGAGGGTCTCGCCCCATGGTTCCACCGACGTGGTATCCGCAAGGTCCGTGAACTCCCGTGGTGGCAGGAGACCTCCATCGCTGACCTGACCATCACCGCGACCCCCTGCCTCCACTGGAGCAAGCGCACCCCCTTTGACCGGTGCCGCTCCCACTGGAACGGCTACGCGGTGGCATCAAGTGCTCTCCGGTTCCTGTTCATTGGCGATTCGGGGTACTATTCAGGATTTAGGGCCATCGGTGAACGACTCGGCCCGTTCCATGTCGCCGCCATGCCAATCGGTGCCTATGATCCACCTGCTGTCATGGAGAACGTCCACATGACGCCGGAGCAGGCGGTGCAGGCGAGCATTGACGCGCGCGCGGCCGTCATGATCCCGACCCACTATGGGTGCTTTCCCCTGACGGACGAGGAAGTCACCGAGCCCCCGCGTCGCGTTTTCGAGGAATGGAGCCACCGCGGGTTGGAAGACGACAAGCTTTGGCTTTTGGCGCCCGGTGAGTATCGCTCCCTTGAGGACATGCTCTACATCCCCACGATTCGGACCCCGCTTCCTTCAGTGAGGGAACAGCAGGGAGAGAGGGCAGTCCTGGCTCCCGATCATGCGTCGGCTCTCGTGGAATGGTCCATCGCCATCTGTCCCTACATGGGCGATATGGTGGACCTGATTGCCGTTGGCGAACGCGCCGATTATTTCGAGGGCGAGTCCGGGCAATCGCTGGTGCTCAACCACCTGCGCTGCTCGAGCCACGGAGACCATCCGAAGTGCCGTTCGGCCGCGTGTCCGCTCCGTGACCCGGCCTTCCTCCGCAGCCACGACCTGCACGGGATTCGGGACAGTGACGGAAATATTGAGCCGTTCGTCGAAATGGACGTGCCTCCCGCTCCCGGATGGTGGAAGGAATCGCTCCGCATCATCCGCCACGAGGAAGACTCTCCCGAATGACCCTGCTTCCGGAAGAACGCATCGAAACGCTGCTGATTGTGGGCCTGGGCCTTCTGGGTGGAAGCGCTGCCATGGCCGCGCGCTCCGCCAACTGCGTCCGCCGGGTGCTCGCGCTCTCCCGGGCGGGGTCCCCCCATAGCGAGGCCCTCAACGCCGGCTTGATCGACGGCTACAGCGAGGATCTTTCGAGCCTGGTTGCCGAGGCGAACTTCATCCTGCTCTGCCAGCCCGTGGACGCCATCGCCAGGATCCTCCCAGCGGTCATGGCCTCGGCCCGTCCCGGGACCGTCATCACCGATGTGGGCTCTACAAAGGGAACTCTCGTGCAGGTGGCGGAGGGAATCCCCGGCCAGGCGGCCTTTGTGGGCAGCCACCCGATGGCGGGGAGTCACTTGACCGGATGGAAGAACGGGCGCCCCGATCTGTTCTCCGGCGCGACCACCTACGTGACACTGACCGATCGGACGAATCTGGAGGCCGCGGGCCGCGTCGCCCGGTTCTGGCGGCAACTCGGCAGCCGGGTCGTGCTGACGGACCCCGCTCGACACGATTCGCTGGTGGCACTGCTGAGCCAGGTACCTCACATGGCCTCTGCCGCCATCGTCCGGCACCTGGAGGAAAGCGGCGAGGATCCGGCACTCATGAAGCTGCTGGCGGGGAACGGACTGCGCGACACGACCCGCATCGCGGCCGGTAGTCCCCTTGTTTGGCGGGAAATCTGCCAGCATAATCCCCAGGAGATCGCCAGCCAGCTCCGCCAACTCGCCACTATCGTGGAGCGTCTTGCCGAGCAGATCGAGACCGGCAAGCTGGATGCCCTCGAGCAGGAACTGGCCTCGGCGGCGGCGTTGCGCGAGCAACTCTAGGTCTCGGTCGCACGGCGGGAATTTCGGCTATAAAACCGATTCATGTAATTTATCGAAAGACAATATCATTTGTGATTGCGAGCGCTGGTGGGAGAGTGCTTCACTCTGCCCGTTGACAGCTGAGGGCCATCGGTCAGCTGGCAATTTTTGGATCGAGCTACCATCCGATGGGGGGAAAGGCGGGGTTCCCGGGGGGGAGCTCCGCCTTTCGTTTTTTACCCCGGAAACCGGGGAAAATACAAGCATTCAATCAACCAACCGTCAGGCCGCTACGGACCGCTCCGGACGATATTTCCGGCGCTGACCGTGCCGTTCGTGGGATCATACTGCCACTTGAATGGCTCATCCACCTCGTCTGTGGCCGGGATCCCCGTTTTGGCCGAGCGGGAAAAGTAACGATCCGGCCCCTTACTCTGTAGCACCCAGGTCGCCGTGCTCCCGCTGCCGTTCGGATAAACCTTCCATGTGAGCCCGCGACATTGGGCCCATGCCCGCGAGGCGTAGTAGTAACCATCGGCCACCTCCGCGGTGCCGCCGAAGGTGAAGTCATCGTCCGCTGCCGTGACACCGAACGGGTCCACGGGGATTGCGGTCATGTAGGCCACGGGGGTTGTTAGCCCGGCGCCCGATCGGTCACAGGCATTGGCGGCGCCGGGATTTCCTCCACCGGGCAGCGTAAAAACCGGGGCGATATTCGCGACAGGATAGCGATTCTGGTCCACGTAGTACGACTCAACGGCCGTGGCGACGGACCGCATGTCCGCCTTGGTCCGGGAGACCTTCGAGCGGACTTGGGCTTCGAGGAAATTGGGGACAGCGATTGCCGCCAGGATCGCCACGATGGCGACCACGATCAGCAACTCGATGAGTGTGAATCCCTTGACCGTTTTTGGCATTCGCCAGTCCCGCCAGAGTTTCGATGACAGTCAATCAATCTGCCAATCATCGGACAAGCGCAAACGAGGCCAAGTGGTTTGTTGTCAGTTTTTTGTAATCGATCCAGTACCCATGCGCCCCTGAAGAATCTCGGGCACCTTGATCGAACCGTCCGCCTGCTGGTAGTTCTCCAGAATGGCGATCATCAGGCGGGGAAGGGCCAATCCGCTGCCATTGAGCGTGTGAGCGAACTGGGGCTTCTCGCCCTTGGCGGGTCGGTACTTGATTCCAGCACGGCGCGACTGGAAGGCCTCGAAGTTCGAGCAGCTCGATACCTCCAGCCAAGTGTTCATGCCGGGCGCCCAAACTTCCAGATCCAGGCAGCGTGCTGCGCCGAAGCCCATGTCGCCGGTGCAGAGTTCCAGCACCCGATAGGTCAGGCCCAGTGCCTCCAGCAACCCGGTCGCGTGACCGACCAGCTTTTCGTGCATGGCGGGGCTGTCCTCGGGGCGGACGATGTGCACCAGTTCCACCTTGTGGAACTGGTGAATGCGCGAGATGCCGCGATTCTCGCGTCCCGCTGCTCCCGCCTCGCGGCGGAAGCATGGCGTGTGACAGCAGTAGGAAATCGGAAGCTGCTCGGGCTCCAGGATCTCGTCGGCGTGCAGGTTGGTGACGGGAACCTCGGCCGTCGGCACCAGGTAGAGCTGGTCCTCCGGCGCGTAGTACAACTGGTCGGCAAACTTCGGAAGCTGCGACGTTCCCAGCAGCGCCTTCGAGCCGACCAGGTACGGGACCGAAACCTCGGTGTAGCCGTTCTGCGCCGTGTGGGTGTCGAGCATCCACTGGATGAGGACGCGCTCCAGCTTCGCGCCGATGCCCTTGAGCGTATAGAAGCCCGAACCGGAAATCTTCACACCACGCGGCAGGTCGAGGATGTCGAGTTCCGCGCCCAGATCCCAGTGGGCCTTGGGCGCAAAGTCGAACGCGCGCTTCTCGCCCCAGGTCCGCGCCACGCGGTTATGGGCCTCATCGGGGCCGACCGGCACGCCTTCCATCGGGAGGTTCGGGACCTGAAGCATCAACTCGTCGCGCGCCGCGTCGACCTCAGCCAGCTTGGCATCGATCCCGGTGATCGCCTCGCCGATGGCCCGGGACTCCTCCTTGAGGGCATCGATGGGCTTCTTCTCCTTCGCGAGGAGCGGAATCTGGCGACTGATCTCGTTGCGCTTGGCCTTGAGCGCCTCGCCCTCCTGAACCAGTTGGCGACGCTTCTCGTCGAAGGCCAGGATCTGGTCGACGAAGGCGGGGTCGGACCCGCGCTGGCGAAGCTTCTCCCGGACGAAATCGGGTTGTTCGCGGAACAGGCGGATGTCGAGCATGATGGAGGCTTTCCAGCGTGGGTTCGGTCGGTGGCAATGCAGGGAGGAATGCTTCTGCCTAGGCCATGGTGAGGGTCAAGGGCCGCTTCGGCCATCGGCGAACGGGAAAGGGGTGACGGGGTGGGCTTACTTCTTCTTCCGATCCGGGTGCCCGAACCAGCTGTTGGTGCGGTTCGTCCCGGAGAAGTACTTCTCCTCCAGGAGCTTGACCACCGGCTTGACGGAACCGTCCTTCGGCGTCGCCCACGTGTCGATGTCCGGGAAGTCGGTCCGGCAATTCGCGCACTTCTTTGTGGAGTCGAAGCGCACCGGGCACCAGAAGCTCTCCACATTGCGGAGCATCTCGGCGGCCAAGGAGACGACACCCGTCATCCAGTCGCAGTAGAGGCACCAGATCAGGTCGGCGCCGGCCAGGCCCTCGTACTTGTGGCGCGAGACATTGACCCATGCCTTCTGGTCGTAGCGGGGGAATCGCACCAGCACGATGAAGAACGGATAGAGGAAGATCTCCGCATAGCGCAGGTAAAGAAAGAGAGGCACCGCCGGGAGCGTGGCCAGCAGGGCGATCTGATTGCGGAAGAAGCCAACCCGCCGGTTCAGCAGTCCGATGATGGTCTGACGCTGCTGACGCTTGATCAGGGGGTGAATCAGGCAGAAGGCGTAAAGTGCGCCCAGGCTCCCCAAAATCGCCCCCGCCAGCCCCCACCAGCCTCCGTAAACGGCTCCCACCACGGACGGCAGGCCCGTCATCAGGGTAACCAACAAGTCGAGTCCATAGCCCGCCGTGGCGAGTTGGCGGAGCCCGCGGGAGGCCAGCAGCGCCACTGTCAGGACGGCAAGGAAGGCGATGGTGCACAGTCCGGAAATCAAGAGTGCTTGCATACGGCGAGGCTCCGAGTGGCGGATCAATTGTCCAACAAGGCGAAGCGTAGCGACGGGCCAAGTGATCGGGCGAGCAGAATCGTCCCGCGGGAATGTCCGATTCCCATTCCTTCCGTCTTGACCGCTTGGGGCACGTGTCGGGAAATCGACCGGCGCGGGAACTCTTCTCCGAAGGAGCCCAATAGTGGTCCGTTTTCTTGCCAGCCTCATCGTCGTCGTCCTCACCGTCGTGGGGTGCGGTAACACCAACCGCACGCCGCGCTACGAAGTTCCCAAGCCGCTAGAGATCAAGACCTTCAAGCGTCACAGCAAATACCCTTCCGTCGACTATATCTTTCAGTTCAAGCAGACGGCGTACTCGCCCGTGAAGAAGCCCCTCACGAAGCGACTTTCCGTGACCCAGCAGGACGTGCTGGAACGCCACGGGCAGCCGGACTACATCCGGAAGAGCTTCACCGCCACCACGAACGAGAAAGTGACCGAGTGGGCCTACATCGACCGCCTTGTCCTTGCACAGTTCGTTCAGGGCGAACTGGTGTATGAGGGGCCGTTGACCGAGAGGGACCGTTACCTCATCAGCAACGGCTATCCGCGCCGTGCGTGGTCCCAGGACTACGCCGACGGGGTTCGTCGCGACATCTGGGAGTATCAGCCCATCTCCCTTGATTCGCGCAGCCGTCTCGCCACGTTCACGGACGAACGCCTGGTTTCCGAGCAGACGTATTGATGAAAAAGGCGCTGCGTCGGGTCGGGCTCCTTGTGCTGCTCGCCGCGTGCTCCATGCCCGCGGCGGGCTGTCTGCGCAATTCCGCGCAAGAGCGCGCCCTCATTCGCCGCGCCTCCTTTGACCTGCTCACGCGGGGGCAGCAACTCAAGCGGCAGGGAGATTTCCTCATCGCGCGCGATGTGCTGCTTCGTTCCTTCGAGACGGCCCCGCGGCCGATCACGGCCTACGAGATCGCCAACTGCTATTTCCAGATCGAGCGCCTCGACGAGGCAGCCGCCTGGCACGCCAAGGCTCTGGAGCTACAACCCAGCTTTCCGCTGGCGCAGGCTGAGCTTGCCCTGATCCAGGAAACCCAGCGGCGAGCCGGCCAGGGCTCCGACTACCCACGTCAGGGGGCCGAGGAAAACATCACCGGCGTCCGAGTCGACGACCGCGACACGGGCCCGACGATTCCTCGCCGCACCATGACGCCCGACGAGAGCCTGGCCACGCCCACCCCCACGCCGACTCCGACGCCCACGCCGGTGCCAACCCCCGTCCCGACGCCCGAACCGACTCCGACCCCGACGCCTGAACCGACGCCCACGCCCGCTCCTTCCAAGCCGACCGACCCGGGGGCTTTCGGAGGGCTTAGTCGTGCCTTCGGCGGCATCGGTACTGCCGGCAACAACCAAAGCGCCCAGGGCGACGCTGCCGCTGTGCTCGAGAACCCGACGCTCGCGCGCTCCATCATTTTTCCTGAACTCGCCTCCGGGCGGGGAGCCGCCCGCGAGGAGCTGTTCCGTGACGGCGACGAAGCGGAGAAGGTGAGCCGTTTCGACGAAGCGGTGCGTACCTGGAGCCGCCTGCTTTCGGACAATCCGAACGACGTCGAGGCGCGCCTTCGCCTCGCCAACGCGCTCTACCGTTCCGGCCGCACGCGCCGCGCCGCCATCGAGTACGAGACCGCTCGCGCCGCCGCTCCCGATGATGCTGAAGTGCAGTATCAGGTCGCCAACTTCCATGTGCAGTCCAAGAATCTGGCGAAGGCCCGTGAAGCGTTCCAGCGGGCGTTGGAACTCAGGCCGGACGACACTCGCATCCTAAACAATCTGGGAGCGGTGGAGATGGAGGACGGCAACAGCGACCGTGCCATTGAGCTACTCCGTCGCGCCATTGAGACCAACAAGAGCTTCGCGCCCGCTTGGCTCAACCTGGCGTTGGCGCTCGATAACGCGAAGCAGCCGACACCCGATGTGCTCGGCGCACTGGAGACTTACACTCGCCTTGCGGAATCGGTCGACCGGCGCACCGAGCGCTGGCTGCGCGATCTCCGTCAGGCGGCCGCTGCCGGGCGCTGAGGCACCGGCCCATGACCACGCCCCCCCGACGTGCGGGAGAGGACTCCGGTTCTTCTCTCGGTAATCGCGAATCCGACCGCCTTCAGTTCATCCTGATCGTCCTGCTGCCACTGATCGCATTCGCGGGGTCGGTGTTCCGCCCTGCGGCTGCGTGGCCTTCCGTGGGCCTGTTGACGGGTGCCATGATCGTGGTCGGGCTGGTTGCTTCGGCTCGTGGAGGCGACGGCGGCTTTCCACGCATCCCGTCCGTGTGGTTGGTTCCGATGCTGGCGGGGTTCGCCGTTGCCGGGTGGGGAGCCCTGGGGCTTCTTTGGTCTCCGCTGGTGCCCGCGGGGCGCCCACTCGTCATGACGTGGGCGCTGGGGGCGGCACTCTTTGCGACCATCTCATTCTACGCCATCAGGCCGGAGATCGATGGCGCCGAACTGATGCGCCTCCTGCTGCGGACAGTGTTCGCCGTCGGGGTCTTCGAGGCGGTGTGGGGGAGCCTTCAGGTGCATGGCCCCGCCGGGATTTCCTTTTCGTTTGCCGCGCAGGAGCAGGTGATTCTCGCCAATTATCCCATAGGCGATCCCTTGCGCGAAGGACTGTTGCACGCGGTGCGTTCGGGCCGGGCCGCGGGCACACTCGGCGCGCCCAATATATACTCTAGCTTTGTCGCGGCGGGTGCAATCGTCGGCGTGGCGTTGGGTTTCGCAGCCGGTTGCCGTCAAGCGCGCATCCTCGCGTTCATCGGGACGGTGCTCTGCGCAGTCGCCGTCTTGTTGTCGCAGTCGCGCGGAGGATTGCTGGCGATGCTGGGCGGTTGGTTTTTGCTCTGTCTATACGCGGTGACGTGTCGCGTCAGCGGACGCCAAGCTGCACTCTTGGTTGGTGGAGCCATTGCGGCCGCGGTGGTGGCGATGGTCGCTGTCGGTATGGCGCTGTTTGCGCTTGATGCCCACAACAGCCGCTGGTTGGGGACCTTCGGCCTGACGATCCGCATGGCGTACTGGCGCTCGGCGATCAGCATGTGGAATCAGGCGCCGATTTTCGGCAACGGTCCGGGCGCGTTCGAGGCCCTCTACGCGCAGTTCCGCACGCCCGGCGCCGACGAGACGAAGTTTGCCCACAGTTGGCTGTTCGAGCAACTGGCGCTAGGCGGCCTCGTGGGGACGGGACTTGTGCTGACGGGGCTCGCGGGGCTCGCGCGCGCCGCGTGGCCGACGCTGCGAATGACCCTGGGATCCCGCTCGGGCGTGTTGCTGGCAGGGGCCGTGGCGGCCTTCCTCGCCGTGCTCGGCCATGGTCTACTCGAGTACACTCTTTCGACCCGCGAAGGCGTGCTGCTGCTCGCCTTGCTGGCGGGCGCTGTCGTGGCCGCCACACCATCAACGGGACGCGCCCGCGTCCCCGCCCCCGCGATCGCTCTCCCCGCGGCGCTGCTGCTTCTCGCCGGACTGTACTGGTTACTCGTTATCCCGCAGCGCGCCGAGGCACTTCGCGAAAACGCGCGCGCGGTGCTGGAGGAGGGAGGCGATCCGCTGGAGGCGCTGGCCTTTGCGACGGCGGCGGTGGAGGCTGATCCCGCAGACGCGGAAGGCTATGAACTGCGCGCCTACATCGAAGGCGGGCTCGGTGGATTGCGCTACATGGAGGACATGCAGAAGGCACGCGAATTGAACCCGCACTCGGCGCGATTGGCGCAGGAACTGGCCCTCCATCATGTGCGCCTGAAGGAATGGGACGCGGCGCTGGCGCTTCAGCGCGAGGCCATCAGCCTGCATCCGCTCGACCTAGTGCATCGTCTGACGCTCGCCAGAATCCTGGCGTCGGCGGGACGCACGGAGGAGGCGCGCGCCGCCTGGCGCGATGCACTCGCGTACAAGGCCTTCCGCGACACGGAGAACGATCTTCGAGCGCACATCGCCCGGGAACTGGGTCTTGAGGCGGAGATTCCGCCGGTGCCCGGTCGCCCCGCGGAGCCCTGACGATGCCCATGCACGCCGAGGACTTGAGGCGCTTCCTGTCAGAGGCGACCGGCAAGCCGGTCGACCTCAAGATGAACAACAACACCCATTCGCTGGTGAGTGCCCGTCCGACGCCGTTCGGGATTCGCGTGAGCCTTCATCGCATGTTTCTAGAGGGCGAGGCGCCGCTCTTTCAGGCGCTGGCCCGCTTCATCCACAGGCCAACTCCCGAGGCCCGCGCGGCCATCCGCGAGTTCATTGCCCTGCGTCATGAGCGCATCACCGAGGCGCGTGCCGCGGGGCCGAGTCGCGCCATTCGCGGCACCGCGCGCGGCCGTCGCTTCAACCTGGAGGAACGGGCGGCGATCATCAACCGGCGACACTTCGGTGGGGCGCTTCAGTATCGCATCATCTGGGGGCGACCGCTCCGCGCCGGGCGACGCCAGCACCATGTGACGTTGGGCACATGGAACCTGCGCCAGCGCATCATCCGCATCCATCCGATGCTCGACATGCCCGGCGTGCCCTCCTACATGGTGGACTTCGTGATCTACCATGAGATGTGTCACATCGCGGTTCCGTCGCAGGCCAGCGACACGGGGCGGATGCACCATCACACGCCCGAGTTCAGGGCGCTCGAGCGACGCTATCCCCTCTTCACCCGCGCGATGGCCTGGGAGAAGCGTTGGATCAGCCCCATGATTGCCGCCTGGAATGGCGGTCCGCCACTTCCGACCTCTGCCGACGACGGGGGGAATCCGGAAACCCCGAGCGGAGGCCCGCCGGAGTCCGGAGGACAGCTCACGTTGTTCTGAGGACGGTCGGTCGGGCTTGCGGTTCCCCCCTCTCCGCGGCTAAGCTCCCCCCACAAATGGAAGCAAGGAATGCCACGGACGCATGGATTCAGCGAAGCGCCGCCTCATCACCCTGACCCGCGACGCCTATGTGGAGCTTGAAGAGCTTCGTCGCGATAGCGAGTGGCTCAATGCCGAGTCACTGCAGGAAGTCGTCATCAACTTCAAGGCGGTGACGCTCCTCGACTCGATGATGGTCGGTCATTTGGTGAAGCTCAAGCTGGCCCTGAAGGCGCGCAACATCGGACTCCGACTCGAGAACCTGAGCCCCGGCGCACGCATGGTGCTCTACCATTCGCATCTGGGTGATCTGTTCGGCATCGCGCTGGCGCCGCCCCGCTGGGAGCAGGACGGCCCCGGCTGATTGCATCAGCTTTTCGCGGCGATGCCCTTGTATAGATCGATATACGAAGCCGCCGCGGCCCCCCACGACCAATCACGACGCATTCCTTCCCGGCGCAGCTTGTCCCAGGCGGCGGGGTTCTTCGTATAGACATCCAGTGCGGACTTGAGCGCGGCGACCAGCGCCTCGGACGTCGGTTCCTCGAAGGAGAACCCGGTCGCTCCCTCGGCAGGATAGGCGGTTACGCTGTCGGCCAGGCCACCGGTGTGGCGAACTACCGGCACGGTGCCATAGCGCATCGAGTAAAGCTGGGTCAGGCCGCAGGGCTCGAAGAGCGACGGCATGAGGAAGATGTCGCTCCCGGCGATGAGTCGGTGCGAGAACGGCACATCGTAGGCCAGTCGCATGTGGAGGCGCGTGGGATGGGCCTCACCAGCCTCGGTGAAGGCTTTCTCGAACTCCTCGTCACCGGTGCCAAGGATCACGAACTGCGCGTCGAGCGCCAGCAACTCGTCAAGCGCGTCGGCAATGAGCTTGAAGCCCTTCTGCGCAACGAGTCGACTGGCCATGCCGATCACCGGAATCTTGGGATCGACGGGGAGACCACAGAGCTTCTGCAACTCGGCCTTGCAGTTCGCCTTCCCTTGCAGGGTCGGCTCGGCAAATCGCGCGGGCAGGGTCGGGTCGGTCTCCGGGTTCCATTCCGTCGTGTCTATACCGTTCAGGATGCCGTGCAGATCCGGCGCGCGGTGGGAAAGCGTGCCGTGCATTCCGGCGCCCATTTCCTCGTGCTGGATCTCCTGCGCATAGGTCGGCGAGACGGTCACGACAGCGTCAGCATAGGCGATGCCCGCCTTGAGGTACGAGGCGCGCCCGTAGAACTCCATACCGTCCTGAGTGAAGACGTCCCACGGGAGGCCAATCTGCGGCACCACGAACTTGTCGACGTTCCCCTGGTAGGCCATGTTGTGGATCGCGAAGACGCTCTTCACGTTGCTGAAGAAGGGGTCGCGGGCGATCTCGTGATGATGCTTGAGCAGTGCGGGAACCAACCCCGTCTGCCAGTCGTTGGCGTGGATCACGTCGGGCTGCCAGTCGAGACCCTTCACGAGCCAGAGCGCCGCCATGGAGAAGAACGCGAAGCGCCGATCGTTGTCCGCGAAGTCCGACTTCCCCGTGCCGTAGATTCCCTTTCGCCACGAGAAGGATGGCTCGTCGATGAAGTAGACGGGCATCCGCGAGCCCGGATAGTCGCAGCGCAAGACGGAGCCGGTCAGGTACTCTTCGCCCCATCGCACCTTGATTTCGGGCATGAGCGGAAGAAGGCGGAAACGCGGGTCGATGTCCCCATAGCGGGGAATGACCAGGCGCACATCGTGCCCCATCTGCTGGAGGACTCGCGGGAGGGCACCGGCCACATCGGCCAGGCCACCTGTCTTGACGAATGGAACGGCTTCGGAACTGAGGAAGAGAATGCGCAAGCAACGGACTCTGGGGTCGAATGGTAACGCGGGCGGGAGTCTGCCCCCGCCAACGGTCCAAATGCAAGAGCACGTTTGTTGGGTCAAGGTCGTTCTCCCGCGTGACAGGAACGTCACGGGCCGGGGGCTCCCTCACCCCAGGATGATTCCGTTTTAGCCCCCTGACCTCTTGATAAGGATGATGGCGCGTCTGGGACGTGCTGCGAGGATCGTTTGGATTTCCGGCCTTGTGCGTCCTGTTTTCCTTCGAAGGGGTTCGATCACGGCCAGGGCCGTCT
>WGMQ01000051.1 GCA_016125005.1 bacterium | reverse complement strand
CGGAGCGGCCGGAAGCGGGCATCGGACCCGGGAAAGGCCTGCAGGGCGCGTATAAGTAGGCTGTAACCGTAGCAGAGCTGCGGGGCCGAAAGGGCGCAAGGCGCCACAAGGCGTCCACGATCTCCGCCGCGGGGCATCCGATGGATGCCACATACAGGACTACCCTGAGAGGCAGCCATTGGATGCCCCGCAGTCTGTGGTTCTTAAGTGGTTCAAACCTTGCGCTTCGGGCTTCGCCCTCAACGTGCGGTTTGAACTGTCCAGATCGCACGTGTTTACGCGCAAGATTTGGACGGAAAAACAGGTTCGGATCGCACGTTGAGCGAAGCGAAGCGCAAGATCCGAACCCAACAAAAATGCCACGGGCCAAACCCAGTCGCGTGAACGAAGAGGTGCGTCTTGTGCAAAGTCGGTTCAACAAACCGCCGTCATCCTCGGGCCGGCGCAGCCGGAGGACCCATCCCCTTGCCCATCGCCGAGCGCCTGAGCCTCGCGATCGAGGGCGAGCAGAACTACGAAACGGCGGCCGGACTGGTGCTCGAGCGTATCGGAGAAGTTCCCGCCGTCGGACAAAGCATCGATGTCGATGGATGGCGGATCGAGATTGCGGACATGGACGGCCAGCGCATCGACAAGCTGCTCGTGGGCAGGGTTCCTGAAAGCGCATGAGGTTGGACGCGATGACTGGTCGATCAGAGCGACTTTCAGATCACGCCGTTTCCGTCGACGCAACGCCTCGGTCGCTGGGCGCCATTCCCAGGGGGCTGGCGGCGGAGGGAGCGGCGATCCGTCTGGAGAAGCACGGGGCAAACCGGCTGCCCGAGCCGCCGAAGCGCGATCAACACGCCTCGGATCAGAATCGCAACTGTTGTGTTTGAGTGGTGCGGGTGGCCGGGGTCGAACCGGCACTCCTTGCGGAACTGGATTTTGAGTCCAGCGCGTCTACCAATTCCACCACACCCGCATGCCATCGCGAGCACGTTCGCGGTGTTTGACGGACCCCGCGACTCCCATATGGCTCCCAAGCCGCGTATGTGCCACAAGGCAATCCATGAAGTCCAGAGCGACTGGCCCGCGAAAGCCGTGCTTTTTTGCGCTCACCCGCCGAACGGCCCCAACCTGGCGGTTCGGCGCCTCGTCCTGGGCAAGATCGCACCGTTTCGGGCAGAACTCGTGAAACGCCTTATGAAAAACGGATACCTGGGATGGCGAAGACACGCAACAAGGACGCGCTGATCGGCGCGACGGGATTTGTCGGCGCTCATCTCGCCGGGCAGCACGAATTCCCGGCGCTGTTCAATTCCCGCAATATCGATAGCGCACGGGAAATGGCGTTCGAACTGGTCGTGTGCGCGGCAGCGCCCGGCTCCATGTTCGAGGCCAACCGATTTGCGGACAGCGACCGGCAGAGGGTCGAGAAGCTCATTTCGAATCTGGCCTGCATCAAGGCGAAGAGGTTCGTTCTCATCTCCACGGTCGCCGTTTTCGAGGGATTTCGCGCCGAGGCGGAGGAAGCGGCCAATTTCGAGAAGGTTGTGGCCTATGGGCGGCACCGGCGGGAACTGGAGGTGTTCTGCGCGGAGCATTTTCCTTCCTGTCTCGTCGTTCGCTTGCCGGCGCTGTTCGGCGCCGGCCTGAAGAAGAACTTCCTGTTCGACATTCTCAATCCGATGCCGACCATGCTGCCGATTTCGCGCTTCGAAGAGATGTCGGCAGGATTTCCGTTGCATCTGCGCCGCGATCTGGCGACGATCTACGGATGGAACGAGGCTCTCGCAATGTTCGTGATCGATCGCGACGCCCTGGAAGGACTTGGCAGGCGTGCCGAGCATGACCGCGCGGTCAAGGATGCCGGCTTTGCGGCGGAATTGTTCACGTCACCCGAGTCCTGCTTCCAGTTCTATGACATGAACCGGATCTGGAGCGATATTTCCCTGTGCCTGGCTGCAGGTCTTGAACTCGCGCATTTCGCACCGCCTCCGCTCCAGGCTTCGGCGGTGTATGCAGAATTGACCGGCCGACCGATGCCCGAGAGCAGCGCGCGGGTGCATCGCGAGGACATGCGAACCCGTCATGCCGGCCTGTGGGGCGCGTCAAATCCCTATTTCGAGACGACGGCGGATGTGCGTTACCGCCTGCGCCGCTTCCTTGAAGCGGAACGGGGGCGCGTGTGAAGCTCGCCATCTCCAATATCGCCTGGGCGGCCGGGGATCGCGCAGCCGCCTACCAATTGATGCAAAAGCATGGTGTTCGCGGTCTGGAAATCGCCCCGGGTCTGTTCTTTTCGGACGCGGACGATCCGTTCTCGCCAAGCGAGGCGCAGGCCGGACCCCGCCTTGCGGAGGCGAGGGCGTCCGGCTTGTCGATCGTCTCGATGCAGTCGCTGCTGTTCGGCGTTTCGGGCGCGGCGCTTTTCGGGGATGCCGAAGCACGTGCGCGCTTCGTCAGCGGCATGCGCCGGGCGATCGCCCTCGCGGGCCGGTTGGCAATTCCCAATCTTGTCTTCGGATCGCCCGCCCAGAGAAACGTCCCGGACAGCATGTCACTGGCCGAAGCAATGGACATCGGCGCCGGGGTCTTCCGCGAGCTTGCCGATGGCGCTGCCGCAGCCGGCACGCGGATCGGGATCGAGTTCAATCCGGCAGCCTATGGCACGAATTTTCTCAATACGCATGAACAGGCTGCCGAATTCGTGGCGGTGGTGGACCATCCCGCCGTCACCCTGATTCTGGACGTGGGCGCGTTGCACATGAACGGCGATTTCGAGCGGATCGAGGAGATCGCCCGGGTCCATGCCTCAAGAATCAGCCACGTGCATATCAGCGAACCATATCTGGGGCCGGCTCCGGCACGATCCGATCAGGGTGCGCGGGTGCTGCGAGCCATGGCCGAAGCCGGATATGAGGGTTGGTATTCGATCGAGATGAAGGCCACCGACCGCGGGCTGGCCGATGTCAACGCCGCGCTGGCACGCCTCGCGCAATCGCTCGGCGCTGCGGCGCGCGAAGGAGACTGAATTGGCGCACCGCCAGCCACGCGACGATCTTTTCGTCTCGATCTGCTTCGCCGATCCCGAGGGAGAGGCCGAAGCCTGCGCCAGCGAACTTGCAAAACTGGCCAACCGGCTCGCCGAGCGGTTTCGCTATTGGGAAATACTTCTCGCGGTGCCAGCCGAGGCCGGGCAGCTCTATTCGGATCTGGCCCGAACGGTTCCGAACCTTCGGCTGCTGAAATTGCGCGCCGGCACCCCCCACTATCGACGGCGGGTGGTGGTCGCTTCCGAGGCTATCGGGGACATGGTGGTTGTCGCCTCGCTGTCGGAACTGGCGACGATCGACCCGCTTGCGGTGTTGGAACTGTCGAGCGAATCTGACGCCATCGTCATCGGGCGGATCGGCAGGACGCATGCGTTGAGCCATGTGCTTCGGGCGCTTGGGCGCAGTGCAGGCTTTCGCGTCGACCCGCGAGACATGCAGACGGCTGCCTATCCGCGTACGCTTGCCAACATACTGCTTGCCCATCCGGACCGGACCCTGGCGATGCGTTTCCCGCCCGATGACGGGGCGATCCCCGTTCGCTGGATCACCGTTCCGGGCAGGCATATGCGGCGCAACGGCCGGGTCAGGGGATTCGCCCGGCGCCTCGGACTGATCTACAAGCTGCTGATCGCCTCGGCGCCCCGCGTGCTCGCGGGCCTCGCGATCCTGTCGCTGCTGGTCATGCTGGCCTCGGGGGCTTATTGTGTCTACGCCGTCGTCGTGTGGCTTTCCTTCAGCGAGGTTCAACCGGGCTGGTTCACGACCTCGATCATGGCGGGAATGACAACCGGCTTCCTGGGCACGGCGACCTTCGCCCTTGCGATCGGGGTGCAGCGGCTTCTGGACCTGGCGGCGGCCGATATCAGCGAGGACATCGTCGACGAAGTCGCGGCGGTCGATCTGTACAGCCGGGCGATGCAGGAACTCAATGTCGAGTATTCCGGCATAGGGGCGCCGGCGCCGCAAGGCGAACGGAAGCCGACGGAATGACCGCCGGCACTGCCGATTTCCTCGTGATAGGAGGAGGGTTCTTCGGGTGCAGCCTCGCCCTGTTCCTGCGCTCGCTGTCCGACAGGGTGATCCTGCTGGAAGCCGGCGAGCACCTGATGAACCGCGCTTCGCGGGTAAACCAGGCGCGGGTGCATGCAGGGTTCCACTATCCGCGAAGCGCGCTGACGGCGGTCAAGTCGATGGTCCTGCACCGCCGCTTCGCCCGCGACTTCCCCGATGCGGTGGTCGACGATTTCCAGATGCTCTATGCCATTGCCCGGCGGCGCTCGAAGGTATCGGCCAAGCGATTCCACCGGATGTTCACCGATATGGGGGCGCCAATCGCGCTTGCCGATCCCTCGCAGGCGGCCCTGCTGAACGGCGAGACGATCGAGGCCGTTTTCGCCTGCACCGAACATGCCTTCGACTTCTCCGTGCTGCGCGAGCACATGGCCGACAGGTTGGCGGCTGCCGGAATCGACCAGCGGATGGGAGCGGAGGTAGTCCGTCTGCTGGAGTTGCCCGACGGCGTTGTCGCGGAATTTGCCGACGGCCGGGCCGTGAAGGCCCGCCACGCGTTCAACGTGACCTATTCGCAGATCAACACCCTGCTGCGCAGCGCCGGCCTTGCCGACGCGCCGGTGAAGCATGAACTGACCGAAATAGCCCTCTTTCGGCCGCCGGAACCTCTCCGGCGGTACGGCATCACGATCATGGACGGCCCCTTTCTCTCGCTCATGCCGTTTCCCTCGGAGCAACTGCACTCGCTGACCCACGTACGCTATACGCCGCATCTGAGCTGGACGGACGCTTCCGCAGGCCGTCCCGCTTACGACGTCTTGAGGGACGCCAGTCCCGGGAGCCGGCATCGTCACATGATCCTTGACGGGATGCGCTACATTCCCGCACTGGCGGCGGCGCAGTGGGTCAAGTCGCTGTATGAGGTGAAGACAGTCCTGCTGAAGAATGAGCGCGACGACGGGCGGCCCATCTTCTATCATCAGGAACCTGACAGCTCGCGCATCACGACGATTCTGGGCGGCAAGATCGATAATGTCTACGATCTGTTCGAACTGGTCCGACTCAGCCATCCGCAATGGGCGAAGGCCGACGAACGTTATGTCCATGGCGGGGGAAGATCGGGAGGTCATTGATGACACGTTCCCTGACCGGGTCCGAATTCTCGCGTTTCGGCATCGTCACCGTGGCCGGGCTGGCGATCGACCTGTCGCTGGCCTGGACGCTTGCGACATTCGCAGGGTTCCCGCTGCCGGTTGCCGCCCTGGGCGGCTTCCTTGTCGCAGCAGGCGTGAACTACTGCCTGCACGAATTGTGGACGTTCGAATCCGGCGAAAAGGCGATCTCCGCGCGGCGCGGCCTGACATATCTGGTCGGCCTTGGCCTGACGATCGCGATCCGCCTTGCCGTGGTCACGTTCATGGCTCGCTACGTGTTGACCGAACCCTCCGGGAGGCTGCCCTCTCTTGTCGCGGGGATCGGCTGTTCGTTCGTCGCGAACTATCTGTTCAGCAAGTTTCTGGTCTTCCGAACGCCACCCGCCCCGGAAATCCCCGGCGTTCGGGACATGCAAGGTTCCCGGGAATGACGGGGCATTCCACTCCCTTTCCCCCGGGTTGGGAATTGCCGGCGTTCGAATCGTTTGTCCGGGCGCCCAGACGGCACGACCATGCGCTGGTCATCCCGGTGATCAATGAGGGCGAGCGCATCCGCGCGCAGCTCAGGCGGATTGCGGCTGCAGGGCTCCCGGTCGATGTCGTCATCGCGGATGGCGGGTCGGGTGACGGTTCGCTTGCGCCGGAAATACTGGAGGAGACGGGGGTTCGCGCCCTGCTCGTCAAGACCGGCGCGGGCCGTCTGAGTGCTCAGCTGCGCATCGCCTATGCCTGGGTGGTGCAGGAGGGCTATGAGGGCGTTGTGACGATCGACGGCAACGGCAAGGACAATGTCGAGGCCGTTGCCGCATTCGTCGAGCGTCTGAAGGCGGGCGACGACTACGTCCAGGGGTCACGCTACAAGCGCGGCGGCAAGGCCGAGAACACGCCATTGGAGCGCACGATCGGCAATCGCGCGATCCATGCACCGCTGATGAGCCTTGCGGGGCGACGCTGGTTCACCGACACGACGAACGGGTATCGCGGCTATTCCCGCCGCTACCTGCTCGACCCCCGCGTCGCGCCCTTCAGGCAGGTCTTTCTGAACTACGAATTGCTGTTCTATCTTACCGTACGGGCAGGTCAGCTCGGATATCGCGTGCGCGAGATTGCGGTGCGGCGAAGCTATCCCCGCGCCGAGCCAACCCCGACCAAGATCACCGGCGTCGGCGCCAAGTTCGCAGTGCTGCGGCAAGCGTTGAATGCCGCTCTCGGGCGCTACAATCCAGTCCCGGGCGACGCGTCACGATCTTCGTAATGAGCCATTGATGCAACACCGTCCGGCACGCCGGACCAGCCGGGTACCGCCAAGGAAAGATGCGCCAAATGCCGCAACACTTCAGCAAGACCATGGCGATTGCTGGCGTGGCTGCCGTCGGCGCGCTCCTTCTGGCGGTCCTTTCATTCTTCGCCGTCACCCGCCCGTTGTGGAACGACGAGTTGATGGCGATGATGAACTACCCGCTTGGCGGCCTGCGCGCCTTGTTCGAGCCATTGCCATTCTATCAGCAGGCTGCGCCGCCGCTGTTTAATCTCGTCTGCAGCCTGTTGTCCGGCCTTGATCCTGTGTGGGGGCGGACCATTCTGCTTGCCGCAATCACGCTTGGCGTTGTCTGCGAGGTGGTGCGGACATATCGCAGCGCCGCCGCAGCCGCTGCCACGCTGCTGGCGTTGGCGATCGTTCCTTCGTTCGTCCCGATGGCTTCGGAACTGAAATATTACGGCCTGGAAATCCTCGGCATGACGGCGGCCGCGACATGGCTGCTGCGCAAGGATCGGGACGCGCCCGTGCTGGCAAGGGATGTGATCTTCCTGACATGCGTCGTCCTGCTGGGAATCTCGACAATGGTGTTCGCGCCGCTTGCCCTGGCCGTGCACATCATCCTGCGCTGGCGGTCGTCATTGCGGCTGCACTGGCGCGAGGTCGCGCTCCTGGCGTGCTTTCTTGCCTGCCTGGCCGCCTACTATCTTGCCGTGCGCCACGCTACATCGCTGCAGATCGGCACATATGGACAGGCCTATGATCAACGCGGCGCTCGCTCCGCGGTTCTGCTTGCCCGGTTGATGCATGGCAATACCGGAAGGTTCCTCGACCCGCTCCTTGTCGCTGCAGTCCTGGCAACCTTGTCGGACTGGCGCGGGAGCCGGTCGATGCGACTGATCGTCTACAGTGCGATCGTCGGCCTCGCCTTTTCCGCCCTGGCGTTTCTCGGTCTTTATCCGGCGTCCGCCTGGCGGCACGTCGTTTGGATCGATGGGCTGTTCGTCGTCTATATCGCCAATGCTGCCCACCTGCTGGCGGCAAGAACGGCATTCGCTTCGAGCGGGTTGGCCCGCGCCGGGGCGGCAGCCGTCGCGTGCTGCGCCCTTCTCGCCCTCGTGAGCCCCGTGAGAACGTTGACCTTGCGGCACCCCTTCACCTTCACGGACAATGACAAGGCGATTCTCGATCTGCTTGATCGCCCCGAGCGGCAGGTTGGACTGTGGATCCACAGTCAGCCGGCGATCGAATATTACAAACGTCTCGAACCGGCGCTGGAGCGCTTCGAGTTCTTCGGCGGCGTCAATGCGGCGAGCGCGCCGCTGCCGGCGGACATGGCCTATCCGAATTCGCTGTCGGCGTCCTACGCCGAAACCAGTTCGCGAATCGAGCGGACCCGCAACCAACCCGGAGCCTGGGGGCGCCTGACATTCTACAGTGACCGCCGCGACTATTCCGCCCCTGCGGCGAGCTTTGTCGCCGGTGCGCCCAGGCAAACGCCCTTCCTGATATTCCTGAGTTTCGTCGATCTTGAAAGCGACGATCCTGGAATGATCGCGCGTGTCGGCGGCCTGATGCGCGCATTGCAGGAGAATGGATGCACCAGCAGCGCGGTTTCCAACGGCTTGAAATACTCGATATTGCTCGCAGAATGCGGGTCGGCGAAATAGCGCCGCTACCGCGCTCCGGATCTTGAATCGACGCAGCTTTTCCGGCCGGAGGAAACGGCGCGGCAACGAAACGACAGGATGATTGGCTGAGCCAACGCGGAAATGCGCTAGAGCGTTTCCACCCGATGATGGGTCAATTCTGTTTCCCGATTGGCGCGTGCGATCCGTTGGGGAAACGGGCGCAGCGCGATGCCCGCGCATCGGGCAAGACCGGTTCTGCATCGGACGCCTGCCAATCGGAAACCCGAAGGGACGGGCGCTTTTGCGCCAATATCGGCGGAAAGCCCCTTGGCCGTATCGCCGGATATGGCCCGCGGGCCTTTCCTTGATCCTGTCACAAAATCGCTCCGTCAGAATGACTCAGCATTGGGTGGAAGCGCTCTAATTGCCGGCGATTCCCCGGCAGGCCGACAGGCCGGACAGGCTGACATAGCCGCCCTGTCGGGGCGAAAAGCTGCAGTAGAAGCCATTGGGCGAAGCAATTGCATACCAGTGTGATTCCCAGGTTCGGGCGCCCCGATCGACCCGCCATGATTCACCCTGGCCGACCCATGGATGGGCCTGTGTCTGGTCGCCCCCCTCGGACCATTGCTCCAGGCCCTGGCCGTTCAGCCAACTGACCGCGATGTTGGTGTTGAGATCGTTGTAGAGGGTGAACTCCGTGACGTCATTGATTGCTCCCGACGAGGGTTCGCGCTGCGTGCTGGAGGGGACAGCGTCGGCGGAGGCAATGGGCGGCGGCGGCGAGGCTTGTGGCGGCGCGGCGATAGCGCCCTGCTGATAGATGAGGCGGAACTCGCCGCCGGCGAATTCGTAGAAGTTCTGGGCCATCGGGTCCTGTTCGTTGATCAGCCCGGTCAGGACCAGAAGGTTGCTGTCCGGCCTGAACGCAATCGGATCGGCGACGGAACCGTCCCAGCAGCAGACCGTTCCCGGCAGGAAGCGCACGGCGCCGGTGCGGACATTGATCGCCGCGCCCATCAAGCAGGTCGTGCCGCAGCCCCATGTTGCGATGATGTGTTCGCCGGCGAAATTGACGGGTCCCTGGGCGGCGTTTCGCAAGCGCGTGCGGTAGGTGTAGGCGTCCGGGTCGGAATTGAGATCGGGCCCGCTGGCCGGCCCGTAATATATCTGCGCGGGAAAATCCGCGAATTGCGGCAGGACGATCGACGTCGCCGAAGCAGGAGAGAAAAGCAGCGCCGCAACGATGAAGCTGTACAGCGCGGTGCAAATGGCCTTCATCTGGTCCCCCCAAAGCCCGTTAACGTTTCGTTAACTGTCACATCGCGGGGGGCAGCATGCAAGCCATGCACGCGTGATCGCATGCGATTGGCACGGTCGCTACGCGCTATTTGTCGAGCATGACCCAAACGCCGGACCAGTCTGCCCCGGGCGGGGCGGCTTTCAGGGTTTCGCAGCGGCCGATATAGGTCCGGGACAAAGCATCGCCGGGATGCAGCGCAAGCGCCTTTTGGAATGCGGCGATGGCCGGATCCCATTTCCCTGCGCGATAGCGCGCGATGCCCTCGGCGAAATGGCCAAGCACATCCATCATTTCGGGGAAGGATTCCGGCGTGTGATAGTCCAGCACCTCGTAGATGCTGACGGGCCTGGTCTTGCCCTTCACCACCACCAGATCGATTTCGCGCATGCGATAAGTGCCGCGCAGCCTGGCGCGCGTGAACTCAGAAATCAGGATTTTCGCCGAATATTGCTTGCAGGCCGATTCCAGTCGCGCCGCCAGATTGACGCCGTCGCCGATGACGGTGAAATCCATGCGCTTCTTCGAGCCGATATTGCCGCTGACCACAGTGTCGGTGTTGAGGCCGACGCCGATGTTCACCGGCGGCTTGCCCTCGTTCTCGCGGATGACGTTCCAGTCGCGCAATTGCCTGAT
>WGMQ01000027.1 GCA_016125005.1 bacterium | reverse complement strand
TCTCGATCTGCGCCGCAAAACGGCGATCCATCTTGTTCCAGGATGTGCCGTCAGGCGAGGCGAACTGCATCTTGAGCTCGATCTTGTCCGCCGCATTCGTTTCCGCTGTTGGCGCGCCGACAGCAGCTGCGAGCGCCAATGCCCCCGCCAGCAATATGTTCCGCATCTGTCATTCCTCCCCGGTAAGCTGTCGGCCGGAACGTTTCGCGACCGACCAAAGCTGTTGCGCAAATGCTGCGCACCTCCGGTTCGATTCGTAGACCTGTTACGGTCAAAAGAAAAAATCGAAACTTTCTTCAATGTGATAGGAATCTCTTATGTCTGTTGCAATCCATTCGGTCTAGGAACCGATCGAGCGGACAATGTCAGCGAGATGCCCGCAGTCTTGCGGACACTCACGCGCCGGGCGCGACGTTGATCTGCGCGGCAGCCTCACGCATCGCCCGTCTGAGGACCTGCAGCGAAGCCATTTCCTCGTGTTCGGCCAGCGTCACGAAGCCGATCTGGATGGGCGGCAGGTTCAACGACGGAAGTTCCAGCACGCACAATTCGCCGGCGGCGATGTGGGTGTCGAGCACAATGCGGGGGACGCAGGTCAGCACCTGCATCTCCCGCGTCAGGATCACCAACGCGGCCGGGTCCGCGGCGATTTCCATCATCGGCTGCGGGCAGGCGACGCCGTGATTTCGCAACTCCGCCTCCAACGCGATGCGGTTGTTGGAATCGGCCGGCGGCAGGACCCACGCCCAATCCTGCAGTTCCGCGATCGCGATGTCCTTTCGTCCCGCCAAAGGGTGGCGGATCGAACAGGCAAGCACGAGATCGGTGCGGATAAGCGGGTCATGCCGCAGAACCGGAATCATCTTCTGGGGAATCTGGTCCCAGTCGATCCGCCCCACATAGCAGTCCAGGTCGCCGTCCCACAGCAATCGCAGCATGTCGCCGACAATGCCGGTGCGCAGCTTGAAGCGGATGCGTGCGTTCTGCGCAACGAGAAGGTTCATGGCATGGGGAAGCATCTGGAAGACCAGCGCCGGATTGACGCCGACCCGCAGGATGGGGGAGGGGCTGGCGCCGAGTTCGGCGACGAGATGATCCAGCGACGCCAGCCCGGAACTGGCGCGCTGGAGCGCCAATTGCCCGGCCGCGCTCAGGGCCACCCCGCGCACCGACCGCTCAACCAGGGTGGCTCCCAGAGCGTATTCAAGATCCTTGACCATCTGCGAAACGGCGGGTTGGGTCCGGTTCAGGATGGCGCCGACGGCTCGCAGCGAACGATGTTCGTCGATAAGTTTGAGCAGGCGCAGGTGACGCAGGCGCAGACCGTCGACGCGTTGGGGAGAATATGCCATCGGAAAAATCTATCACATTGAAGGATATTTCGACTATTTCTTTCGGCTGTTTCGGGGCTAGGTCTGAATGGAGGATTCGCGGCAGCCGCTATTGCGAAGACCGACGACGCTGCGGAAGGGGGAGACCGTGAGACGCGCCAACGTCATTTCCGGCGTCGCTGCGGCCGTTTTCGGTCCGGCGACGTCTGCCGTCATCGCCCGGCAGGTTGCGCCGGGGGGCCGGACTGCGTGATATCGTCGTCTCTCAAGCCGGACATGGCGATGGCCGTCGTCATCGACCCGTCATCGCGGAAGGCGCGGGCCTGTCCAGACGAGGATCCGAGCCATACGCCGCATGCCTGCAGGGGCGGGCGCGGCAGACCCCGATACCAGTAACGGAAAAGCAAGATGTTCCAGCCGCTCAAAGGCGTGCGCGTAGTCGATCTCAGCCAGGTGCTGGCGGGGCCGTTTGCGACCTACCAACTGGCCCTTATGGGCGCAGAAGTCATCAAGATCGAAAAGCCCGGCGAGGGCGACTGGACGCGGATCGGCGGCCTGTTGCCCGATCTGGCCGAGCGCCGGATGGCGCTGGCCTACCTGACGCAGAACGGCGCCAAGAAGTCGGTGACGCTGAATCTGAAGACGCCCGAGGGCCTCGACATCGCAAAGAAGCTCGTGGCGACGGCGGACGTCTTCGTGGAGAATTTCAAGCCCGGCGTGGCCGGGCGATTGGGGCTGGGCTTCGAGGAGGTTCGGAACCTCAGGAAGGACATCGTCTATTGCTCGATTTCCGCCTATGGCCAAAACGGTCCGTTCAGCGCCCGCCCCGCCTATGATCACGTCATCCAGGGCATGTGCGGCATCATGCTCACCACCGGAAAGCCCGGCGACGGACCAACGAAGGTCGGCGCGCCTTATGTCGATTTCGCCACCGGCATGAACGCCGCAATGGCGGTCCTGGCGGGTCTGCTGGAGGTCAGGCGCACCGGCGCGGCCGTGCAGGTGGACATCGCGATGCTGGACACCGCACTGATGCTGATGGCGTCGCTGATGACCCAGCACATGTCGGCTGACTGGATCCCCCGCCAGAACGGCAACGAGGCCTGGAGCGCAAGCCCCTCCTCGGGCGCGTTCGAGACGGCCGACGGAATGCTGATGCTGGCCGCCAACAACGAACCGCAATTCGCCAAACTGTGCGAGGCGATCGACCGGCAGGACATTATCTCCGACCCGCGCTGGCAGACCCCGACCGCCCGGGCGCGGAATGGCGACAGCCTGCGCGAGACCCTCAACCGGACATTTCTCACCCGCAAGGCGGATGAATGGGAAACGATACTGGAGAAGGCGGAAGTGCCGGCCGCGAAGGTCCGCACGCTGGATCAGACGCTTGCCGAGCCGCAGATCGCGGCGCGCGGCCTGCTGAGCCAGGTGCGGGTGGAGGGCCATGACGGCGCGATCCACGTTCCGTCCTTGAGTTTCAGGGTCGATGGCGAAAGCGTTGCGCCGCAGACGCCGCCGCCTGTCCTGGGCGCCGACACGCAAGCGGTGCTTTCCGAACTCGGGATCGACGCCGACGGGCTCGACAGGCTGCGGGATGCCGGCGCGATCTGACGGCGCGGCCTTGGACGCCAGCCGGTTGCGGCCGGCCTCAGAACGACGTTTCCTTGACGAGGACGCGGGCCGCACGTCGCCAGATCATGGCGGCGAAGCTGCGCCGCCTGCCGTCTATGACGACGGCGCCGCGGGTCGCCCGGTCCGGCGCCTTCATGCCGGATGCGGGGCGGAACTCGACCGGAAAGACCGGATGGGCGGGCGTGAGTGCAATGCCGCCTTGCGATCCGGTTTCAATCGGCCCGCCATATCGCGAGGCCAGTTCCGGCAGGTCGACGCGCCGCACCGCGTCCGGTGAAATCCTGCCGACGACAATGGCGAGGGAAGGCTGGGACGGATCTTCCGGCACGAACCGGCCGGAATCGCCGGTCCGCACCCGGTCCAGGCCGTCCTCGTCGAGATAGCCGCGGACCAGCGCGCCTTCGCCCGAGCGGATGATCGCCACCCATCGGTCCCGCGCGATCCAGCCGCCTTGTCGCAAGTCCCGCGATGTCTGCACCACGTCGCCGTCCATGCGGCTGACGAGGTCGAGTTCGCGGGCGTCCTTCGCCAATTGGCGTTGGCGGCGCTCGAGCGCCAGCACATCGTTGCGCAGCACCGCAAGCTGCGAGCGATCGACGAGATTGGAGACCGCGCGGGCGAGCCGGCGGCGCGCGGCGTCCAGTTCGATAGCCAGTTCGCGCATTTCCCCGCCCAGTTCCGGGACATCGAAGCGAACCAGCACATCGCCCGCCTTGACGCGGCCCGATTGCTGTATCGCGATGGCGGCAATGCGCGCGTCGCGCGGCGGAAATATCTTTTGCAGATCGCTCGCTCCCAGTACTGCCGGGGCCTCGACGCTTCCGGCGAAGGGGATGAACAGGGCCGCGAGCACAGCGGCGAACAAGAACAGCGGACGGTTGAGGCGCGCTTCGCTGCGCATTGCCGACACCAGCCGCCTCGATGCCGCGATCTCGCGCCAGAGCGGCAGGACCAGCAGCCGGACCAGGGTGAAGCAGAGAAGAACGATTCCGATGATTTTCGCCGTGGCGAAATAAAGGAAGATGGCGATGCCCGTGAATATCGCCAGCCGGTAGGCCCAGGTCATCATGGCGAAAAGGATCAGCGCCGCCTGCGCGGCGCCGCGGAATTGTTCCGGCGCATGCAGGCCGGGCAGCAGCAGCACCTGACGCATCTTCCAGCGGGCCAGAGCGAAAGCCCGCGGCTGCAGGTTCTCGATTCCGGCGAGATCCGACAGGATGTAATAGCCGTCGAACCTGGCGAAGGGATTGAGGTTGATGGCGATGCTGCTGATCCAGCCGACCGAGGCCACGTAGAAGGCGACGTCCCGCGCGGCGCCGTCGGGCAGGAATGCCCAGGCGAATGTGGCGATGGCGGCCAGGTACAATTCCGCGATCAGGCCCGCCGCGCTGATCAGCAAGCGCTGGCGGCGCGATTGCAATCGCCAGGCGTCGGTGACGTCGGAATAGAGCAGCGGCACGAACATCATGAAGGCGACGCCAAGCGTGGGGACCCGGCATCCGTATCTGGAGGCGGTTACCGCGTGGCCCAGTTCATGTCCGGTCTTCAGGATGACGAGCGCGACGCCGACCAGCAGGACGCCGTGCAGGCTGAACCGCTCCAGCGAGGCCGACAACTGCGCGAGCATGTCGTGGAACGAGAGGTAGAGGCCTGCAAGCAATATTGCGAGCATGCCAAGACTGAAGGCCCTGGTGAACAGCGGGTCTGTCCATGGCTTTGCCGCCGCAAGCAGGGCTTCCGGATTGACGAGCGGTATCTTGACGAAGAGGTATGCAGTCAGCCACTGGAGGCGCTTTTTCGACTGCAACGCCTCCTGTCTTCGGCCCAGTTCCCGCCAGCCGGCCTCGTCGGGGCGAACCAGCAGGTTGGAGGCGTCGAGAAACTCCGTCAGTCGGGCCAGTCCGGCGGGGGAAAGCTCCAGGGCGAACCTGGCTTTGGCGGCAGCGGCCAACTCATCGGGACTCATGCCGGCCTTCCAGATTGAAAGGATATGCCGGGTGTCCTCGCCGATGCTGAAATACCGGTGCTGAAGCGGGTCATGGATCCGCCAGCGTGCCTGGCCGGCGCCATCGGCGCCGTGCTCGAAATACCGTATGTCGCCGCGCAGCGCCGGGAGCAGCGCCGTCGGCGGTTGCTTCACACCCCCAGCCATTGCCGCACCGCCGTGACGGGCCGGCGGAACAGATAGAATGCGAGCGGCACGGTTCGCCCGTAGATCTTCGCCGTGCCGCTCGTCCCCAGTTTCAGCGCCGGGTGCGTGCCGCCTTTCGGCATCGCGACAAGCCGGTAGGACAGCCCGCCATATGCGTCCGGTTCGGCTTCATAGCTGAGTTGCGTCAAACGCGCCTCATAGGAGCGCAAGGGCGAGGAATCGGGGAAAAGCCGGACCGGCGCGCCCTTTTCCAAGGCAATCGAATCGCCGATGTCGAGCGCGATCTCGAACTCGATGCGCCCGGGATCTGCGATGTCGAGAATCCGCTCGCCGATGGAGAAGGGCCTGCCCGTCAGGGATTTCTCGTCGCTGAAGATGGCGATGCCGCTGGTCTCCGCCGTCACGGTGGCGCGCAGGGATTGCTCCTGCGCCAGTAGCAGCCTGGCGCGCTTGATCGCCACGTCGGCAAGAGTGGGGGCGAGTTGCCGGCGGCCTTCGTCGTCCTCGAAGGACAACTGGCTGGCGCGCCGGAAGACGGCCTGGCTCAGATCGACTTCGCGCTGGGCGATCGCCACCTCGTTGCGACGGGCGGTGTCGGCGAAGCGTGCGAGCGTCTGGCCCGCCACGACCGCGTCTCCCGGTTTCACCAGCACCGCCTCGATCACGCCCTCGACCGGCGCCGATACGATCAGATGGTTCTGGCTCACGACCTTGAACGGCGCACTGACCGTCATGGTCGTCGGTGCGCAAAGGCCAATTGCGATCGACAGGGCGGCGATTGCCACTGTTTTCCGCCTGTTCGCGCGCCAGGCGAATTTCGGCATGCGCAATGCGCCCTTCTCGGGCAGGGACAGGGCTCGCAGCCGGTCGCGGTAGGCGGACGCTGCGCTTGTCAGGAAGTCGACCTGCGGTCCGGACCAGCGCTCGATATTTGCATAAAGCACACCGGCGGCCGGCTTGCCGTCCTCGCCCTCGATCGGCGTCCAAAGCAGATTTGCGAAGGGGTAGGTTTGCAGAGTGGGAGCAACGCCCGTCGAGGCCGCGCCCAGCGCGAATCTGCGCGGGCTTCCCAGTTCGCCGGCGCTCATCAGCACGGCGATCAGCCGCTCGAAGTCCTGCACCAGCGGGGATCGGCGGTTTACATCCGGCAAACCCGACACCGCAACGATCCGCGGGGCATGCGAACCGGCGAAGACGAACACCTGGCGGCCGCCGGCAATGGCGCGCGCCCGGTTGGCCATCACCATAAACAGCGCCTGCCTGCTGCGCGTTTCAGCGATCGCCTGTTCCAGCGCGATTGCCGGATTGAGCGCGTCGGGCGGGCGCGTCTGGCGAAAGCGGTTCGCGGGGCGATGGGCATTGCCCGATGCGACGAGCGGGCCTGCGTTTCCGCGTTGCGACGCCGATGTGTGAATGCGGGCCGGTGCGCTCATCGCAGCGCCCAGTTGCTGTCAAACGCGGCGCCGCCGCTCATGCCCGGCAGGACGAGGCGCTCCTGCTTCAGGAACTCGCCGTACACCTTCACGGTCTGGCTCGCCGGATCGACGACAGGGGCGGTTCGCCGGATCACGGCGCGATGGGTGAGTCCGGTCTCGTCGATCTGGAAATCGAATTCGCGTCCAGGCACCATCTGGTTGATCCTGTCGGAGGAGACGATCAACTCGATCTCCGCACTTTGCGGATCGACGATCGACAGGACCGGCGCCCCTTCGGCGGGCATTTCATTGGGCCTGACATGGGTCTCATTGACGACGCCGTCGTATGGCGCCTCGATCCGGCAGTTCGCCAGGTTGGCGGCAATCGCCTCGATTTCGGCGTCGGCCTGTTCGACCTGCGCCTGCGCAATCTCCAGATCCTGCGTGCTGCCGGCTTTCATCCCTTTGAGATATCTCGCGCTTTTCAGGTTGACGGCCTTCTCCTTGCGCAAAGCGCTGGCGGCGGAGAGTCTGGCCCGCTGCGCCCGGCAGTCGAACTCGATCAGGATGTCGCCCTTGGCGAAGCGTTCGCCCTCGCGGAAATTGACTGCGGTTACCTGCGCGCGCAGATCCGTCGACAATGTCGCGCTGTGCAGCGAGCGCACCACGCCGCGGATCGGCAGTTCCGCGCCAACCTCGCTTGCGCCGGCGGGTCCGATCATCATCGCCAGCAGGCAGATCGCCGCGCCGCTCCGTGTTTGCGCCGTTCCGATCATGGATTTGGTTTCCTCATTGTGCCGGTGCGGGATGCCGGGTCCGGGGATCCCGGCTCGGTACGAAGGCGTTTTTCCACCCCTCTTCCAGGGCGCTGGACAGCACGGCAACCGGCGCGGCAGGGTCGAGCAGGGGGGTCGGGTCGAGGCCGATGCTGGCGATCAGTCCGCCATGCGCCTTTTCCAGATCGGCATAGGCCATGTCGAATTTTGCTTCGGCGATGAGTTCGTTCATCTCCTCCAGGATGAGTTCCTGCTCGCTCACTCTTTCGGCTTGCGCCTCCAGCCGCATCTGCTGGGTGAGGCGCCTCTGCACGGACAGAAACCGTTCCGACATGGAGAGCCGATCCTGGAAATAGTCGTAGCGATTGAGGCCCATATAGACTTGGGACACGATCGTCATGCAGGTGGCGAGCGCCTGCCGCCGGATCATCTCCTGCTTGGTCTTCTGTGCCTTCTGCTTGGCGGGATACCGGAAGGCGTTGATCAGGTTCCAGCTCATCGCCGCGCCGACCGATACCCAGTCGGCGTTGAGCAGAAACGAATTGCTGCTGCGGTTGTCGCTGGAATAAAGTCGCATGCTGGGGAAAAGCTCCAGCAGATTGACCTGCGCCTCCTTCACGTTGATGCGCTGCTCGTAGAAATTCTGCCGCATCTCTGGCCGGTTGGCGACGGCCATTTCCAGCACCTCGTCGAGCGGCATATCGAGTTTGAAGCGTTTGTGATCGGGACGGCTGGCGTCCAGTGTGTAGGGAGTGCCAGGCTTGAGGTTCATCAAGGTGGCGAGTTCGGACTTGGCGTCGATCAGCTCCTGCTCCAGATCCTTGATCGCCTGCTTGACGCGCACCAGTTCGCGTTCTGAATTGAGCACTTCGAGCCGGTTCACCTCACTGCCGAGCGAGAGCTTCCTGCTGTTGGCGAGCGCGGCGCCGGTTCGCCGGTCCAGCGCCTTCAGCCGCCCGATCAGGCGTTGATAGGTTGAAGCGCGCCAGTATTGAGTTCGCACTTCCTCGACCAGCTTGTGCAAGGTGGTTCGCCACATCTCGCGGGCGATCAGCACATCGTCCGCGGCCTGTTGCGCCCGCACATAAGACAATCCGAAATCCAGAATGTCCCAGCCGATGGAAATGTCCTTCGAGTACTGATTGCGATCCTGCGAGGTCGATGGATCGGTGTCGCGCTGTCCGGTCACGAGGTTGAGGCTGGTCGACGCCTGGTAGTTGTTGCGACTGACATAACCGGAGTTCATCACGATTTCGGGCAGCATGGCGTAGCCGCGGATGTCGAGCTTGGCGCTGGCGACGGCGATCTGGTCCTGCTTCACCCGCAATGCCAGATTGTATTTCAGCGCCCGCGCCACGGCTTCGCCAAGGCCTATGGTCCGCGACACGGGCTCCTGGCCGAGGGTGAGGCCCTGAATGTTGGCGGCGGCGCGCAGCGCGAACTCTTCCTGCGTGAGTGGTTGCGGATGAATGCCGCAACCGGCGAGACTGCCCGCGAGCACGCACAAGACCGCCAATCGTCCAAGCGCGGCGCCCGTCTTACGGTCCCTGGAGGGTTTTGCGGCGGAAGCGCTATGGTGGCGCATGAGAATTCATTAACCTTGTTTCTTAACGCAAACTATCCAGACGTGCTTAATGACGAGTTAAGCCGGGAGCCTCGAAAGCAAGTTCGGCACGGCTTTTTCGCGCGCAACTGCGTCAAGCCGTCGATCGGGCGCGAGCGATGCCGCAGTTTCGGCCGCACAATCCACGCATCTGCCGGTATTGCGGCCGCCATCGGCACGCCGCAATGCGATAACCGCTTTGTTAACCATGCGGCAGCTATGCTTCCAGCGATCGAATGGCGGTCTTTGTCTTGTGAGGGCAGACTTCCGGATCGTTGGGAAAGCAATGCAAAGAGCAGATCAGGCAATCTTGCCGGGAAGACAGGGTCTCCGCCGGTCTCGCATCAGCCGTCCGGCGGTGCTGGAATTTCGCGAACTTGAACCGCGCATCGCGTTCGACGCGGCTCTCGGCGCGGCCATTGTCGATGTTCTCGGCGACGCGCCACCCGAGTTTCACGACGGCGCCGGGGACCATTCCGGCGCGACTGGCGGCCATTTCGCCGATGCCGTTCATTCGGCGGAGCCGCTCGTCGATGCGGGAGATATCGCGGGACCCTCGCAGATCGTTTTCATCGATTCCCGCGTCGAGGATGCCGGCGATCTTCTTGCCGGCATCGATCCTTCCGCCGACATCGTGTTTCTCGACCCCGACCGGGACGGGGTGGAGCAGATCGCCGAGGTGCTGGCCTCCCGGAGCGATGTCGAAGCGATCCACATATTGGCGCATGGCGGCTCGGGCCATCTGACGCTGGGCAGCGGAGAACTGAACGTCGACACGATCGATGGCGTCCATGCCGGCCGCCTGGGCGAAATTGGCGCTTCGCTTTCCGCCAATGCCGACATTCTCATCTATGGTTGCGATTTCGCCGCCGGTCAGGATGGACTTGCTGCCGTTTCCGCGCTTGCCGAGATCACAGGCGCCGATATCGCGGCGAGCGACGATGTCACCGGGCATTCGAGTCTTGGCGGCGATTGGGACCTTGAATTCGAGGTCGGCGAAATCGAGGCGCGACTCGCTGTGCTCGAAAGCCAGGCAAGCAATTGGCGCCATACGCTTGCCAATCCGGTAGCGGTGGATGACGCGGTGGCGGTGGGAGAAGATTCCGGCCCCTCGGTCATCGACCCGGCCGGCAACGACATGGACGCCGATGGCGACACCCTGGCGGTCACGTCCATCAATGGCGTCGCGTTGACCCCGGGATTCCCCCAAACCATCACGGTCGAAAATGGCAGCGTCGACGTTTCAGCCGACGGGACGATTTCCTTCACGCCGGCCGCCAATTACGCGGGGCCGGTGTCATTCGATTATGTGGTTTCCGACGGCAATGGCGGAACCGACGACGCGGCGGTCAACATTGACGTGACCGCGGTGGGCGACATTGCCGGCGTAGCCCTCCCGACTGCGCAGACGGGCGCGGAAGATGAGGCGATCGTGCTTTCGTCCGCCAATGGCAGTGCGATAGTGCTGAGCGAGACTGTTGGCGATGCTGCGGGCAACGCCATCGTGAGCATTTCCGTTCCCGCGGGAACCGGCACGCTCTTGCTTGGCGGCACCGGCGGGCTTCTTTCGGTTGCCGGTGACGGGACGAATGAAATCCGGCTCCTTGGGTCCGTCGCCGACATCAACAGCGCGCTTGATGGCCTGGCCTTCGTGCCGCAAGCCGATTGGAACGGCAGCACAAGCCTTGTCGTCAATGTCACGAGGCCGACCGATACCGGTTTCCTCAATTCCGGTTTCGAGGAACCTGACTTTGCGGACACCGACGGCTACCATTATGTCGACGAAGTCTCCGTGCCGGGCTGGGATACATCGGCCAGCGATGACAACATCGAAATCCAGGACAGCGGGCACCACGGCGTCCCGTCATTCGAGGGCGATCAGTTCGCCGAGTTGAATGCGAGCGAGGTCTCGACCCTTTCCCAGACCTTTACTCCGGACCAGGCCGGGGGTTCGCTGGCGCTGACCTTCGCGCATCGCGGCCGTCACGGCGTCGACACCATGAATGTCACCGCGATCGATCTCGGGGCAAACGGCGTGCTGGGCGGTGGCGACGATGTTGTGCTGCTCAATCAGGATTATTCCACGGACAACTCCGATTGGGTTCAGTACGCGGCCGATCTGGGCACAGCCACCGGCAACAATATCCTGCTCTCCTTCGACAGCATCTCGGCTTCCGGCGGCAATCCGGACTATGGCAATTTCCTGGATGCCGTAAACATCTTCGATTCCTCGCAAAGCGCGTCGGACAGCATCGCGCTCAGCGTCACGTCGGTTGCCGACGCGGTTGCGGACGCGATAAGCACCGCCGAGGACACCCCGGTAACCTTCAACGTGTTGACCGGAACCAATGGGGCATCCGCCGACAATTTCGAAAATGCCGGCCGTTTCGTCGCCTCGGTGACCCAGCCGGCCAATGGCGCGGTCGTCTTTGCCTCCGATGGAACCATGACGTACACGCCCGACGCGAATTTCAACGGTGTGGAGAGCTTCACCTATTCCGTCGAGAGTCCCTCGGGCGTCACGGAAACCGTTGGCGTCACCGTGACGGTCACCAACGTCAATGACGATCCCGCCGGCGTCCCGGTGATCACCGGCACCGCGACGGAAGACCAGACGCTGACCGCCGATATCTCGGGGATTTCGGATGCCGACGGCCTCGGCGTCTTCGCCTATCAATGGTACCGCGACACGGGTTCCGGCCCGATGGCGATCTCCGGCGCAACGGCGTCG